>DATLTU010000001.1:0-7549 GCA_035533415.1 Candidatus Limnocylindrales bacterium
CCGAGGCTTTTACGTCCGAGCTGAACGTGCGTCGTTACCTTCGCACGCATCGGATATGCTATCCGTCCGACGACAGGCAATTGACGGAACGAGGACTCTCACCTCGCTAGATTCGCAGCTTTGTCGGCTGCTCCTTCCACGGATCGGCCCAAGATCAAGCGAATCCGCGGAAAGCGCGCCGAACGGCCCGTGCTTGCGCGGCATCTCGAGAAGCTGCGCGCTTCACTGACGCTCGATGGCGCGGGATCTGTGCGCTCCAAGCTCCGCGAAATCCTGCCCGAGTACATCTCTCCGGCCTGCGATGCAATCGAGGAAGAACAAACCGAGGCTCCGCTTCACCACAGCGCAAAGACGGCATAACGAGTTCTCGTTGCCTGTGACTACTGGATCGTGATATTCACGTCGATCGGATGCGTATCCGCGCCGGTTTGCGCCGCGATCTGCTCCTGCGTGTTTCCGGTGACAACGATGTTCAGAGACCCGCTGTGGGACGCCAGATTGTTCGCATCTCCGTCATATTGTGCGGTGGTGGTACAGGTTCCTGGTTCCAGGAAACCCGTTGTGCTGAGCTGAAGTTGAGCAGTCCCGTTGATTAGAAGCTGGCCACTCGAATAGTTGCAATTTGCGAAGTTGAAAATTGCGGTTCCAGTGAGCGTTTGCGACGACTTCACATTTGCCGTAAGGGTCAGAGTAGAACCTTGGGCAATTTTGGTACTGGATGTAGTAAGCGTTGTCGTCGTTGGCACAGGGCCGCCACCGCTGTTCCCTCCTCCGCTCCCTCCACCTCCGCATCCAATGGCAAAACTCAGCAGGCAGACGAGCCCGAAGCCCAGACCGGCGTCGAGGGATCGCCGTTTACCTGGAAACACAAGCAAAAGCACCGCGGCAAGTTCGGCCAAGCCGCTCAATGCCCGCCAAGCCTCGCGAACGGGCGGAATCAGCGTCGGTGGACGCAGGGACACCGGAGCGGTCACCGCGCTCAAGGTGCTCGACGGCGCAAGCGTGGTTACCGACAACGTTGCCGCAGCCGCTGTGCCGTTGTTGAGCGTCACCGACGATGGCGAAATGGTGCATGTGGCTCCCGGAATGGAGCTCTCCTGCGCGCAACTGAGCTGAACCGTGCTCGTGTAATTCGTCAGTGGAGTAATAGTCAGCGTCGCTGTGCCTGTTTGCCCGGCGGTGATTACCAGTGGTGCGGAGCTCGCCGAAACGCTGAAGTCCGGAATGGTCACCGTGACAAAGAGCGAGTATTCGGTCGATGATGCGTAATTCGAATCGCCGCTGTAGGTTGCTTGGATGGTCCCACTCTGCTGCGGCGTAGTCGTGATGGTCGCTTGGATCTCCCAATTTCCATTGGAATCCTGAGTCATCGTCGTGGTGATGGGATTCGTAAGGCCAGGAAACGATACAGTGCCCGTGGGCTTGAGGGCCGCATTGCTCGCGGGATTGCTTGTGTCCACCGTAGCCGTCACGGCCACGCTATTCCCATAGATGATGCTGCTCGGACTCGCGGACGCCGTGGTCGTTGTGGGATAAAGCGCATTCACGGTGACCGCGGCGGATGTCGAGCCACTATAGTTGGTGTCACCGGAGTATTTGACAGTCAGCGTGTGCGGCCCCGACGGCCCCGAAACGCTCGTAGCAAGGCCGTCCTGACAGGACGCGGGTTGGCCGGGTGTGCCTGCAAAGCCGACGAAGCTGCCTGTCGACGCGATCTGCGTGGCGCCATCGAAAACGGTATACGTTCCGGTAGGAGCGCCACCGAGGCTCTGCGATTTCGTAAGCGCAAAAATTCCGAATGGACTCCCGATCACGACGGTCTGAAGCGGAGGATTAAAGCTAGTCGACGTCGTCGTGGCCGCGGGCGTGACGGTCACGACATCGCTCGCGGAACTCCCCGTGTAGCTGTTGTCGCCGCCGTAACTCGCGGCCAAGCTGTGCGACCCGCCGGTCAGCTGGATCGTCTGATCTTCGGTGTTGCCCTGGCTATTGAGAGCGAACGCTCCGGAACCCAGAGCACTCCCATTATCCGTCAGCGAAACATTTCCCGTTGGACAACCGTAGACCATGGTGTCGGCGCTCGAGTTGAAACAGTCCGTGCCAGAGCTGTTCGTAATATCCGCGCGGAGAAAATAAAGCAATCCGTAGGAAAATGTCGTTGCGTTCGAATTCGTGATTTGTCCGGTCGCCGGATCGAGAGTCACGATGCGCAGGCTCGTCTTGCTGGATTCGGGTGTGACCGTGACGGTCACAACGTTGGAATCACTTCCGCCGTAGTTTCCGTCGCCTTCATAGTGCGCCTTCACAGTGTAAGACGCGCCTCCGGGCAGCATGTTCGTCGTGCCCGAGGCCGCGCCATTATTCAATGTCAGCCGATCGAAGCCTAGCGTGTTGGTTCCTTGCGTGGCCATCAAGGAAACGTCTCCCGTAGGTTGCGGAGAGGAAGGCGCAACAGAGACGCCCACGCTGATCGGCGCCCCGTGCGTTATATTCACCGCATTGCCGCCATTCAGCGTCAGGGTGGTTGTCGATGGTTTGAAAGTTACGGAATTCCAGTTGTTGATCAGGTTGTTGGCGTTCACCGAACCAAGGCCGGTTGCCACGTCATAACCCGCGCCGGCATTGTAGCCGGAAAGGATGCCGTATGGGTCACCGTACGTCGATGTCGTGCAATTCAGGCTCCCGCTCTGGCACGGCATGGCGATGGTTCCCACGGTGATGTCATTGAAAACGCAACTGCTCGCGGGCACCATGCTGGAATTGCAGTTGGACGCGGATTGCGCTGCCGCGAGCTTATACAAGATAAAGTCGGGGTTGCCCTGCCGCGTCCCGGTTTTCTCATCCACCAGTGCCAGCAGGCCTGCAAAAGCAGGCGAGGACGCCGACGTACCACCGATTCCCACAAAGTTAAATGTACTGCAAGCTCCTGACGAAATATCCGCTTCGCACATCATGTAGAAGTTGCCAAGGAATCCGTCGCTGGCAAACAGTGACACGTCCGGAAGGTCGCGCTTGCCGTCGGCGGGCACCGTCGCGCCCGTCTGCCATGACGGCTTGGCATAGCCTCCCGCACAGCTCGACGCGGTGGAACCGGTGGGCGCGGTGCAGTTGCTTTTTCCGCCGCTTCCGCCGATGGTGAAGACGGCTCCCGATAATTGCGGGTTGTTGCAGTTGACCTCGGCGCTCGTGCTGAAGCCCACTTGCGCGAATAGCGCGTTCGTGCAGGAATCGTTCCAGGTCATTTCGGGAATGTAGCCCTTGGCGGATTCCTGCGTTGTTGGGTTATTCGCCGTATTCCAGTATGTCAGTGGATTAAAGAAATCGTTGAAGTCGGTGCCGCCGACGGCGACGTTATACGGTGTCGAGGCAAGTCCGTTCACCTGCAGCCCGTTTTTGGCCGGCTGCGGCGTTGTGCCCTGGAAGAAGTCGCACCCTGCCGAGCCTTCGTCTCCCGAAGAGACGAAGGCGGATATTCCCTCCGCTGCCGCTTGCTGCCACAGGTTTTGGTAAAACTGGTTGCCCGCCGTTCCCATGTCGAGTTCGCAGCTCCCAAAGCTGACACTCATCACAGGAGCGATGTCGTTGTCCACGATGTAGAGCGCCGAAAGATCCACGCCATCCGTGGTCGAAGTTGACTCGGAAACCACGAGCTTGATGGTCGCACCCTTGGCCGCCGCGCCGGACCATTCCACGTCCAAATCCGCCTCGGTTTCATCTCCTGGCACAAGGCCCGGATCGGGCCCATCCAGAATGACCTGCGGAGGATTCGGAGGCAGGCCGAAGAGCGTCCGAAAATTGCTCACGTCCTGCACGTTGATGTTTGACCGGCCCACGAGCGCGATCGTTTGTCCCGTGCCATCAATCGGCGACGTCGCGTTCCACAGCGGCAAAACGTTGTAAATCGTGGCAAAGTCGTAAGGCGTGACGCCGTTGCAATAAAACGGTGCGCCCGTATTCGGGTTGGAACCGCACTGGTAGGTGAAGAGCGGCGTTGCGTGATTCGCTGGCGCTGTCTCCATCGCTTTGGCAATCACGTTCACGCGCGTGTGCATCGGCTTTCTGGGGAAGTTATTCAGAGAATCCACGCCGATTATGGCGGGTGCCAGAGCGCTGGGGATCTGCGGGTCGCTGGCGTTTGCCCAATAGTTTTTCCCATTCACAGCGTACTTGTGAATCGTCGTGTGAAACGCCGCTTGCACCTGCGCCGCGGTTCCCGAAAACTCAATCACGTTGCGGCCTGCCGATATTCGCGCGACCGCAAAGCCATGCGACGCAAGCCACGAAGTGATGGTCTGGATATCCTGATCGGAAGGGCCGAATTGCTGCCCGAATTCTTGCGGCGTCAGCCATTGGTGGAAGCTGGGCGAGGACTTATCCTGCTGTTCTTCCAGCAGCGTCTCCAGCGCCGCTTCTTGCTGCGAACTCCGTGTTAAAACGAGCAGCATGCGCTGCATGGGCAGCGTCGGCGGAGCCGCGCCCCGGTCAAACTCCTGCCGCGCCAGCGGAAGCGTGTTGCCTCGGAGCAGCGTCAGTTGCGCCTCATTCACCGCCTGCGTAATGAGCGGCTGTCGACGATTTGCCTGCGCGGCAGCCAATCTGGGAAAGCCGAGCAGGAACGCAAAGACCGCGAACGCGGCCAGACGGAAGGGGCGTCCCGGGGCGCTAAATGGCCTCGACAAGGAACCGCGTTTAGGACCGTTGCGGATCAGAGTAGCTCTTTAGCGGGGACACCTCCATATAACACTGCCGCTCAAAGATGTCAATCTCTTGTACTTGCTGGAATCGCTGATTACGGACAGTGCACTATAGTGACGTCTGCGGCCTTATCCTGCGGAACACGTCTTTCACAGCGCGGATACTATCTTCGCTGATATCAGGGCCTAAAAGGGGGCTTCTTGGTACTACGGGGCGCTTGCAGCAAGATCAACGGAAACCGAGAGAGCCGGATGCCGCTTCATCAAAAGCTCCTGCGAGATAGGAACCGTTGTCAGCACTTTCACGATCTTCTCGGAGGCGAAGCCGTCTCCGTAAGGGTTGACCATCCCTGCGAGGGATTCGCGAAAATCGCGGCTTCTCGCCATCCTTATCGCGTCAAGAATCGAGTTGGAGTCAGGCGCGGCGTCTAGGACATTGCTCGGGCGTTCGCGTCCCTGCTGCCTGATTCCGACGTTGACAGTAGGCAGCGAGAAGGCCGCCGTTTCCATGATTCCGCTGCTCGAATTGCCAACCAGCATGTCCACCTTTCGCAAAAGGCTCCAATAGGTCACCGCGTCGAGATTCGTGAATACATCTCCGTGTTTTCGGGAGGCCACGAAGGTCTTGGTTCGCTCGATCAGCGCCCTGCTTCCCGCGTCCGCATTTGGATAGCAGAATAGGATCTGGTCTGGAAGGCTTTCCAGCGCGGCGAACAACGCATCTGCTTCCTGAACCGTGTCGCGCGCAATGGTCACGGGATGATACACAACCAGGATCGTCGGCAACTGAAGATCGATCCGCAATCGTGACTCAACCTGCTCCCGGTCGAGCAGCGTCCGCCGCCGCAAGTGATCCAATGACGGCGCGCCTGACCGGTGAACGCGCCATTCTTCTTCGCCCATCGCGATCACCCGCTGCCGGTCCGCGTATGTCGGCGTAAAATGGATGTGGCTCATTTTCGTCAGAGCGTTTCGCACGGCGTCGTCGATTGCGCCCTCGCTGATCTCTCCTCCTTCAATATGGGCAATCGGAATCCGCAAAGCCAGCGCCACGGATGCCGGAGCCAGCATCTCATAACGGTCCGCAATCAGCAGAAGCAGATCGGGCCGCATGCGTCCGAAGAGATCCGCGAGGCTCAGCGTAGCCATGCCGATGGTCTTGGCCATTCCGACGTCGCTATCGGAACTGAGCAGGCACTCGATGCGCGCGTCGATCTCGAAACCGTCCTTCTCGATCTCCTGAATTGTGTTCCCGAACTCCGGTGATAGGTGCGACCCGAGCGCGACAATCCTCAGATCGATATTCTCGTTGTCCAGCAAGTCGCGCATCGGCCAATACAGATGTCCGTAGTCAGCTCGGGATGTCGTCACGACTGCGATGGTACGTTTCATCGGATGTATGCCGATGCGCTTTCCCGGGGCACTCCTGTGCGTTCGCGGTGGAAGCGGTCCTGCACCCAGGAAACGCTTTGAGCGATATGCTGAACAAGGAAGCGGCGGCTCTTAGCCCGGGCGCGGATCGCGTCCGCGCCGAAAACTCTTTTTTGAGAGGAAAGTCGCAACGGGCGAGAGATACCAGAGCGCCGGGAAGAAGTCCATGACAAAGTTCCAGCGTGCGGGAGAGAAACAGTTGGTTGTCGTCGCGGGGGTAAAAAGTTAGCGGCGGAGATGTTTTACGATTTCGCGCGAAGCGTTGAAGCCGGAGGCTCCCGTTCGGCCCGTGCCAGGATGCGTTCCCGGGCCGCATAGGAAAAGGTCGCGAATGGGCGTGCGATAACGCGCCCAACCGATCAGCGGGCGCATCATGAAAAGCTGATCGAGTGCGAGCTCGCCGTGATAAATCTGGCCGCCGGTCAAACCGTACGTCTCTTCCAGATCCACCGGCGTGATCACGCGCCGCCCGAGAATTTTTTGCGGCAGATCGGGCGCGTATTCCGCGAGCGTTTTCACCACCGCGTTCGCCAAATCATCCTTCTGGCTCGGCCAATCTTCATTTTTCAACCGGTACGGCGCATATTGCACGTGCACGGACATCACATGCTTGCCATTTGGCGCGAGCGACGAATCGAGCAGCGACGGAATCGCGGCTTCCAGAAACGGCGCGCGCGAAAATTCCCCATACTTCGAATCGTCAAACGCGCGCTCCAAATAATCGATCTCCGGGCCAATATGAATTTTCCCAGTGAGCGCCTCGTTCTCGCCGCTTTCATTCTGAAGGGCGGTGAAATTCGGCAGGCCGTCGAGCGCAAGCAGAACTCGCGCCACTGTTCCCTCGCAGCGGTAATGCTGCATCTTTCCGAGGAAACTCGGTGCAAGGTGCACCGGCTCGATCAGTTTCAGAAACGTGCGTTTCGGATCCGCCGCGGAAATCACCGCCGCCGCTGAAATTTCCTGGCCATCGGCGAGCGCTACACCCGTGGCTTTTCCTTCCTTCACCAGAATGCGCCTTACATCCGCGCCCGTGCGAATCTCCGCGCCTGCTTGCTTCGCCGCCGCGGCCATCGCGTCCGAAAGCGCGCCCATGCCGCCGCGAATGCAAATCGGGCCGCCATCGGGAAATCCACCGGCGGCCATTCGCAGCAGCAGAACCGCCGTGGTGCCCGCGGACCACGGTCCTGCCGCCGCACCGAAAATTCCTCGCGCGGCCATCACGGCGCGTAGTAGTTCGGTTTCAAAAAACTCCGCGACGAAATCCGCCACGGCCATGGGCCCCCAGCGCAGGAACCGTTGCATATTGCGCTTGCCGAGGCCGCGAAACGCCTTTCCGGCGCGCAGCAAATTCCAAATATCGCGCGAAGTCGGATGATCAATGTCCGGGGGAGTCATCGTGAGCAGGTCGGCGATGAATCCGCGCG
>DATLTU010000002.1:0-36761 GCA_035533415.1 Candidatus Limnocylindrales bacterium
GCGCGCGCGCTGCGCGACGCCGGAATGGAAGTGATTTACACGGGACTGCGGCAGACGCCGGAAATGATCGCGTCGGCCGCGGCGCAGGAAGACGTCGACGTGATCGGCCTCTCGATTCTTTCCGGCGCGCACAATGCGCTGTGCCCGCGCCTGATGCAGCTTCTGCGCGAGAAGAGCATGGCGGACGTCACCGTTCTGATCGGCGGCATTATTCCGGAGGCGGATATTCCCGACCTCAAGAAAGCCGGCATCGCCGAGGTTTTTCTTCCTGGCACATCCACGCAAGATATAGTCGAGTTCATACGCAAGCGCTTTACCACCAGCGCCCAGAAAGTCTGACGCCGCGTGAATAACTCACTGATTGAAACCCGCGTCAAAGCCAGCTCCGCCGATTTCGAGACAAATCGCCGCGCCATGATCGATCGCCTGACGGAAATAAAAAACGAAGAAGAGCGCGTCCGGCAGGGCGGCGGCGCGAAAGCCATCGAATCGCAGCATAAAAAAAACCGGCTCACGGCGCGCGAACGAATCGAAAAGCTCGTCGATCCCACCAGCCGCTTTTTTGAACTGGGCCTCTATGCCGCGCACGAAATGTACGAGGAGTGGGGCGGCGCACCAGCCGCCGGCGTAATCACGGGCCTCGCGCGCATCGCCGGACGCCAGATGATGATCATCGCGAACGACGCCACGGTGAAAGCCGGCGCATTTTTTCCGATGACGGCGAAAAAAGTGATTCGCGCGCAGAATATCGCCATCGACAATCGCATTCCGACGATTTATCTCGTCGATTCTGCCGGCGTTTTTCTTCCGCTTCAGGAGGACGTGTTTCCCGATACGGACGATTTCGGCCGCGTATTCCGCAACAATGCCGTGATGTCCGCGATGGGCATTCCGCAGCTGGCCGCGATCATGGGCATGTGCGTGGCGGGCGGCGCGTATTTGCCGGTGATGTGCGATCACATTCTGATGACCGAAGGCAGCGGGCTTTTTCTTGCGGGGCCGGCGCTGGTGCAGGCGGCCATCGGGCAGAAAAGTTCCGCCGAGGAGATTGGCGGCGCGAAAGTCCACGCGCAGATCAGCGGCACGGTCGATTTTCGCGAGCCGGACGACGATTCCTGCATCGCGCGCATTCGCGCACTCGTCGAGAAAATGGGCCATCACCCGCGCGCGCCCTTCGATCACCAAACGGCCGAGCCGCCAAAATATTCCGAGGAGGAGATCTACGGAATTTTCTCTTCCGATGCAGGCAAGCAATACGACATGCGCGAAATTATCGCGCGCATCGTGGACGGCAGCCGCTGGGAGGAATACCGCCCGGAATACGGCCAGACCGTGCTCTGCGGCTTTGCGCGCATCGGCGGGTGGGCCGTGGGCATCGTTGCCAATCAGAAAAAGCACGTGCAGATCGCGGCGGCGGGCACGGGCGAGCGCCGCATGGAATTCGGCGGCGTCATTTACACCGAGTCCGCCGACAAGGCCGCGCGCTTCATCCTCGACTGCAACCAGAATCTTATTCCGCTGATTTTTCTTCACGACGTCAATGGCTTCATGGTGGGCAAGGAAGCCGAATGGAGCGGGATCATCCGCGCGGGCGCGAAGATGGTCAATGCGGTCGCCAATAGCGTTGTCCCGAAGATTACGGTCATCTGCGGCGGCAGCTTCGGCGCGGGCCATTATGCGATGTGCGGCAAAGCATACGATCCGCGATTCATTTTCGCGTGGCCCACGGCGCGCTACGCGGTAATGGCCGGCGAATCCGCCGCAGGAACGCTGGTCGAAATCAAAATCAAGCAGCTCGAGCGCGAAGGCAAAAAACTGACGGAAAAGGACAAGAAGGATCTCTTCGAATCCATTCGCTCCACCTACGAGCATCAGACCGACGCGCGTTACGCCGCCGCGCGCCTTTGGGTCGACGCCATCATCGATCCCGCGCACACGCGCGACGCAATTATCGAGGCGCTTGACGCCGCGTCGCAGAATCCCGTCGTCGCCGAATTCAAAACCGGAGTTTTACAAACCTAGATGGAGCAAGTAACTATAATTGAATGCCCGCGGGATGCGTGGCAGGGATTGCCGCAAATTATTCCCACGGACGCGAAGATCGAATATCTGAGCCGCCTCGTCGCGCTGGGGTTTCGCCATCTCGACGCGGTAAGCTTCGTTTCAGCCAAACACGTGCCGCAGATGGCCGATAGCGAGCAGGTGATGGCCGGGCTGGTCAAACACTTTCCCGCGGACATGCCGGCGCCGGAAATCATCGGCATCGTGGTGAATGAAAAAGGACTCGAGCGCGCCCTCGCCACTCCCGGCGTCACCACAATTGGTTATCCCTATTCCGTCTCGGCTTATTTCCGCCGCGCCAATGCGAATATGTCGCGCGCCGAATCCCGCGCCCTGGTGGAAAAACTTCAGCGGCAAACCAAAGCCGCCGGCCGCAATCTCGTGATTTACATTTCCATGGCTTTCGGGAATCCGTACGACGAACCGTGGGGGCCGGAGATTGTCGAAGATACGCTGATTTGGCTCAAGGACATTGGCGTGCGCGCCGTTTCTCTTGCCGACACGGCTGGCAACGCATCGCCGCATGACGTCGCATCGCTTTATGCCGCGGTGAAACGCTGCGTCGCGGGCGTCGAACTCGGCGTTCATCTTCACAGCAGCCCAGACGCGGCCGCCGAAAAAGTTCTCGCCGCGTTCGAGGCCGGTTGCCGCCGATTCGATGGCGCGCTGACGGGGCTCGGCGGCTGCCCATTCGCGGGTGACGAACTTGTCGGCAACATTCCGACGGAGACTGTGCTCGCCACGCTCGCCGCTCGCGGCGTTGTCACCGGCATCGACACAAAATCTCTCGCCATCGCTTGCGCGCTCACAGAGGAGATTCGCAAGGCGTACGCGCACGCGGCCGACGCGCCAAAGCCGAACTGAAGGCATCCATGAGCTATACGACTCTCACGCTTGAGCTCGAAGACGAAGTCGCCACCATCACGCTGAATCGTCCCGACAAGCGCAACGCGATTTCGCCCGAAATGATTGACGATTTGCTCGTAGCTCTCGATGAAGCCGAACGCGGCCCCGCTCGCGTCGTGATTCTCACCGGAGCGGGCAAAGCCTTCTGCGCGGGTATGGACCTGGAGGCGCTTCGCGCGCTCGCAACGCAAACGCACGAGCAGCACATCGCCGACGCGGAGCGCATGGGCAAAATGTTTTATCGCGTTTATAGTTTCCCGAAGCCCATCATTGCCGTGGTGAATGGCCCGGCCATTGCGGGCGGCATGGGACTCGCGACGCTCTGCGACTTCACGCTTGCCGCGCCTGAAGCGAAATTCGGTTACACGGAAGCGCGCATTGGATTTCTGCCCGCCGTCGTTTCTGTGTTTCTGTTGCGCCAGGTGGGCGAGAAAATCACGCGCGAACTTTTGCTCACTGGGAAAATCTTTGATGCCGCCGAAGCGCATCGCCTCGGCCTCGTGACCGAACTCGTGCCGCAGGAGAAACTGATGGAGTCCGCGCGCGAGCTGGCACAATCGCTCATCGCGTCAAGCCCGGCGAGCCTGCGTGAAACGAAACGCCTGATCCTCCGCTGGAATGAAAAGGAAATTCAGCGCGACCTCGCTGCCGCCATCCGCGAAAGCGCCGAAATTCGCCGCACGGAGGACTTTCGGGAGGGACTTTCGTCATTTCTTGAAAAGCGCGCGCCCCAATGGCATCGCCGCTGACTCCCGCCGTGCGTCTCTGTTACACTTTCTTGCCTTGTTTCGCGTTTTATTGGGAATTCGATTTGGGAGCCTGCTCGGAAAATCATGACTGATGGTGAGACAACGGTTCGCGTGCGTTACGCGGAGACCGATCAGATGGGCGTGGTCTACTACGCCAATTTCTTCGTCTGGTTCGAAGTGGCGCGGGTCGAGCTGATGCGCCAGTTGGGATTCAGCTACAGGCAAATGGAAATGGATGATGACAGCTTCGTTGTGGTCGCCAAAGCGAGTTGCGCGTACAAGCGGCCCGCAAAATTCGACGATATCCTGAGAATTCGCACTTGTGTCACGGAATCGCGCCGCCGCACGATCACTTTCTCGTATGAAGTATTCCATGAGGCGTCCGGCGCGCTGATTGCCACGGGTGAAACGCTTCACGTCATTTGCGATCGCCACGGACGGCCTAAAGCTCTACCGGAAAAATATCGCCGGTATTTTCCGATGACTCACCGCGCCGATTCGGCCGCCATTGGAACCTCGCGCCAATGAAGAGATCCATCGCTCTTTCCGGCAATGATTTGACGCTCGGCCAGCTCTATCAAATCGTCCTCGAAGGATTTGAAGCCGCGCTCGCATCCGAGGCGCGCGCGCGCATGGAAGCGTCGCGCGCGGTGGTCGAGGAGCTGGCCGCCGGCAACACCGCCGCGTACGGCATCAATACCGGCTTCGGCGCACTAGCGACCATGCGCATTCCGCCCGATCAGATTCGCGAGTTGCAATTCAATCTGGTGCGCAGCCACGCGTGCGGCGTGGGCGCGCCGCTCTCCGAGAGCGAAACGCGCGCGATGATTCTTCTTCGCGCCAACGCCCTTGCGAAGGGCTTCAGCGGCGTGCGCCCGGTGGTTGTCGACACGCTTCTCGCCATGCTTAATCGCGGCGTGCTGCCGGTGATTCCGTCGCAAGGATCGGTCGGCGCTTCCGGGGACCTCGCGCCGCTGGCGCATCTCGCGCTCGTCGCCATTGGCGAAGGAGAAGCAATTTACAAGGGCGCGAAAGTTTCCGGCGGCGCAGCCATGCAAGAAGCCGGCATTGCTCCGCTGCAGCTCGAAGCAAAAGAGGGGCTCGCCTTGCTCAATGGCACGCAAGGCATGCTGGCACTTCTCGCGCTGGCGCTTCGCGACGCCGAAATTCTCATCGACACGGCCGACGTCGCCGCCGCGCTCTCGCTCGATGCGCTGCGCGGCAGCCCCGCCGCCTTCGACGAGCGTATATCGCGCATTCGCCCCTATCCCGGCCAGATCACCAGCGCGCGCAACCTCACGCGCCTGAATCGCGGCAGCGAAATTCGCGAAGCGCATCGCTCGGCTGCGAAAGACGCGCGCGTTCAGGATGCCTACAGCCTCCGCTGCACGCCGCAAGTACACGGCGCCGTGCGCGATGCGCTTTCGCAGGCGCGCACAACGCTCTCGATTGAGCTCAATAGCGCCACGGATAATCCGCTTGTCTTTGCCGACTCCGGCGAAGTAATCAGCGGCGGAAATTTCCACGGACAGCCGTTGGCGATGGCCGCCGACCAGATCGCGATTGCGCTGGCCACTCTCGCGGGCATCTCCGAGCGCCGCATCGAGCACATGACCAATCCGCACACGAGTCTGATGCCCGCATTTCTTACGGCCGATCCGGGCCTCAATTCCGGCTTCATGATCGCGCAGGTGGTCGCCGCAGCCCTGGCGAGCGAACTCAAGGCGCTCGCCACGCCTCATTCCGTGGATTCGATTCCGACTTCCGGGGATCAGGAGGACTACGTCTCGATGGGCATGGGCGCGTCGCGCCGCCTGGAGCGCATGCTCGATGCATTGCGAAACGTGATTGCCATCGAACTGCTCGCGGCTTGCCAAGGAATCGATTTCCACGCGCCGCTCCAAACGGGCGCCGAAGCGCGCAAAGCGCACGCGCTGGTGCGCTCCGTTTCTCCCGTGCTGCACACCGATCGGCCGCTCGCCCCCGATATCGCCACCGTCGCGCACCTGGTCTCACAGGGCGAATTCCAAAACATTTTGCGATAAGCCGGGAGCTTTCCCGCGCAGAGGCGCCGAGAATCGCCAATCATTTAGAGCGCGTTAGGCATCGGGCACGCTCTTCGCGCGCGTTGTTGAGACAGCGCCACGCTTGTGGCAGAGTCAAATCGTGCTCCCGGCATCCCTCATCGCGCTATTCGTCTTCGTTTTTGGCCTGATCATTGGCAGCTTTTTGAACGTGTGCATCAGCCGGCTGCCGCAGGGCAAATCGGTGGTCTCGCCTGGGTCGCGCTGCCCCAAATGCGCGAAGCCGATCAAGCCCTACGATAACATTCCGGTCCTGAGCTATCTGATTCTGGGCGGCAAATGCCGCGCGTGCAAAACGCGCATTTCGCCGATCTATCCGGCTGTCGAACTGCTCACCGGCCTTCTTTTCTTGGCGTGCTACCTGATTTTCGGAAACTCCGTTCTCACGCTGAAATGGGCCATTTTCTCCGCGATTCTCATCGTTCTAATTTTCACCGACTGGCGCGAACGCGTACTTCCGGATGCGGTGAACTTCGCGGGCCTCGCCATCGGATTGTTGATCAGTTTTTTTGTTCGTCCGGACGATGGCACGGCGCTTTGGATCGCACGTCGTTTTTTTGAGTTTCCGCCGCCCGCGCCGGTTATCTCATTTGCCGACGCGCTGATCGGCGCGGCCGTGGGCGGCGGGTTGCTCTGGCTGGTTGGAGAGGGCTATTTCCGCGTGCGCGGCCGCGAAGGCATGGGCTTGGGCGACGTGAAAATGATGCTCATGGCCGGCGCCTTCTTGGGGCTGCGCCGCACGCTATTGACGATTCTCGTCGGCTCATTACTCGGCGCAATTTTGGGAGCAATCTTCATCCTCGCATCGCGCAAAGGCTCCGAGTACGAACTTCCGTTCGGCACGTTCCTGGGGATGGCCGCGCTGCTCGTCGTGTTCTTTGGCACGCCGGTCGTCACCTGGTACCAATCGATGTTCGTCATGCGGTAGGTCCGCGCCATGGCAATCGCGCCGCACACGCAAGACCTCAACCTCGATGTGATCATCGCGGTTGTGTTTCTTGGACTGATTTTTGCCGTGATCGCCGGCATATTCATTCTGGTGCGGCGGTCGCTACGCGAAGAGCGCAGCGGCACGGCCGATCCCGCCGACCCCTTCCGCGTCGACTCCGAAAATCCGTCAGCGTTCATGACCGCCTCGATGCAAGGTGTAATCCAGCGCCTGCGCCAACAGGAACAAGAGCTCGCCCGGCTCCATCAGCACGAAAAGGAGCGCGCGCAGGAAACCGAGCGTCTCAGCGAAGCAGTCACGCGCAATATGCCCGCCGGGCTTTTACTGGTGAACGCCACCGGCGCAATCAGCTCCGCGAATCCCGCCGCTGAGAAAATTCTGGATATTCACGGCCTGCAATACCGGCGCTACACCGAAATTCTGGGCGCCGATTCGTCCCTCGCCCAGATGCTCGCCGCATGTCTGCGCGAGGGCCAGACATTTCAGCGCGGCGAAGTCCCGCATACCACGCCGGCGGGCGAGTTGCGCCAGCTCGGCGTTACCATCTCGCCGATTTACCGTTCCACGCGCAATACTCTGGCCGAGGGCCCCACCCCTGCTCCGGAGCAAAAACTTACTGGCGCGTTGTGCTTGATGAGCGACCTCACCGAGTTGGCGACGCTGCAAAGGCAGATGCGCTGGAAGGAAAATCTCGCTGCACTGGGCGAGATGTCCGCAGGCATCGCGCATGAATTCAAGAACGCGCTGGCCACGGTCTCCGGCTACGCGCAGATGATTCGCAATGAGGCCCCTGCCTCGGAAACCGGAGAGTGCGCGGAGAAAATACTCGACCAGACGCGCTCCCTGACGCACGTGGTCACGGAATTCCTACGCTTTGCGCGTCCTCTCGAGCTAGCGCAGGAGGATTTTGAACTTGCCCCGCTTGTGGAGCAAGTTGCCGAGGAGATCGGCACGGCGCTGCCCGGCGCCGTGATCCGCGCGGAAGGCGTCTTCGGCGAGGTATCCGGAGATTCTGGACTGCTGCGCCAGGCGCTCTTGAATCTCACGCGCAATGCAGCAGAGGCCGCCAGTTCCAATGGGCATCCGGGAGAAGTGGTGATCGCCGGCGCGCAAGAAAATTACTCCAGCCAGCACTGGCAATGCATCGCCGTCCGCGACAATGGTCCGGGCATTCCGCCCGGCGACCTCGACAAGATCTTCGTCCCTTTCTTCACCACCAAATCCTCCGGCACCGGCCTCGGATTGGCGCTGGTGCAGAAGATCGCGTTGCAGCACGGTGGACGCGTCGAAGCGCGGAACCAGCCGGCGGGCGGCGCCGAATTCGACCTATGGTTACCTTTGCGGTAGCACCCGCCGCGCCTCCAATTGCCTGCACTCGTCGCAGCATCTAAACTAAAGGGAACAGGCATCAGTATTTGGCTTCCCGAGGTGAAGGCCATGCGAAGAGGAATTTGGCTCGCCGCAATTGCTTTGTTTCTGGCTGCTCCGCGCGGTTCCGGGGCGCAACAGGCGCCGCAGGCATCGCCATCGCCGTCTCAGGCTGGCGCGCAATCATCGGCCCAGCAGGATCCACTGGTAGTAGCCGCGCGCAAGGCGCGCGAAGCGCAGAAAAACGCGCCCAAGGCCCCGACCGTTTTCACCAACGATAATATTCCCGCTTCGCCCGGTGCCGTCTCCGTGGTCGGGACCGCGAGTTCGGGTAAACCATCCGCCGCTTCCAGTAAAGCCGCCGGCAAATCAAAATCCAAGAGTCAGGCTGATGAGGCGGCGTGGCGCAAAAAATTCGCTGACGCCCGCCACAAACTGGCACAGGACCAGGCCGAGCTTTCCGTCATGCAGCGCGAATCCAGTCAGCTCCAGCTCCAGTATTATCCCGATCCGTCCAAGGGGCTCACGCAGTCCTATAGTCGCAGCGATATCATCAAGAAGCAAAACGCTATCGCCGCCAAGCAAAAGCAGATTGACGCCGACCAGCAGGCCATCTCGAATCTTGAAGATGCGCTCCGCAAAGCGGGCGGCGATCCCGGCTGGGCGAGAGAGTAGCGCGCGGCAATGGAAGCAATCCTCCTCGTCGAGGATAAGCCGGAGCTTCGCGCGATGCTGCGCAAGGCGCTGGAAAAGGCCGGATACACGGTCGATGAAGCACCCGACGGCGCTTCGGCGATCGATAAAGTTCGCACCCGCAGGTATCTTGTCGTGCTCACGGACCTGAAGCTTCCCGGCGCGTCCGGCCTTGACGTGCTCCGCGAAGCGCGCCGCGCCGATGCCGCCATTCCCGTGATCCTCATCACCGCCTATGGCTCGGTCGAAGACGCCGTGGCGGCCATGAAAGACGGCGCGTTCGATTTCATTCAGAAGCCCGTCGACCTCGAACATCTGAAACTGCTGATTGCGCGCGCGGCGCGCCAGCAAGAGCTTCTCCGCGAAAATTTGCTGCTGCGCGAGGAATATGCCGAACGCTACGGCTTTCCGCGCATCGTTGGCGAGGATCCCTCGATGCAAGCCGCCTGTCAGATGGCGCAGCGCGTCGCGCCGACGGATTCGACCGTCCTGGTGCTCGGCGAAAGCGGCACGGGCAAGGAGCTTTTTGCGCGCGCGCTTCATCATCTCAGCCGCCGCCGCGACGCTGCGTTTGTCGCGTTGAACTGCGCCGCGATTCCCGAGGGCCTTGTCGAAAACGAGCTTTTCGGCCACGAGCGTGGCGCGTACACCGGCGCGGGCGCCCGCAAGATTGGAAAACTCGAGTTGGCGCACCGCGGCACTATTTTCCTCGACGAGATCGGCGAATTGCCGCTCGCCGTGCAGAGCAAGTTGCTGCGCGTGCTCGAGGAGCGGCGCTTTGAACGCGTCGGCGGCACGCAGTCGATCGATGTTGACGTCCGCATCCTGGTCGCAACGAATAAGAACCTACAGGAAGCGGTCGCGCAAAAAACATTTCGCGAAGACCTTTATTTCCGTATTTCGTCCGTCCCCATCACCGTCCCGCCGCTGCGCGAGCGCGGGGACGACGTCATCCTTCTCGCCGAGCATTTTCTCGAGCGCTTTCGCCGCGAATTCCGCAAACCGGCGCTCGCATTCACCGACTCGTCGCGCGCCCGCCTGCGCGGCTATTCATGGCCCGGCAACGTCCGCGAGTTGCAAAACAGCATCGAGCGCGCCGCCATCCTTGCGGACGAAAACGAGATTAGCGCCGAGGATCTGCAATTGCCGCTGCCCCGCCCCGCGACCAAGGAAATGCCTGATGGAATGCTGGACGGTACTTTTCTTTGGGATGGCTCGTTAGAGGAGGTGGCGCAGCGCGCCGTTCACCACGTCGAACGGTTCAAGATCGAAGCGGCCTTGCGCGAAGCGAAGTGGAATAAATCCCGCGCCGCGGAGCAGCTCGGCGTCTCATACAAAACGCTTCTGCACAAAATACGCGCTCTGGGGCTGGAAAACTGAAGGTGGCCGCAAGTGGCTCGTCTTAAAGCGCAGCCCATTGGCTTTCCGCTCCAACCGCGCACGGAGTCTATCGTCTGACGGCGCGATGTAGCGTGACAATTCCGCACGTCCAGCGCTCAAAGCGCGTATTTTCGAAGCCCGCGCTTTCCATCCACTCTTTTAGGATTTGCGGACGCGGGAATCTCCGCACCGAACCCGGCAGATACGAGTATGCCTCGCGGCTGCCGGATATCGCGCCGCCGACCTTGGGCAGAATTTTCGTAAAATAGAAGCCATATAGCGCCGCGAGCGCTCCGTTTTCCGGCTCGCAAAATTCCAAAATGCCCACCTCCCCGCCGGGCCGCAAGACGCGCGCGATTTCACGCAGCCCGTGTTCGTAGTTGGCGAGGTTTCGAAGCCCGAATGCCATCGCCACCAGATCGAAGCTCGCGTCGCGAAACGGCAGCACCAGCGCATCCGCGGCAAGAAGCAGGGCGCGGAGCTCGTTCGCGTGCCCTTTCTTCGCCGCAAGCTCCAGCATCGGCAGCGCAAAATCCACTCCGAAAAATCCGCCCGCCGCTTCCGGACGCGCCTCGCTCGACCGCGCAGCCACGCGCTCGAGCGCAAACACCAAATCCCCCGTGCCGCAGCACAAATCGAGAACGCGCGCTCCCGGACGCCGCAGAATGTGGGTGAACTTTTTGGCCGTCCGCCTTCGCCATATTTTGTCTAATGAGCCGGATAGAAGATGATTCAGGAAATCGTATCGTGGCGCGACGTTGCTGAACATTTCGCGGATGCGCTGCTCCGCGTCACGCTCGTTCCGCGCGCCTTCCGGCCTGGTCCCGCGCAAAGCGCCGCCGTCCGCGGAATCCACGTGCTCGCTAACGCGCGTCATGTTCGCCGGCTCCCCGCGCACGTGCAAAAAATGCCGGCAGTTCCCGCCACGCCATGGCCACGAGCTTTTCCGGCACGTACACTCCAATTTCAGCACTCCCAATTCGTCGCGGCATCACCCATCCAACGCGCCCTTCGCGCGACTTCTTGTCGGCGGAGATCGCGCGCAACAGCGCACCCGATGAGCAGCGCGGCAATTGCGGCAAGCGTCCACACCTCGCGATAAGCGAAGCGATGCGGCTGGCATCTCGTTCACCAATACGCCCCGCACCCACGCCAATCAGCGCCGCGCCAAGCATTCCCCACGCGACTGCCTCTCCATGGAGGAAAACTTTATATTCTGTGAGCGATTCAAGAGCGTGTCCAATCGTGTGGCCGAAATTCAGAATCTGCCGCAACCCGCCTTCGCGCTCATCGCGGCTTACGATCGCCGCCTTTCGCCGGACGCAGCGTTCAATCACCCATTCGAGCGCGCGCATATCCATCCGCGGCAGGGCTTCGATTTTGCGTTTCAGGAACTCGAATAGCTCCGAATCGCCAATGACTCCGTACTTAATCACTTCATAAAGCCCCGACCGAAATTGCCGCGCAGGCAGTGTCCGCAGCACCATGGGATCGGCTACCACCATTTGCGGCTGGTAAAATGCGCCAATTAAATTCTTGCCTTCCGGCAAATCCACGCCGGTCTTTCCGCCAATGGCGCTGTCGGACTGCGCCACCATCGTCGTCGGCACGTGCAGAATGCGCACACCGCGCAGATAGGCCGCCGCCGCGAATCCCGCGACATCTCCCACCACGCCTCCGCCCACCGCCACGAGCAGCGCCTGGCGATCCGCGCGAGCGCGAACGAGTTTGCGGCAAATCCTTTCGACTGTCACAAGGCGCTTCGCGGCTTCCCGGTCGTCAAACAAAATTACGCGTTCCGCGGGCAGCCCCCCGAGCGCGCGCGTTACAGCTTTTCCCCAGAAGCTCCAGACGCGCGGCGACGACAGCGCGAAAACATTGCCGCCCTCGCGCGCTTCAGCCGCGAGCTTGCCCAGCCCCGCGAGCGCGCCCTGGCCGCAAATCACGGGATAGCTTCCCGAGCCGGTTCGAATGTGAATCGTTTTCACTGGAAGATTGCTGCAAAAGCTGGCAACGATGTTCGCGCGCGCGCGCCGGGAAATCGGCATCGAGCGAAAGCCGCAAGAAACCGCGGATTCCTCGCCGCGTTCCGCTCTTCGGAATGACAGCCCATAAGCTTCCGACGCCTCCTAAGAGAATTTCTTTTCAAGCTCGCCGACGGTCACCAAAATCACGTGGCCCACAATCGCCAGGCTTTTCGGACTGATCTTGTCCATCGTGTCCTGCGGAGTGTGCCAGTAGCCTTCCGTGATGTAGTCGTTCAGGTCGATGATATCCACGGCTGGGACATGTTTGCTCAGAAATGGGTCGTGATCATCGCTGACCTCCGTAGACTGCGGCAGAAACACATTCTGGTATCCCAGCTTCGCCGCCGTCGACCACACCAGATCGGTGAGCCACGCTGTCGAGCTGCTTTCCTTCAAGATATGCAAACCCTTTTGCCCAATCATGTCCGCCAGAATCACGGCCTTCACATTTTTTAACTGGCCCGTGAGTTCGAGGTTGGCGGCCAGTTCACGGCTGCCGTAGGTATGGTCGTCATCCTGATTCCAGTGAACCATGGCCTCTTCGCCATCCAGAAACGCCATCCAAATTGCCAGCGGCTGCCGCCGCCCGCAAAGGTGCCGGGCCATTTCGAGCATGAGTCCCGTGGACGATCCGCCATCCTCGGCGCCCACGAAATCCGGCAGCCGCTTCGTATCGTAATGCGTCAGCAGCAAAATGATGCCCTTGCCCTGCGCGGGCGTTTTCGCGATGAGGTTTTCCATCGCCAGCGTGCCGATCGGGGTCTGCGCGTGGAAATTGTCCACGTCCATTTCGCAGCCATCGGCGTGCAACTGGCTGTAAATATACTCCTGCGTCCGTTTGATGGCCGCCGAGCCGGACGGACGGGGTCCAAAGCTGACGAGTTTCGCGGTGTAGTCGTAGGCCCTCTGACCGTCGAATCCGCCTGTGTCTTGCGGCGGCGGAGCCTTATCCTGCGCGCTGATTGCCGCTCCATCTGCTGCAATACCTCCGGAAGCGATTGTCTTTGGCTTGCCGGCGCTGCTGTTGCATCCCATCGCAAAGATCACAGCCGCAAACGCCGCCCACAGCCGAAAGCCGCCAGTCATTCTATCGTCTCCTCGCGCGTGATCGCGCCGTCTTGCTTCCTCTCGCGTCGCTTTTTCTTCCGGAACACCACGTACGAAACAGCGATTCCGACGAAATACAACCCCAGCATCGGGGCCATGAAAACCAGCATGGTCGTGGCATCCGGAGTGGGCGTCACAATCGCCGCGACGATGGTGATGATCAGAATCGCGTAACGCAAATTCTTCCACAGCCATTGCGGCGTCACAATCCCAAATACCGAAAGAACGAAAATCAAAACTGGAAGCTGGAAAATTATGCCCAGCCCCAAAAGCACCACAAGGATCAGATCGAAATATTCGTTGATGCTGATCAGCGGCTGAAACGGCCCCTGAAAGCTAATCAGAAATTTCAGCACGTAGGGCAGCAGTATGAAGTAGCCGAAGGCAATGCCGGAAAGAAACAAAAAAATGGAAGAGACGATGAAGGACACCACCGCGCGCCGCTCGTGCTTATATAATCCCGGCGCAACGAACAGCCAGATTTGATACAGCACCACGGGAAGCGCGATCACAATACCCAGATAAAATCCCAGCGTGATCAGCAGGTTCACGAAACCGGCGGGGCTGGTATAGATCAGCTTGTCCTGGTAATGCGCGGAGCGCAGCGCATCGACCATCGGCTGCACGATGAAAACGATTACTTTTTTAGATACGGAAAAACCAATGACGAACCCAATCGCGACCGCCGCCGCCGAATAAACCAGCCGCTTACGCAAATCGGCCAGGTGCTCGAACAGCGACATCTTGCCGCTGCCTTCCTCCTCGGTTTGGGGTGCCTGGGGCAGGTCGGGCTGGCTAGGCGTGGCCATCGCTCGCCTTTTTGGGAAGTCCTTCGGGAGACGGTTGTTCCGGAAACGGCAGTTCCAGAGAAGGCGTCACGGTCGCCGCATCGGGCGTGTCCGGCGCCACGATTGAATCAGGCGGAGCCAAAATCGTGTTTTCTGCCGCTGGCTCCGGTTCTGCGCCGCTGGTTGCCGACAGCGTGGGACCCGGCAAGGTCCCGGCCTGCGTGACTGTATCGGACGGCGACGCTCGGCTTGCGGCGGGCGCATACGGCTTCCTTGCGTCGCTGATACGCGTTTCGCGCTCTAGCTCGCGCATGTGCTCTTCGAACCCGGACCGCAAATCGTTCGTCGCGCGCTTGAATTCCGCCATCACCTTGCCGAAGTTCCGCGCCAGCTCCGGCAATTTTTCGGGGCCAAAAACAATCAGTGCCACCAAAAAAATGATCACGAGATGAGGCATGCTCAGCATTTTTGCGCGGCGCAATCGCCTTCTTTTGCATCATAGAAGAGGCTGCTGGGCGTGTCAAACCGCCCGAAAATCTATGCTATACTGCGTGTGAGACGCATCGAGGAGCCATGGAATCTCCCAAACGAGGGGCTTTTCTTTTAGCCATCATCCTGATCATCGCGGCAATCCTAGGCGGGCTATACGGGCCGTCCCTAAAGGCCACCGCCGCGGGCGCCACCGACCTGCAGCAATCGGTCCACTCCTTCGCTCAGGTGCTTTCCATCGTCCAGCAGAACTACGCCGATCCGATTGACACCAATAAAGTCGTATACGATGGCGCTATTCCGGGGATGCTCCACGTTCTCGACCCGCACTCGAATTTCTTCGACCCGAAACAATGGGCGCTCATGATGGAGGAGCAGCGCGGCGACTATTACGGCGTCGGCATGCGCATCGTCCCCGATGGAAACCACGTCGAAGTCGTTTCTCCGTTCCCCGGCTCACCGGCGGAAAAGGCGGGTATCAAACCGGGCGATTTTATTACGGCAGTCGACGGCAAAGATTGTTCTGGCTTCTCGACGACGCAAGTCGCCGACATACTCAAAGGCCCCAAGGGCACAGTCGTGACCATCACGCTCCACCGGGAGGGATGGCCGAAGCCGATTGTCGTCAATGTCGTGCGCGCCGAGATTCCCCAGTCCGCGGTGGAATTCGCCACGTTGCTCGCTCCAGGCATCGGTTATGTGGATGTCACTGGATTTAGTGCCGAGACTACGGACAGCGACTTCGCCGCCGCACTGAAGAAGCTGGATTATCCTCATCTCGATGGCCTGATCCTCGATCTCCGCGGCAATCCGGGCGGATTGCTGATGCAAGCCATCGGCATGTCGGACATGTTTTTGGCGAAGGATCAGCTCGTCGTTTCACACAAGGGCCGCGCTTCTCCCGAGCGCCGCTACTATGCGTTGCATGGGAACGACGGCCACGACGTTCCCGTGGTCGTTCTGATCAATGGCGGCTCCGCTTCTGCTTCCGAAATTGTCTCTGGCGCGCTCCAGGATCACGACCGCGCGTTGATCGCGGGCCAGCGCAGCTTCGGAAAAGGCCTGGTTCAGACGCAATTCCCGCTGAGCGATGGTACCGCGCTTCTCCTGACGACTGCTCGCTACTACACTCCGAGCGGCCGGCTGATTCAGCGCGATTACAAAAATGTCTCGCTCTACGACTACGAATATAATCGCCAGCCGAATAAGAACCAGCAAGTCAAGCTGACCGATAGCGGACGCAAAGTTTACGGCGGCGGCGGAATCACGCCAGACGTTGCGGACCCGGCTCCTAAGCCCGATCCGTTTCAGGAGCTTCTCTATGGACGCGGCGTGTTTTATCCCTCCGATCCCTATTTTGTCTCATCGTCGCCCGTCGGCGTGGGCGATTTCACGCGCTACTACATGGGCACGCGTCCCACGATCACCCAGGATTTCAAGGTGGATGACGCGGTGATGAAGCAGTTCCTGGCCTTCCTCGATAAAGAGCACATTCGCTATACGCAGGACCAGATTGCGGCCAATTCCGACTGGATCAAGGATCACATCAAGCGCGAAGTGTTCACGTACGCTCTGGGACTTCCCGCTGGCTATAAAGTCGCCGTCGACACCGATCCTCAAGTCCAAAAGGCTGAGACACTGATTCCGCAGGCCAAGGCCCTTTACCAGAACGCGATGAAGATCGTCGCGGAGCGCCAAGCCGCCGAACAACAGCCTTAGTGTTGACACTGGGCCAGCGGCTTTCCCGCGCTAAGTTTTCTCCGCGGTTTTTATTGGCTTGGCGGAATCGTCTCTCCCTTCACCAATACGCGCTCGAAGAAATCGGCTGTCGCGGCGTAGGCGCGCATCCACGTTTTCCACATCAGAAAATCGTGAATTTCATCGGGGAACACCATCTGTTCGAACGGGACGTGCTGCGCCCGCAGCCGTTGCACCAAATCCACCATTTGGCTGAAGGGAACGTTCCGATCATCGTCTCCCTGAATCAGCAGCACCGGCGATTTCCACGTCGCGACGGAAGCATCCGGAGACGAATTGAACGCCAATTTCATCGCCTGCGCGAGATCTGGCGCTCCCTGGCTCTCCCGGCCTTCGTACGACGCCCATCGCGGAAGAAACGCGGACCAGTCATGGACGCCGTGCATGTCCACGCCCGCTTTGAAAATATCCGAGTTGCGCGCCAGCCCCATCGCCGTCAAATATCCGCCGTATGACCCTCCCCACAATCCAATTTCGTCCCGGTCGACAATGGGAAGATTCTGCAAATATTTTCCCGCCGCCACAATGTCTTGATACTCTGATGCGCCGCGCCAGCCGGCGTTCGCCGGTTCGCGAAACGCGCGCCCGTACATGATGCCTGTGCGATAGTTCACCGAGAACACTACAAATCCCAGGCTAACGAGATACTGATTTTCAGCATAAGCATTGTGGTAATACTGCATCATGTGGAAGCCCAGCATCATCTGCCGCATCGACCCGCCGTGGATGTACACCAATGCCGGGCCCGGCGCCGTTCTGCCGCGCGGCACAAACAACTGGCCATGAAGTTCGAGTCCGTCTTCACTTTTGAAAATGACTTGCTTTGGCGTAACAAGGAGGCGCGACGGGAAATCCGCTGGCAATTCGTTTCGCGCAATCATCTCCCGCCCGCTCGCCGTGATGCGATACGGCATCGCCGGCGAAGTTGCACTCGAACCCAGGCACAACAGGAATTTCCCGTCGCCGGTTTCCACCGGAGTCCATTCGATGGTGTCGCCTTTCGTAAGCGCCACCGGCGTTCCACCGCGCACGACCACTTTCCAAATATGCCGCCGGTCAACGTCATTCTGGTTCGAGTCATAGAGCAGCGTCTTCCCGTCGAAGCTCAGGATCACATCCTTGACATCAAAATCCCCCGGAGTCAGTAGAGTTGGCTTGCCACCAGAGGTGGAAATCGAATAGAGGTGGTTGCGGCCGTCCATTTCGGAAGCGAACACAATGTAGTTATCCGCGGCAAAATGAAATGAGTCGCGCTCCGTCAAACTCGGAATCGAATCGTCCATCGTATCGCCGCTGCGCCACACTTCATGCGCCTTCGTCGTTGCGGGATCGCCCAGCCAGATCGACCACGGCACCGGCCGCAGCGGAATCAGCGGCAACCCGCGCTCGAGGCCATTCATTTTGACATACGCGATTTCCGTTCCGTCCGGCGACCACCGGGGAATGCTGTCGCGGTCGACGCTTGGCTGGAGATACCGCAGGGATTGTTTTCCGAAATCGTAGATGGCGATGAAACTGTGATCGCCGCGCACGCTCGTGAATGCGATTTCGCGGCTGTCAGGAGACCACTGCGGCTCGGAATTGTCGCCGCGCACGTAACAGAGCGCGTGGGCTGGCACCGCGCCGGAGACGGGCGCAATCCACAATTTATCCCGTGCCGGCCACACCGCATATTGCCCGTCCGGAGAAATCGCGACGTCCTCACAACCTTCGTAACTGCAATTCATGTCTCCAAGCAAGCGCGGCTGGCCGTCCGCCACATCGACGGCCCAAACTTGCTGCTCGGGTTGCTGAACGTCACTCGTCGGATCGGCCGCTTCTTCGTCGGAATTCGTCTCGCTTCCGCGCGCATACACGATGGTCTTTCCATCCGGCGTGATTCGCAGACTCGCGATGGCTTGCCCGTCGTCTTCCGAATAATGTGTGACTTGGCGCGCCTTGAAATCTGGACCGTCGGCGATAAAAACATTGCGCACCCCGCGAATGTCGAACATCCACGCGACGCGTTCGCCATTCCGCGCGGCCACAAGCTGATCCGGAAACGGCGAACTCATCACTTGCTCGAGCGTAAATGCCGGCGGCGCGGCGTGCGCGGCACCCGCTACGGCTAGCACAAAAAGAATCACTCCAGCAACGAACGCTTCGCGCATTCTCACAAGATTCGAATTTCCCATCATTGGCTGCCTCCGCTCTGACTTTTGCGGCTGCATGATACGCCCGCGGAGCGGCCAAGAAAAGCAGCCGTTTACGCTCTGGCCAGCCGGAGCGAAGACTTCTTGTTAGTACTATTGAGATACTGAGCACCGGGGAATAAAACCAGCCTCCGCGCGCGGGAGAGCCGCGCTACACTGGTATCCACACAATCCTGAAGTCTGAGAGGAACCCATGAAGATGCGATGGTGGATGGCTTTGGGCGTGGCGTCGATATTCGCCCTCGGCGGCAATGCGGCGCGCGCGCAAGATCACGAACACGAGCACGGACGTGGACACGAACGCGGGCGCGGCGATGACAGAGAGCATCACGACGGAGATCACCGTGACAGATATCGCCGTGGAGACGATGATCGCGATTCCCACGGATGGTACAACTACCGCGATCGCGAACGCATGCATCTCTGGTATCAGGAACGCGAGGATCGTGACGATCTGCCCCCAGGTCTTGCCAGACGCGACCGACTACCGCCGGGCCTCGAAAGGCAACTCGTGCTTCGCGGAGAACTTCCGCCGGGATTACGCAGGAGAATGGAGCCTGTCCCGGAAAGCCTCGAGCGCGATCTGCCTCCGCCGCCGCCTGATTGCGAGCACGCGATTATCGGCGGCCACATTGTGCTGATGAACCGCCGAACTTTCGTGGTCTTGGATATTTTCCATTTCGAACGATAGTAATTACGGACATCACGGACTCAGGCGGCCCGATCGCAGAGAAACATGTCGCGTTGCGCAAGGGCCGCCATTTCCATGTCATGCGAAACGCGCGAACCTCGATGCGCCCGTCCGGTTATTCGCGAGGCGGCAAGGGTTCGGGGAATTGTATGACGCCGAACCGGCCATCGGGCTCGCGGATTAGGGTCGGGGCGTACAGCCCCAGCAATTTGCGACTCCACCAGTCGCCGGTCTGGCGTTTCACGGCCAAATTTGTAAACCAGTATTGCCAGATGACGGCGCGAATCTCTTGCGGCGGACCATTGGGAAACGGATCGCTCGCAAATAGGGACAGCACTTCAGGGCTGTTGTCGAGCAGCGCCTCCTCTGTACCCACGACAAATTGATACTGCCGCCAGTTCCCCAGCGAAGCGAACCACAGGTTCCAATCGAAGCGTGGCTGATACGGCGCGTAAATTCCGGGAGCTTGATTTACAGCTTGCGGCTTGTACCGGAACGGATACGCGGTCCACGTCTTGCCTCCATCGTTTGAGCCTTGAAATTCAATTTCATAGCGGCCGCGCGTCATCGTGCCGAACAGCCCGTACTGATTCGCGATGCGAAAAGGCTCGATTGCCTCGACAGGCCATTGCGGAAGCGGCAAAGTGGGAAACAGCATCCAGGCGAGCTGCGCCGTGGTGGCATAAAAAATCCACACGAGACAAACTCCCGCGATCGTCATTCGCGCAGCGCCCAGGAAACGCCGAATCGCGGCGATTGCGCCGCTCTCAACGCGCGAGGCTGTCGCGTTTGATGAATCTTGCGCCGCGGGCGCTGGCATCTTGCTGGTCTTGGACTCTGCACGCGCGAGAAGCGACTTTGCTCTTGCGGTTTCAGACGTAACTTGCTCCGCGCTATCTTCGGCGCGCATGGCGACCATCACGTGATACTTCGGAAACCAGTTCCGTGGTGCGATTTTCACCAGGAATTGATCGTCGAGGAGCAGCACGCCGAGCGCGAGGACCAAGTAATTCAGGAACGCATAATTCGCCGTGAGAATTACGCCAATTTCCCACGGCGTCACGATAAAAAAACAGATCAGCCGCAGCCGCCGCGGCAGGAACAGCATCAGCACAATGCCAAGCTCCATCACCAGCGTCGCAAGCGCCGTCAGCCAGTGAAACCAGTGCGGCGCCTGCTGCACGTACCAGCCGATCCACGTGGGCAGCGGGCCGTTCTGGTAATACTCGTACATCGCGGTCAGGTGGCGCCATTCCGGATCACCGCCGAGCATTTTCGCCAAACCCGATTCGAAGTAAATTCGGAACCATTCCCAAAGCAGCAGCCATAAACACGCGCGCGAAGGCGGCGAAAGTTCGCCCCACCTCGGGCGCCATCCGCGCGGCGCGAAAAACAGGCACAGAAAGCCCGCCGCCAGCAACATGCCGTCGGATTGGTAGCTCGCGAAATCCTGAAGCGTGGCGATGAACGACAAAAAACAGATGAAGCAAATCGCCGTCATGGCGCGCGGCCAGAAATTCAGCACCAGCAGAATCGCGGCAACCATGCCAATCCAGCAAACGGCCAGCAGCGCGTGATCCGTCGAGCTGATCCAAAATACCGACGGAGCAAACCAGATTTTCTCGAGGCCCTGCATGGATTGTCCGACGGCGCCGAGATACGCGTTCGCGGGCAGAATGCCGTTCGGGCCAATCAACCCCGTAGCTTGAAATACGAGCGAGTAAAACGCGGAGAAGAAAATCAAGCCCAGCGCGCGCAGGAAGAGCCAGCGCGGACCCAGATGGCCGGAAGTTTTGTCCGACTCGGGGCCGAGGAACCACTTCGCGATTTGCGAGGCACGGCTGGCCATCGCGGCATTATACACACGCGCACAACGTGAAAGTTTGCACGTGCAATCAAAGATGATTCACCGCAGAGGCGCGGAGAACGCAGAGGAAATCCTATTCCCTGGTTGTGGACAAGAGAAGCGAACAAAATTGGTGGACGGCAGGGGATTCGAACCCCCGACCCCCGCGTTGCGAACGCGATGCTCTCCCAGCTGAGCTAGCCGCCCACCGAGGGAAACCATTTTAGCAGACGAGCAGGTGACCGCCAACGACCAGTCTGGTCAAGATTGACCTTGCATCCTGTGCGCACAAACCTTGTTATAAGGGATGTATTCATACAGCCGTACTTCGCTCAATCCTGCAGACTCAAGCCGAAACGCCAAACTCAAGCCGTGGGCGCTCCCGCACACCATTAGGCTCCTGCCAAAGGATTGAGCCTGGATCTTTTGCAGCCATAACTCTTCGCGCTTTCGGTGCTCGTTGACAAACGCGCAATGACAGACGTCTGGCGTGACATCAGAGCAGAGTTGGGATGGGTCGATCGGAAAATCCTCGCCTGTTTTCTCCGCGATGCCATACTGCTGCCGCTCGTCCGGCGGCGGGTCAACGTCCAAATAGTGACCCGACCCAAGGATCTTGTCCGCTAAGATCTGAGCCACCGACGGCAAACGTCCCGCCGCCTCCTCAAAAACGAAGTCAGCTTGGCGCATCAAACAATTGACCAGACGTTCGTAAGATGGCTCTTGCACGTACCCCTTGAAGCGCAGCCCCTGAAGCCGATGAAGAACCGATAGCACTTGCATTGATCGGCTCATCTGTGAAACCTCACGACAATAATCGTGCACGTGCGCCCGCGATGATCCCCTCGATGGCTGCTGAATCTGCGACGCTGCCCTGCGCGAACACTTTGCTTCCTCCGCCTTTGCCGCCAACGGGTGCAAGTAGCTCGCGCAGCAGCGCTCCCATGTCGCCATCGAGGCCTACCGATTGCGCTAGGACAATTGCCTTCGCCGCGCGGCTCGCGAGAATTGCTCGTGTGTGCGGCGTCGCGGCCATCCTGGCGGCGAGCAGCGCTAAATAGCTCGCGGTAGAATCATCAGAAATAAAAGTGATAATTCTTCGTTTCCCATCCGGCGAAGTTTCCGCATTGGTCGCAAGCAGTTCCGCGGCTTCGAGGTCAGCCAGACGCTCTATCAGTTTTTTGGATTCGCGCTGGCTGGCGCGGCGCTCATCGTCAATCTTGCACACCATCGCTGGCACCTCCGCCATTCCGCAACCGAGCGGCTCAGCGGCCTGACGCAACGCGGCGAAATCTCCGCGCGCGGCGGCCAGCGCGCGAAAGCCCGCGACAAATTCCACGCGCCAGTTCCCTTTCTGCCGCTCGCACTTGCGGACCAGCAGCATTCCCGCCTGCCCTGTGCGTGAGAGATGCGTTCCGCCGCACGGCTGGCGATCAAACCCCTCAATGTCGACGACGCGCAGAGTGCCTTCGCGCTCCACTTTCTTGCGGACGCCCTGCGCGGCCAGTTCTTCGGCCGTGCCGTAGCGCACGGAGATTGACCGGTCGTCGAAGATTATTTCGTTCACGCGGCGCTCCACTTCTTCAAGATGACGCGGCGCAACGGAAGGCGCGGCGAGGTCGATCGTCGCGATTTCGCGGCCCAGATGGAACGAAACGGTTTGGAATGTGAACAGCTCGATGAACGCGGCGGAGAGCATGTGTTGCGCCGTGTGCTGCTGCATGTGATCAAAGCGGCGCGGCCAGTCGATTGTGCCGTGAATCCCACCAAGCGGGACAGGCTGTTCGGTGAAGTGAATGATTTCGTCGCGCTCGCCGTCGACCACTTCTACAACTGTCGCGTCCCCCAAGCGGCCGGTATCGAACGGCTGGCCACCCGAAGTGGGATAAAATGCGGTGCGATCCAATCGCACGCGCCAGCGCGCGGCGTTCGGCTCGCTTTGGGGCTCGCAAGCAAGCACCTGCGCGTCAAATTCGCGCAAAAATGAATCGTTGTAATACAGCCGTTCCGTCACTGCGCTTCTTCAACCTTCAACTGTTGGCCTTTCGCTTTGACTTTGAACTCTTGATCGTCAACTGTTCAACGCTCTCTGCCAGACTTCGTTGTATTTGTACCCACAGCCTGTATTGAAGAGCACCACCGTGTCGCCGGATTTGATCCATTTCTTCTCCGCGAGCTTGCGTGCGGCAACCACCGTGGCTCCGCCCTCCGGCGCCGCGTATATGCCTTCCTTTGCGGCCAGTTCCTTTAAGGTCGTAAGAATTTCGTCATCCGTCGCGGCTATGGCTGTTCCTCCGCTCTTGCGAATTGCCTGGAGGATCAAAAAATCGCCAATCGCTTTCGGCACGCGCAACCCGGAGGCGATCGTCGCGGCGTTCTGCCACATGGGAGCGCTGTCGGCACCTCTTTCGAATGCGTCGACAATCGGCGCGCAACCCGCGGCTTGCACCGTGACCATGCGCGGCCGCTCGCTCCCGATCCAGCCCATTACTTGCATTTCCTCGAACGCTTTCCACATGCCAATCATGCCCACGCCGCCGCCGGTGGGATAAATAATCACGCCGGGCAGCTTGCCGTCGAACTGCTCCCACAACTCGTATGCCATGGTTTTCTTGCCTTCGATGCGATACGGCTCCTTGAGCGTCGTCACTTCGTACCAGCCATTCTTGTCTTTATTTTCCGCGACGTATTTGCCGCAATCGGAGATCAGCCCGTCGAGCTTGCGCACATCCGCGCCAAACGCGCGGCATTCCATTTCGTTCGCCAGGGGCGTATCGGCAGGCATCACGATCACGCACGGAATTCCCGCCTGTGCCGCATAAGCGGCCAGCGCGCCGCCCGCGTTTCCCGCCGTCGGCGTCGCCAAAATCGTCGCGCCCAGCTCTTTCGCCCGGCTGACCGCGGCGGAAAGCCCGCGCGCTTTGAACGAACCAGTCGGGTTCAGTCCTTCGTCCTTGATATAAAGATTGCGCAGGCCCATGGCCGCACCGAGCCGCTTGGCGTGGAGCACTGGCGTCATGCCTTCACCGAGCGTGACCGCCTCGCGCGACGGCAGCACCTCCGCATAGCGCCACATCGTCGCAGGACGCGAACGCAGCACTTCGCGCGTCAGCGTCTTCGCAGCCGTCTTCAAGTCATAGCGCGCCAGAAGCGGGCCGCCGCAGTTGCAAAGATTTTTCAGTTGGTCGTGCGGGTAAGTTTTTTTGCACTGGGAGCATTCCAGATGAGTAATCGCCGTTTGCAATGGTTTTGTCATAAGCGAAAAAGTCTAGCACATCTCGTTGCGACAAACGGCCTGTACGGGCGCGCGGCGCGGTACAATTGAGGTATGCCGATTCGCCTGATCGCCATGGATATTGACGGCACGCTGCTCGACAGCCGTCATGAGCTTCCCGCCGCGAATCGCGAAGCCATCGCCGAAGCTGCCGCTCGCGGCATCGAAATCGTGCTTGTCACCGGCAGGCGCTTCGATTTCGCACTGCCCATCGCCGAGCATCTTCCCTGCGAGCTGACGCTCGTGGTCAATAACGGAGCGCTGATCAAATCGAAGACAGGCGAAACTCATTTGCGGCATCTCCTGCCGCGAGCGCTCGCCCGTGAAGTGCTCGGCGCGACGGCTGCGTTTCGCTCTGGCGCTGCGGTGGTTTTCGACCGCTTGCGCGCGGGCCAACTGGTTTTCGAGCGCATCGATTGGAATGATCCGGTCAGCGGCGGTTACTACCAAAGAAACCGCGAGTATATCGCCGAATGCGTGCCGCTGGAAAACAGCCTTAGCGAGGATCCGATTCAGGTGATGTTCGTGGGTGCCGTGGCGCGCATGCGTTCCGCGCTTTCGGCGCTTCAATCCATGCCTCGCGCGCGCGATTTTTCCCTCGCGCTCACCGAATATGCGGACCGTGATTTGAGTATCCTCGACGTCATTCAGCGCGGCTGCTCAAAAGGCGCGGCGCTCGCAGAATGGGCGCGGCGGCGGGGCATCCGCCGCGAGGACGTCATGGCCATCGGCGACAATTGGAACGACCGCGACATGCTGGAATACGCGGGTTTGCCCGTCGTCATGGGCAACAGCGTCGCGGAATTGAAATCGCTGGGATGGGCAGTCACGCTTTCAAACGACGAAGCCGGCGTGGCCGCGGCCATTCGCGCGCACGCGCTCGGGGAAGCCGTCGAGAGTGAATAGTCGGTAGTCTAAAGTTGAGTGCAAGGGCAACGGTCCGGTGAAAAACAGTCTCAAACGATATGATCAATATGAGGCGTAATCGAAACGTATCGATGGGGCGGCTGATAGCCGTCGCCGCGCTAATCCTCGTCACGCTGGCGATTCTCGCGCCGGGAGCGCGCGCGGATTATGCCGTGTTGCGCTCGGGCGAACGCCTGCACATCACAGGCTACGTGCGCCAGGGCGCGAACGTCTTGCTTTACGTGCAAGGTGGCACGATTGTCGTGCGGTCGAGCGATATCGTGCGATTCGATCCCGAAGACGTTTTTGCGCGTGCTCCTAATGTGCCCGTGCTCCACGCGCCTTTCGCCACGCAGATTCGCGCCGCCGCTCGCCAAAATGGCGTAGATGCAAAGCTGATTTCCAGCGTCATATCCGCGGAATCGAATTTTCAGCCTCGCGCGGTTTCGCCGAAACGCGCCATGGGATTGATGCAGCTCATGCCCCAGACGGCGTTGCATTACGACGTACGCAACACCTTCGATCCCGCGCAGAATATCTCCGCCGGAACACGCTATTTGAAACAGCTCCTCGATCAGTATCACGGCAATCTGACTCTGGCCCTCGCTGCGTACAACGCGGGCCCGGAGCGCGTCGCGCAGTACGGCGGCGTACCGCCCTTTCCCGAAACGCACACCTATATTCGTCGCGTCATCAAAAAACTACAGGAATTGAAAGCAGCATCGCCGCCGATACGCCCGAACTGATTTTTATTTTCAGCGCACCCGCGTAGAGACGCCCTTCCCTGCACCACGCACGAGATGAGTTCTCCGTCTCAAATGGCGTTATTGTCCCTGAGGAATTCCTATCGGAGGTTGTGGCGGCTGCGGTTGAGGAGGCTGAGGCGCGCCCAAGGGCGGCATTCCAGGGAGTTGCCCGGCCGGAGTTGCCGGTGGGCTCGATAGCCCTCCAATTGTCTGGACTTGCTCGAGCGGATTGAAAATGAATTCCCACTGCTTGTACGTGGTCCCGCCCTGATAAATCTTTATGGACGCGGTGTTGGACTTCCCGGCCACGCCGATGATGAACCCGCCAATTACCGGCCCTGTAGAGCCGGGCTCGTTGATTCCCATCCCAGGATTCGCATTCGTCTGCGCCTGCAGGCCCTGTGAGAAGAACGGCGGCGCAGGCGGCTGCCCCGGTCCGCCAGTTCCCTGCGGCGGCGCAGGCGACGGCTGGCCGTTCTGCCCCGGCGGGGTCGCCGTTTGCGGCGCGACTGGCGAACCGTCAGGCAAAACTCCGCCGCCATTGGCTGTACCTGGCGGGGAGAAAGGCTCTGTCGGCAATTGCGCGCCTGAACTTGCGCCCGATTCCTCCGGCGTCGCTCCGGTCCCCGCGCCAATCGTGATTCCCATCTGGCGCTCCTTATCGATGAACGCCATTTCCTGCAGCGAAGTGTACCGCACGCTCCCGATGAGCTGTCCCGTCGGCGTGACGTAAATGAACCGCCACGAGCCGTCTTTGTTCATGGGGTTTTTGTATGCCTGCCGAAGAAAGCGAATTCCGTTCTGCTCTTTCACCAGATCGTCGATATCCGTGGGAAACCGGCCGAATTTTCGATAGTACAGCCCGATCGCGCGCTCGTATTGCTGGCCGCGCCAGATCGTTTCTGCTTCCTTTTGCCGCTGGCCCTCGGTCCACTGATTCACAAGCGCCACGGAGCTGCCGACGATCAAGAGCGCCACAAGAAAAAGCACAAACAGAAGCGCGAAACCTTGCTTGCGACGCCGGGTGTCGCGGAGATGCTTCGTCATGGTTGTCCTTGCGGCCCTGACTCGGAGGCCGCATCCGTTGGTTGCGCAAGCCTCAAAGTGGTATGCCGTCCCGATGAAAGCTCTTCCATTTCCACGGAATTATTGCCGATTTTCACCACGCGAAATTGATTGAGCAGCGTCCCGCCTTCCGGAACGATGTACACATCGTCGCTATTGGCCGAGAAGCACGCGCGCTTCACGCCTGTACTCAACTCTGTGACAATGCCGTAAAAAGTCGCTGGGACCGTGACCGGCGGAGGCCCGGCCGGGACCGCGGGACCTTTTGCTTCCTGTTGCTGCGCGGCCACCTCCGCAGGACTGGGAGGCAAAGGCTCGGCGCTGAATATGTTGCGATGCTGGCCGTTGTATTCTTCCTTCTGGATGCGATGGAGCAAATCCACCCGCAGCGACGGATCGGGCACGTCCAGCGGAACGAATTGCGCCCCGTCCGCCTGCACGCCACCCAAGCCCGAGTTCCCCGAATACTCCGCATACAGCGCGGCCGCCAGCAGGATGGCGAGCGCCGCCAGCACATAAACTTCGAATCGAGTCCGCTTCGTCATCGCTTCACGTGCGGAAATAAGTCCGCAAGCTCACGTGCAGTTTGATGCTTCCCGATGTTTCCGAGGCCAGCGTCAAGCCGTCCAGCACGTAGAAGTGCGGCGAATGCTCCAGATTATCGATCAGACGGATCAAGCTCTGGTAATCGCCCTGCACGGCTGCCGTAATCTGCACTTCGCTCAAACCGCGAGCTTTGATTTGGGTTTCCCGGAAGGCCACGCCGCTTGTCTCGACTCCGGCATCCTTGCCCATCTTCCCCAGGTCCGCAACCACGGTCGAATAGCCCGACGATTCGGGCAGCAAGTTGTGCTGGTAGAAGCTATCGCATTCGTCGCCGACATTCGGCAAGTGCCGCTCAATAGCCTGCCCCTTCGCCACGTCCGCGGCCAACAACTTCTCCTTTTGTGCCAGGCTATCGCGCTCCTGGGCCTGCGCTTGTGGCGCCTGGCGCGCGGCCTGCACATTGAACGCAATCAGCACGCCGTCAAGCGCCAGCACGCAGCCTAGAGCAATCTTTACCCCTAGCTTCCACTTCCCCGATTTTTTTCTGCCGGTCATGTTGTTGCGTAGTACGCCCTAAGCGCCAGCAATACGGCACTCGCGCTTCCCGCCGATGAGGTTGCCGGATGGCTTTCCTGCGTCACCTGCACGTTCGAAAACACCGGCGACGACACAATGGACTCCAGGAATTTCACTTTCTGCGCGCCATCGACTGCCCCGACCACCAGCGTCACTTTCACGCGTCCCTTTTTATCCATTTGCGGCGAGATGCTCACCACGCGCACGCCCGGCGGAAGAATCCGCTCCAGATCCGCGAACATTTTCGTCCACGGAAACGTGCGCTCCTCGATTAAACCGTTCAGAAATTTCGAGCGGTTCATCACTTCTACGGTTTTAGGGGTTTTGAACGACGCGCGCAATTTATCCTGTTCGCGCTGCAACGTGCGATTCTGGTCCTCGAGGCGCGCGATATCGGAACGCAACTTTTGATTCGTCCGCCGCGCCCGCACCACGTGCACCGAAAGAAAGAGCAGCGCCGCCACCGCGGCGATTCCCAGCAGGCTCGCGCCCGCAATAAAGCGGCGATTGTTTTCGAGCGGCGATGTCGCGAGATTGAAATTCGTCTTCATGCGATTACGGAAACTCCGAACCTTCCTACGCGCCGCGATTCATTTGCCACCCGGCCAGCGGCTCGAGTCCCTGCGCGGCCAGCGACCTCGCTTCCGCCGGCAATTCGCCCGACGATGCCAGGGGTTCGGCCGGACACCCGGTTTCGCGCCCCAGCATTTCCCGCAGAACATCTTCCCCGGCGCCAAAGCCCGCCACCCGCAACTGCTGGACCTTTTCGCCCCAGGTATCCTGATAAAACGCCAGAGCCGGAAATACCTCATCGAAAATCGTCTGCGGCTGCAGCGCGTCTGCGCCGATTCCCAGCTCCGTGGAACGGTACACCGAGAGCGTCTCCCCGCGGACGATCACCGTCGTCAAATTGCGGCCGCTCATCCGCGCCAGGAGCGTGGCCCCATCCGCATCCAGCAGCGGCAGAGTCGCCAGCGTCGAGCTTTGCACCACGCCGGCGACGACGCCCTCCGCTTCGAGAGCGGATTCATATTCGCCAATGATCTTCTGCCGCGCCACGGCCGCCACAATTTCTATTTTCCCGTCGCGACCCGATTGCCGCGTCCACGATATGGCGGCCTCTTCCGCGTCGAACGGTAGGCTTTTCTTCAGCCGCCAGCGCAACAGCGGAAGCGCTTCGTCAGCGCGCCGCGGAAAACTCTCAAACGGCAAAATGAAAACGCGAATCACGGTGTCCGGCACGAGCAGCGCGATGTCCTGCCCCTGGACTGGCACGCGGGACAGCACGCTGCGGATCGCAGACCTCACCGCATCTTTGTCCAGAATATTCGTCTGCGTCGCGGAGGGAATGATCGCGCCCTCGGGCAGCGCCTCGGCGGCAAACGCGGAAAGGTGCGTCAATCCGCGCCCCCAGCGAGCCGCCGCCACGTGCGTCGCGGCAATTTCCAGCACCGTGGCCGGATGCGGCATTGCGTCCAGCCAGCCAAAAATGTTCCCGCCCGCACGGCTGCGCCGCCGAGCCGGCTCAAGAGTCGTCAAGCTACTCAATGAATGTCACCTTATTGATTTCGCGCATCGTGGTGATGCCCATGCGCACCCTGGCCAGCCCCGATTCCCGCAGAAATTGCATTCCCTCTTCCTTGGCCGCGCGTTTGATTTCGGACGTTGGCCGGCGGTCGATGATCATTTCGCGGATGCGATCCGAGAGATCCAGCAACTCGCAAATCGCTGTCCGCCCATGATACCCGCTGCCGGAACATTCCAGGCACCCCGCGCCTTCGTACAAAGTCACACCCGCCCATTCTTTCGGATCGAGCCCCGATTCCCGCAGCATCTCCGGCGAATGATCCGCTTCTTTTTTGCAGTTCGGGCAGATCACGCGCACCAGCCGCTGCGCGAGGATGCAATTCAAGGCCGAAACGAAATTGTACGGCTCGACGCCCATGTTGATGAACCGGCCAATCACGTCCGTCACGTTGTTCGCGTGAACGGTCGTGAACACCAGGTGCCCCGTCAGCGCGGATTGGATCGCAATCTGCGCCGTTTCGTTGTCGCGAATCTCGCCAACCATGATTTTGTCCGGATCGTGCCGCAGGATCGACCGCAGCCCGCGCGCAAACGTCAGACCCTTTTTCTCGTTGACCGGGATCTGTGTGATGCCGCGAACTTGATATTCCACCGGATCTTCAATCGTGATGATTTTGTCCTCATCCGTCTTGATCTCGTTGATGGCCGCGTAGAGCGTGGTCGTTTTCCCTGAGCCGGTCGGGCCCGTCACCAGCACCATTCCATAAGGCTCGCGGATGTACCGCCGGAATTTGTGTACGTCTTCATCGGCGAATCCCACCACGTCCAGGGTCAGAGTGCGGAATTTCTCGCTCAGCGTTTCCTTGTCCAGCACGCGCAGTACCGCGTCTTCGCCGTGAATCGACGGCATGATCGATACGCGGAAATCGATGAACCGCCCCTTATAGCGCACCCGGAACCGGCCGTCCTGGGGAACGCGCCGCTCCGCGATGTCCAGTTCGCTCATCACCTTGATCCGCGAGAGGATCGTCGAATGCCATTCCTTCGCCAGCGGCTGCATCGCGTATTGCAGCACACCGTCAATGCGGTACTTCACCGCGACTTCCGTATTGCGCGTTTCGATGTGGATGTCGCTCGCGCGCCGCTCGAGCGCGGTAAAAATCACCGTGTCCACCAGCCGAACCACCGGGCTTACCCCCGTATCGCTGGTGAGCTTTTCCATCGAGATATTTTCGTCGTCCTCGTCGGCGCTCACCACCTGCAGCGTGAACCCTTCGGTCGCTTGGTCAAGGACGCGCTGCGATTGTTCCGTGCGCTTCAGGAGGTCGCCGATCTGCGTCGCCGTCGCTACCCGAATGATCAGTTTCTTGCCGAGCAGCAGCGACAATTCATCGTTGACCAGCAATTGGCTTGGGTCGGACACGGCTACAACCAGGGAATTGTTGTGTGCCTCGAGAGGCACGAAGTTGTAACGGAACATCAGCTCCGCGGGAATCGAGTGAAACAGCTCCGGATCGATTCTCTGTTCCGCCATATCGATGAATGGCACGCGATAGCGCTCCGCAAGCGCCTGCGTGCGCTCCCGCTCGGCCGCTTCGTCGCGCGCCGGCTCCGGATGCAAGTCTCGATTCGTTGTCGCCATATTCCTCTATCCCGCGCTGCCGACTCGCAGGGAAAACAATGGAAGGTAGAGCGCCACCATGATGAAAAAGATCAGCGAGGCGATCATGATCAGCACCGCCGGCTCAATAATCGAGATGAGCGCGCCAGTCTTGAGGTTGGTTTCCTCATCGTAGAATTGCGCTACGCTTCCGAGCATGGGCGCGAGCGCCCCGGACGCCTCTCCTACTTCGATCATGTCCAGCGCCAAGTCAGGAATCATGCGTGTCTCGGCCAGCGAACTGTGCAGCGATGCGCCTTCGCGCACTCTCGCGGCAGCCTGATGGATCGACGTGGATATCAGCCGGCTCGTCATCGCGTTCGCCGCCGTATCCAACGCCGCCACCAGCGGTGTTCCCCCGCGCAACAGCGTCGCCAGCGTTCGCGTGAATTGCGCCATCTGGAACTTGATCCAGACGTCCCCGATGACCGGTACTTTCAGCTTCGCCCGGTCCAGCACCATCCCTCCGCGGCTGGTCTTCGACCATAGATACAGGAAAAGCGTGCCGAAAATGATGATGGCCGCAAACGCGATCAGCCACGCTCGATAGCCCACAACCACTGTAATCAAAAATTGCGTTGCCGTTGGGAGCGCTGTCCCCAGGTCCGAATAGAGTTTCGCGAACTGGGGTATGACGTAGGCCACAAGGTACGACACAATGCACGAGGCCACGACAATCAGAATAATCGGGTAAATCACCACACCGATCAGCTTTTTGCGTATTCCCGTCATTACGCGCTGATAGGCAATGTAATCGTCCAGGATGCCCGGCAGATCGCCGCTCTTCTCTCCGGCTCGCAGCGCCGTCACGTAAACAGTCGGGAAAACTCCTGCGGCCTCGAACGCGTCCGAAAGCGGCTCCCCTTCGCGCACGCGCAGCCGCACATCGTTCAACAACGGCCGTATTTTGGGCAGCGCGGCCCGGTCGGCGAGCAAATCGAGCGCCTTCAAGATCGGCAGGCCCGCCTTAATCAGTGTATTAAACTGCTGATTGAAAATAAGGAAGTCACCCGCGGGTAGTTTTCGGTTTCCCCCAGGGCCGCTGAAGGCTCGCGTCAAACTCAGATTTGGACGGACGGTATAAACGTAAAGTCCGCGGTCGGCGAGCTTCTGGCGCGCCTCCGCTTCGGTCTGCGCGGTCTCCAACTGCTGGAAAACACGTCCCGTGGTATCCACCACTTTGCAAACATATTCAGACATACATATCCGTTACGCCGGATGCCCTGCGGCACCATATTTCCAGTCTAGCATACTGAAAAGAACCCACACGAAACCCCCGGGTTGCCTGTGTCTATCAGGAAATACTCGCGCTGCCCGGAGATCCTTAACTGCCACGATCGCCTGTTGCCACCGCCGTCTTTTTTGCGTATCATCGCTCCCTTTTCACGCGCTTCTACGCAGCACCGTAAACGTGCGCGCATTTAGGAGAAACCGATGAGCCTTCGAAAGATTACGATATTTTTGGGAGCTATCTCGCTGCTGTTTGCGCTGGCGCAATCCGCATTCAGCCAAGGTGCGAATCAAGGCTCCATTCAAGGCGCTGTCACGGACCCGTCTGGCGCCGCCGTCCCGGCTGCCGTCCTGAAGGCCACCAATACGAATACGGGCACTAGCTTCTCCGTCACGAGCGACGCCAACGGTCTGTACACATTCCTCGTGCTCCCCGTCGGAACCTACACTGTGGTTGCGGAAAAGTCCGGCTTCGCCACCGTAACTCAAGAGAATGTAAACGTGACGGTCGGCGCCCGGCTTACGCTTGATCTCTCCATGCCCCTTGCGACTCAAAAATCTACCGTGACGGTATCGGGCCGGGCGCCGATTGTCGAAACCACAAAGAGCGGAGTCAGTGCTACGGTAAACGAACGCTCCATCGCTGATCTCCCCACGAACGGGCGCAACTTCATCAATTTCGCTCTTCTTACCCCCGGCGTAACCACCGACGTGCGCACCGGAGACATCAGTTTTGCCGGCCTGCGCGGCACGTTGAATTCCCTGGTTGTCGACGGCTCCGATAACAACAATAGCTTCTTTGGCCAGACGCTCGGCCGCACCGGGTCCGGCCGCGCGCCATATCAGTTCAGCCAGGATGCCGTGCAGGAATTCCAGGTCAATTCGAACGACTACTCCGCGGAACTCGGAAATGCCGGCGGCGCGGTCATCAACGTTGTCACGAAATCAGGCACGAACCAGTTCCATGGCACCGCATTCGAGTTTTATCGCGACCGCGCCATGAATGCCAACGACCCCATCCAAATCGCTCACGGCAAGCCTCGCCAGCCATATCATTTCAATCAGTTCGGCGGCAACCTGGGTGGCCCCATCGTGAAAGACAAGCTGTTTTTCTTCTTCGACTACGACGGCCAGCGCAATACGGTCGCGAATTTCGTTTTTCTGAACTTGCCGCCCGGCTTCACTCCCACCGATGCCAACCAGACGACGGCGCTAAATTACCTTTCGGCACGCGCCAATCCCTGGAGCTCCGGCTTCAACCAGAATGTTTACCTCGCAAAGGTGGACTGGCACCTGAGCTCGAATGAAATGCTTTCCGCGCGTTACAATGCCCAGCGATTCACCGGCTTGAACCTGGAAAACGGCGGGCCGCAGAATTCGGTCGAGCATACGGGCTCGTCCGACGTCACTTCCGACACCTTGACGGCCACTCTCACCTCGACCCTCCGCCCAACGCTCGTAAACGTCTTCCAGTTCAATTACGCCCGCGATAACGAGCCGGGATTCGCCAACAGCGATCTGCCGCAGGTCACGGTCAGAAATGCCGGCATCATTGTTTTTACCGCCGGCCGCAACTTTTTCAGCCCGCGATATACCGACATTAAGCGCGGAGAATGGGACGACACGATTGCCTGGGTTCACGGCGCTCATACCGTCAAGACCGGAGCGCACATCATGACCGATCGTATCGGCAATTTCTTTCCCGGCAACTTCTCCGGCCAGTACAGCTTCAACAGCCTGGAGGCCTTCGGATGCAACCTCAATGGCGGAGGCACTTCGTGCTTCACGGGCGGCGACGCCAGTGACACGTTTGTGCAGGCCTTCGCTGGCGCGGGAACGACGGGGCCCACAACGTACCCCAATCTCTCTGAGTTTTCGGGCTTTGTTCAGGATGAGTGGCGCTTCCGGCCGAATCTCACGTTCAACTACGGATTGCGATATGATTTCGACAAGATCACGCAGCCGCCGACTTTCAATCCGGATCCACAGCTCGCCACTGCGGGCATAACTACGAACCAGATTCACAATCAACGCACTGGATTTGGTCCCCGACTGGGATTTGCCTGGACGCCGCTATCCAACGATCGCCTGGTCATCCGCGGCGGTTACGGCATTTTCTACGGCCGCACACCTGCAATCACCGTTGGCACAGCCATGTCGAATAACGGCTTGAATGTCACCACACTCACGTTTTCTCCGACGTCCACTCCGTCGATTCCGGCCTACCCGAACAATATGTGTGGCGCTCCCACGCAATCTCCCAGTTGCGCCGCCCCAACCGGAGGCACTTCCAGTCCGCCCATCGTCTTCGGTTTCCAGAAAAATTACAAAGAGCCGGACGTCCAGCAATTCAGCGTCGGCACCGAATACGAGATCAATCCGAACACCGCGATATCTATCACCTATCTGCACGTCAAGGGAACGCATCTCACCCGCACCCTCGACATCAACCTGCAAGGGCCTGAAATTCCCACGCAGATCGGAGTCGTCGGCTCGACCACCGTGCTGACGTACGATCAAATGCCGCAGCAGGCCGGCTTTAGCGTGCCGGGACATCCGCTTCGGCCCTTCACCAATTTCTCCCGCATCGAGGAATTCCAAAGCAATGCGAATTCGAACTACAACGGCATGACCGTGCAGCTCACCAAACGCTTTGCCCAAAACTATCAGCTGATGGCGTCTTACACGTTCGGGAAGGTGATCGACGACGCGCCGGACGCCACTTCCGTCGTTCCCTTCTCCTTCGACGACGCGAAAATGGTTTCCGACCCGCTCAACATTCGCGCGGACAAGGGTCCGGGCGTCAATGACCAGCGCCATCGCTTTGTCCTGAGCGGCGTTTGGAACCTCAATTACGCCAGCCGAATGTCATCGTCGATTGCGCATGGCGTGCTTGGAGGGTGGCAACTCAGCGGCATCTTCACGGCGGAATCCGGGCAGCCCTATTCCGGCTTGCTCGGCTTCGATTTGAATGGCGACAGCAACAGCTTCACGGATCGCACGCCCGGCCTTGGCCGCGACACGTTCTATCTGCCAAAGCTGATCTCGCTCGATCCCCGAATCACTCGCAGCGTCAACCTTACGGAGCGTTATAGGCTTCAATTCATCGCCGAAGCGTTCAACTCCTTCAATCGCGCCAACATCACGGGCGTCAATACGACCCAGAACAACGTCGTCAGTGGTGCAACCTGCACCGGAATCGTGACGAATTCCTTCGGCGAGTGCTTGCGGCCAGTCACCTCTTTCGGCGCGCCGACGAGCACAACCATCAACAACGGCCCCGGCTCGCGCATTCTGCAGCTCGCCGTGAAATTTATTTTCTGAGAACGGAGAAGTGAGTTACGGGTGGGCGTGAATGCCGCCCGTACATCTTGGCCTACTGCACTGTTTTCGCCAGCGACGCGTCGTTTACGATAGCCACGCCCATCGGAGGCTCGAAGTGAAATTCCGTCTCCGCGATCGGCATATTCTCGCGCCAATCGCCAAACCGAAATTCCGTCTCGATGTCTCCCGGCTCGCGGATCGTCACGCGAACCAACTGATGGCGCGGATTCGCTTCGAATAGCGCCTCGCGAAATGCGTCACGGTCTTCTCTGCGCGGCTTACACACCAGCACTGTATTGTCCGGTACCGTTGGCCGCTTTTCCGGGTCCCTTGAGGAGCTTGATCTAGCGGCCGCATTCGCGGAGGGCTTCGCCGCGCCCGCCAATTGCAGACTGCCGCAGAGCCTCTCGAGATTCATCGTCCCCGCCAGCAGCGCCAGCGGCGTCCGCCAGTCCGAGCTTTTCTTGATGGATGTCCGGCTGGCCGTGTGATCCGCCGGAACGTAATACCAGACATTTCTGCCATCCACCAAAAACATTTTCTTTTCGGGCGAATCGTAGTCCCAGCGCATCCGCCCGGGCCGCGAGAAATACACTTTCCCGCTCTCCACGCGGATTCCCGCTTCTCCCGACGTATACTTCTCCAGAAAAATCGCCGTCATTGTTTTCGTGTTGCGGTAATGCGCCTCGATCGCGCGCGCAACGTCCTTCGCCGTCTTTGCATTTGCAGGAGATAGAAGGCCAATCATTGCTGCGAGCAAAGGAATCATGGAAGCGAGTGTATCAGAATGTAGGGGCGCGCTGCGTCTGCCGGAGGCAC
>DATLTU010000003.1:0-21247 GCA_035533415.1 Candidatus Limnocylindrales bacterium
GGCCAATGACGCCGGAAATGCGCTCCCAATTCCGGGCTTCGGCGGCGAGCTGTTTGCGCCCGCGCCTGGTGATGGAGTAAAACCTCGCCTTGCGATTGTTTTCCGAAGCGCCCCATGCCGCTGAAATCCAGCGGCGTTGCAGGAGGCGAACCAGCGAGGCGTAAATGGTTCCCTGATTGATCCGCAGCAATTCCTCGCTGACCTGCTCGATGCGGCGCGCGATGCCGTAGCCGTGGAGCGGGCCCATGGATTCGAGCGTTTTGAGGACCATCAGATCGAGCGTGCCCTGCAATATTTCGGATTTCGGAGCGGCCATCTCGCCTCCTGTGGCCTAGGCACAGGAATATGCCATCGCCCCTGTGGGATGTCAACAGGGAATCGCGTGGCGCGCGGCCGTCCGTGGAGCGTGGATGCGCAGCGCAACGCGCAGCCGGCGCCTGCGCGCATGCAGCCAGCGGCGGGCGAATTCGATCAAGCAACTTTGCGCGGGGCAGCGCCGTCTAATGTAAGCACTCTCGGAATTTCGCGAGTCCCGCGCAGACGGGATGTGTTGTAGAATTTTTTGGGCGATGCCCAAGCCCATACTGGCCGAGGAGGGCGCGCTTCCTGGGGAGGCGAGTCTAACCCACACAGAGGAGAATGGCATGCTCATGCGGAAAATGATGGTGCTCATGTTTATTTTGGGCTGCGGTGCATCCGCCGCGATGGCGCAAGGCAGCAATATCGAGATCACGCCCTTCGGCGGCGGCAAATTCGGGGGGAAAATCGCGGTGAATTCAGGGACCACCGACAATATCCTGATTAAGAGCAGCGTCGATTACGGCGTGCTCTTCGATTACAGCTTCTGGGACACGTTTCAAGCCGAGTTCATGTGGAATCGCCAGCCAACGACGCTGAGCGCGCATAACGTTACAAACGATACGGTTCAGGAACTGAGCAACATCAATCTGGACATGTACCAGTTTGGACTCTCGTACAGCTTCAGAGATCCGGAAGCCAAGCTCAGACCTTTTATTGCCGGCGGATTGGGCTTTACGCACTTCGGCCAGGCCACAGTGGGCGGCCAGAGTATTCTGCCTTTCGGTAACCGCTTTTCCTACAATTTGGGCGGCGGGGTGAAATATTATTTCACACACTTCATGGGAGTGCGCTTGGATGCGCGGTGGTCGCCGTCGCGCACAACCCCAGGGCAGGGACAGGTGTGCGGTTTTCAAGGGTGCTTTTTGGTTCAAACCACGAACCATGCCGAGCAATTCCAGACAAACTTGGGATTGATTTTCCGCTTCTAGGTAGAGCAGGAATTAGTTTCGGGAAATGACATGCGCCGGCGGCGCCTTTTACAAAAGGCTCGCCGGCAGCTTGTTAAAAAAAGCTGAAACCGTACCTCAGGGGCTAAAGCCCTGAACAAAACCGAGACTTTATGTCGGGGCTTCCCGACGAAGAGCGTCCCGTTCCTGCGTCAGGGTAAACGGGAAGCATAAGGCGCGAAAGCCTGCCTGCGCCGGCAGGCCCCGACCCACAAAGCGATGGAGTTTTTCAGCAAGCAGCTAGTATACCGTCCTGGAAATAACTGCCAATAGTGTTCCTGGCTTCAGGGGTTGAAGCCCCTTGATCTTGGGGCATTTATGTCGGAGCTGAAGCTCCGACCCCCTAAGAACAATCCCAGCGAATTTATGGGACACAACACTAGCGCAGCGGGAGAGATGATGTCTCGCTGGCGGCGTCCGAACGGCCGCCGGACGCGGCGTTCGTTACCCAGAGGCGGGCGAGGAGGAGCGCGGCGAGTCCGGCGAGCAAGCCTCCCGAGATGACGACCGTTTCCCAGGCCAATCCAATCGCGACCGTGACGGCTGGACGCGCGCCAAATGGAACCAGCAACGCGGCGAGTGCTGCTTCGCGCAGTCCGATTCCTCCTTGCGTGATGGGAATGACGGCGCAAAATTTTGCGAGCGGCCACGCAAAGAGCCACGCACGAAACGGCAAGCGGAGTCCACTGGCACGAGCCACCTGCGCCATCAGCCAGATGAAACTGCCCTGAACGAAAAGCGCGAGGCATAGCGCGGCAAAAACGGATTGCGGCTGCTGGCGCATGGAGCGCGCCGCGCGGCGCAGGTGCACCATTCGGCGGCGCATGCGAAGGGAAGTCCTTCTGGCGGGAAACCACAGCACGATGGGCGCGGCGATGGCGAGCAACAGGGCCGCTGCAATGCCCGCAATCAGGAACACGCGGCGAGTTTGCGGCGAAAGCGCGGCGGGCGCGAGCACGATGCCGAGCGCGGCGAGGAGCGCGAGCGCGGCAAAATCGAGCATGCGGGCGAGGAAAGTGCCGAGGAGCACTCCGGCCTTGCTTTTTCCGACGTGCAGCGCGAGGCCGGCGCGCACGACGTCACCTCCGAGAATCGACGGCAAGAAAAGCGTGCCGAGCAAGCCGGAAAAATAACAGCGCGCGGCGTTGCGGAAATTTAATTGCGCGCCGCCGAGATTGACCATCAAGCGCCATTTGACGATGCCGACGACGTGTGCGGCCAGGTATCCGGCGAGCACCAGAAGCCAGATATAGGCGGGAAGGCGGCGCAGCGTGGCCCACACTTCGGCGAGCGGAAGAAAGTGAAACAGTAGAATCAGCGCGAGAACGCTGCCAGCGATGCGGGCGGCGGCGAGCCATCGGCGTTTTCCGGTGTGGCGAGTCATCGTTAATCGTTGGGCGTTACTCGGTGCCCGTGAATCTGGCGGGCGACTTTCCCGGCCGATTCAACGGGGTTCATTATGCGGCCCGCGGCGACGCGTCACAAGCGGGGCATGCGGGGCGTGTTGCGGTTCGCGGAGGTTTCCGACCTTGCGTCTCCGGCGGATAGGAACTAAGGTATTTCTCTGTCGATTAACCGAGACGCGGGCAAACGAGGACAGAGGAGAGGTTCCCTGTGACGAAGAAAAAGATTCGCATCGTGCAATATGGCGTGGGGCCGATTGGCGCGTCGATTGCGCGGCTGATGCGACAGAAAAGCGCCATCGAGATTGTGGGCGCGATCGATTCGGATCCCGCGAAGGCGGGACGCGATTTGGGGGAAGTGGCGGGCGCGGCGGACGCGCCGTGGGGAATTCGCGTGTCGGCCAACGCGGCGGTGCTGGCGGGGCAGGTGGACGCGGTGATGCACTGCACGTCTTCATATCTGAAGGACGTGATGCCGCAGCTTCTGGAGTGCCTGGAAGCGGGCTGCTGCGTGGTATCCACGTGCGAGGAGCTGGCGTATCCGTTCCGCAAGCATCCCGAGCTCGCGGCGAAACTGGACGCGGCGGCGAAGGAAGAAGGCGTGGCGCTGGCGGGAGTGGGCGTGAATCCGGGATTTGTGCTGGACAAACTGGCGCTGACTTTGGCGGCGGTGGCGCAGCGCGTGGATTCGGTGCGCGCGGTGCGCGTGGTGGATGCGTCGAAGCGGCGCTTGCCGCTGCAGAAAAAAATCGGCGCGGGAATGACGACGGAGGAATTCCGCGAAAAAGTGGCGGCGGGCATCATCAAGCATCACGGCTTGCCGGAGTCGGTGGCGATGGTTGCGGATGCGCTGGGCTTGGCGGTGGATTCGATCACGGAGACGATTGAGCCGGTGATCGCGGCAGAGCGCGTGAAGACGGAATTTCTGGAAGTCGAGGCGGGACAAGTCGCCGGCGTGCATCAGATTGCGCGCGGGAAAAGCGGCGTCGTCGAAACGATCTTCATGGAGTTGAAGATGTACGTTGGAGCGAAGGACCCCGCGGATACGATTACGCTGGCGGGCGAACCGAATATTTCTCTTACCATTCCCGGGGGAACGCATGGCGACATTGCCACGGCGGCCGTGGCGGTGAATGCGATTCCGGAAATTCTCGCGGCGTCCGCGGGGCTGCGTACCGCGCGCGATTTGGCGCTCAGCTATTTCGCGCCGAATGCGGCGCCGTAATTCCTGCGGGCATTCGCGCGCACCGAAAGAAAAAGCAGATTCTCCGGTTTTTGGAGGCAAGGCCTCAGGGGTTGAAACCCCTGAGGGAAGGTCATGATTTACGGCGGGGATGAATCCCCGCCCTGCCAAGTCCCCGGGATTTTTGAGAGAGCTACTAGGGTTTCTGCCAGTAATTGGCGATGGCGGCGTAGTCCACGTCAGTTTTTGCGGCGGCTTTGACGGCGGAGTAGGCTTCGAGGGCTGCGGTTCCCGCGGGGAGATGCACGTTATTTTCCCGGGCCAAATCCATCGCGAGGCCGATATCCTTGAGCATGAGGCGCAACGGAAAACTGGGCGTGAAGTCGCGCTTCAGCATCGCCGGGGCCTTCACGTCGAACAAGGGCGCGCGGCCCATGCTCGCGAGCAGGACTTCGACCAGGCGTTCGCCGGCGACGCCGGCGCGGGTCACAAGCTCCAAGCCTTCGGCGACGGCCTGAACTTCGAGCGCGAGAATCAAATTCATCGCCAGCTTCACGGTTTGGCCCGCGCCGTTGGGTCCGAGCAGGAAAAACCGTTTGCCGACGGCCTGCAAGACCGGCTCGACGCGTTCGAGCACTTCTTTTTTCCCGCCAACCATGAATACCAACTCGCCTTTTTCGGCGCCCCACGTTCCGCCGGTGACAGGAGCGTCGAGGAAATCCGCGCCGCGCTCTTCGCAGGCCTGCGCAATGCGCCGCGCGAGCGCGGGCGAGACGGTGCTCGAATCGATGAGCACGCTGCCCTTGCGCAAACCCGCCAGCGCGCCATTTGCGCCCCAGAGAACTTCCTCGAGCGCGGGAGGGTCGCTGACAATGGTGATGAGCACATCGGAATCCGCCGCGAGTTCGCGCGGGGAATTAGCGATTTTGGCGCCTTCCTTTCCCAGCGTCTCGGCTTTCAGGCGCGTGCGGTTCCATACCGTGAGGGGGAATCCGGCCTTGAGGAAATTGCGTCCCATGGGCAGACCCATCAATCCCAGACCGATCAATCCGATTTTCGGCTTCAAGTTTTCCTCCTCGCGCCCTGCTGACGAGACCATCAATATAGCGGGAGACGCCGCGGGAGGAAATCTTAATTCTTGCGGAAGGAAATTCAGAAAGGCGGCCTGGAACCGCCGCGCATGGGCGCGGCGCGGCCCGACCATAGTCGGGCCCTACAAGAGCGACGGCAAATACGGCCTAGGACGGAAGGCGTGTCCTGGCGGAGAGCATTCAAGAGATAGCTTGTCGGGAGAAGCCGAACAGAGAGAAAAATTATGAGGCGCCAGACGGGGAGGGTTGCAGGAGGATCTCACGTACACGGATGAGCGATGGATAGGGGATTTCCATGCGCACGGTTTTTTCGCGGCCGGCTTGCGAAAAGCGATCTTCGAGGCGGATGGACTGCCCGGAGTCCGACGTCAGCGTGCCGGTTGCAGTCATGTGAATGTCGCCGGCGCGATAATTGACTTCGACGCGTTTACCCAACAGTGACGTATACGCGGGCATAAAAACAGCGTAGACGACGGCAAGAGACGGGTCAATAGTACGAGCGGGGGCGTGTGGATAAATTAGTCAGGAGCGCGAGGGCGAAGGCTCGACCAAGCTGAACTCGACCCTGTGGCGAAACGGGTCAATGCGCTCGGCGCGCACGCGCACGCGATCACCGAGGCGGAACTCCCGGCGGGAATCGCGTCCTTTGCGGGCACGATAGGACTGGCTGACGATGGCATGATCGCTTTCGCGGTATTGGAAGCGCTGGCCGAGCGTTTCCTCGAGGCGGTCAATGGCGACGAGGCCTTCGACAAAAACTTCGAACAGTTCGACGAAGAAGCCGAATTTCTGCACGGAAATGATGAGCGCGTCGTATTCCTCGCCGAGATGGCTTTCCATGTACTGGGCCGTTTTCCAGGCCATCAATTCGCGCTCGGCGGTCTCCGCGCGGCGCTCGGCTTCCGAGGTTTCGACGGCAATTTCCTCGAGTTCGGCGGGGCGATACGGCCCTTTTGCGGCGGAGGGATTTTCGAGCGCCCATTTCAAGATGCGATGAACGATGAGATCCGGGTAACGGCGAATAGGCGAAGTAAAATGAGTGTATTCGTCGGCCGCGAGAGCGAAATGGCCGAGCGGCTCGGCGGCGTAGCGCGCCTGCTTAAGCGAGCGCAGCATGAGATAGGAGAGAATGCGCTCCTCGGGCTTGCCGGCGAGTTTTTGGGTGAGCCGCTGGTAATGCTGGGGGCGAATATCGAAATCGGCGCCGGGCAGGGCAACTTCCATGGTGCGCGTGCGGCCGTGGCGTTCGCGTCCCGCGGGCCGCACGTGTCCGTGGCGCACGGCAATGCGCCGCTCCGATAAATCCTCGACGCCGAGGGAATAGCCGAACGCGCGGGCAAGCTCCTCGAATTCGAGAACCTTCTTGGGATCGGGCTTTTCGTGGACGCGATGCAGGGACGAGATGACGCGGCGCTCGAGATAAGCGGCGACCGCTTCGTTCGCGGCCAGCATGAATTCCTCGATGATGCGGTGGGCGATGTTGCGCACGCTGCGGACAACTCCCATCATGCGGCCAGCGTCGTCGAACTCGATGATGGCTTCGGGCAAATCGAAATCGATCGAGCCGCGCGCCGCGCGCCGCGCGTTGAGCGCCAGGGCCAGCTCCTTCATGCGCTGGAAGCCGGCGACGAGAGGCGCATAGCGTTCCTCCATCTGCGGATCGCCTTCGAGCACTTTGTGGACGTTTGTGTAGGTCATGCGTTCGACGGAGCGGATGACGCCTGGGGTGAATTCGGCTTCGAGGACTTTTCCGGTTTTGTCGAGCTGCAGGATGGCGCTCATCACCAGGCGGTCCACGCGCGGATTGAGCGAGCAAATGCCGTTGGAAAGTTCCTCGGGGAGCATGGGCACGGCGCGATTGGGGAAATAGACCGAGGTGCCGCGGAGGCGCGCTTCGCGGTCGAGTTCGGACGCGCGGCGAACGTAGTGCGCCACGTCCGCGATGTGGATTTGGAGTTCGTAACCGCCGGGGCGCGCCGCGACATATACGGCGTCGTCGAAATCTTTCGCCGTCTCGCCATCGACGGTGACGATGGGGAGATCGCGGAAGTCGCGGCGGCCGCGGAGGTCCTCTTCGCTGACTTGCTGCGAAATTTCCCGAGCTTGCGCGAGAACTTCGGGAGCGAACCGATGCGGAAGGTGATGCTTGCGGATGATGATCTCGACGTCGACGCCCATTTCGCCGGGGCGGCCGAGAATTTCGACGACACGTCCCGCGGGCGCGACGCCACCGCGCGGATAGCGCGTAATCTCGACATTGACGACCGCGCCATCAAGCTCCGGAAGGCGCAGGTGTTTGGCGGCGCGCGGCAGCTCGCCCTCGCTTTGCTGAAGCTTCTCTTGCAATGCGGGCGTCAGCTCCGCGCCGGGCGGAATGATGATTTCATGAGCGAGGCGTATCTCATAGGGCAGCACAACGTTGCCATGTGGCCCGTAGCGGAAAAGGCCTACGACCGTGGGATGGGCGCGCGCGGTGATTTTTTCGATGCGGCCTTCGAAGCGGCCGTCGGAGTGGCGGCGCGTGAGACGCGCTTCGACGCGGTCGCCATGCATCGCGTCGCCCATGCTGTCCGGGCTGATGAAAAGATCGCCGTCCATTCCTTTCACGGGGCGGTCGGGAACAACGAAGCCGTAGCCGTCACGATGCGCGACGAGGCGACCGGCGATCAGATTTGGATCTTGTTTTGCGGGCCTTGCTGCATCGTGGGCGCGAGCTTCGGGCGTTTGCGAGGCTGATGGCTCTGCGCGCTGAACATTATGTTGAGCGGCTCGCTGGCTGGCCGTTGGCGCCGGGCGATGTCCGGTGAGGCGATAGCGGCCATGCTCCTCTTCGACTTCGCCGCGGCGCTTGAGCCGGCCGAGCAGTTTCGGCAAGGCGCGCCGGCCCCAATGCCGCAGACCCAGCGCGCTGGCCATTTCGCGTATGCTTTTGGGGCGATTCGCTTTCGCGAGATACGCGAGCAGGTCGCCTTCGGTGATTTCCGGCGGGCGGTCTTCGGTTTGTTGGCGTTTGTGCTTCATGGATTCAGCGGCGCGGTGATCGATGGCTTCTCCGGCCTTCGCCATTTCACCCCCGCCATTGTATGTGGCGCGCGCGGATTCTCCCGCAACTTTTTTCCGGTGCCGGGGTTTGCATTCGAGACGTGAAAACCTGCTACGCGCCTCCCCAGGCGGCGAGCGGGGACTCACACCCCAGGGACGTAGGAGGCGGTTCGACAGAGCCGCCTCCTAGTTTTCTCGTGTCGTTTTTTCCATCACATTGATTTCGATTTCAGGCGGCTGGGAGATTTTTTTGCGGGTGTGCGCGCGATAGGCGTAGAAGATCGCGAGAAGCGGCGGGGCGAGGAGGACTCCCCAGAAGCTGAACACGAGGCCGAGCAAAATGGGAGCGAACAGCGAAATCCAGAAAGGGACGCGCGCGATTCCTTTCATGAGCCACGGCTGGATGAGCAGCCCGTCGAGCAGCACGATGATGGCGTAGAGGATTAGAACGTAGAGGAAGCGCATGAAGCCGCCGCTGATCGCCGCCGCGATGGCGGGTCCGATGAGGGAGAGCACAAGGCCCAGGTTCGGAATGAAATGGAGCAGGCCTCCGGTGACGGCCCAAAAGGGCGCCCACGGAACGTGCAAATAACGCAGCCCCGCAAACCACATCAGGGCGACGAGAAGCGCGCTGTAGCAGCGCGTAACGAACCAGCGCCACAGCGCCTGGCCGACAATCCGAAAATGTTCGTGCGCTTCCATGGAGAATCGCGAGGTTCGGAAAAGGATTCAGGGAATTAGATGCTGAAAGAATGGCGCAAAGATATTGTTTTTTGCCGGCTGTGAAGGCGCGACGCGCGAAAAATCGGCGCAGCTCCGGCACTGAGCTGCGCGTGGCACGGAGTGGCGTGCGATTTTATTCGCGGCAGATGAATTCGAGCTCGATGCCGGCCACGGCGATCACGTCGCCGGGAGAAAGCTGGGCCGTATGGATGACGGGCTGGCCATTCACGGTGGGGACGTTGCCGGCGCCGCTAATGTGATAGGAATTGTCGTCGCGGCGAGTGATTTGCGCGGCGGCTTTGGGCGCGAACCAGCCTTTGAGCTTGACGGTGGCCATGGCGGATTTGCCGATGACGGTTAATTTGTTGCTGAGGATGTATTCGCGCTGATCGGTGCGGCCCTTGCGAACCACGAGCGTAGCGACTTTCACGCGCGCGGGAGCGACTTGCGCGCTTTCGCCGACGGCGGAAACTTTTTGGAGGAACTCGCGGCGTTCCTTGGTGTCGAGCATCACGGTTTCGTTGATTTTCGGCGCAGCCTTTGCGCCGCCGTTGACGGGAAACGCATTGGGAATTTCGCGCGAATCGGCGATCAGGATGGAATGCTTGCCGATCACCACCGAATCGCCCGGCTTGAGCGAAATCATTTTCACGCGCTGGCCGTTGACGAACGTGCCATTCATGCTGCCGAAATCCTCGAGCATCAGCCGGCCGTCTTCATTGAACACGCGTGCGTGATAGTGCGACACGGCGGGATTATCGATGACCAGGCCGTTGTCCGGCGAGCGGCCGATGCTGACTTCCTTCGCGCCCATGGGCACTTCCGTCAGAACCGAATTTTCAAATTTCAGAACCAGCTTCGACATTTCGCACCTTCCCTCGAAAAAAAGTGTTAGGAGCTTTTGAACCAGCGGCCGATTTTCGCCATGGCTCCCACCAGTTTGGGAGCGTGGCGCAGCACGATGACGGTAATGTTGTCGCCGCCGCCGGCCTGATTGGCCAAGCGGACTAAATCGTCGGCGGCTTCCTGCGCGTCGTCCGCGTCGCACAAAACCGCGGCAATTTGCGCGCCGGCAACCTCATGCGTCAATCCATCCGAGCAGAGCAGCAGCGTGTCGCCCTCGATCAACAGCTCTTCGTTGACGTCGACATCGACTTGCGGATCGGTGCCGAGAGCGCGGAGCAATACATTTTGCAATTTGCTCTGGGAGCCTTCCTCGGGCGTCATCATGCCCAGGCGCACTTGCTCGGCGATGAACGAATGATCCTGTGTGAGCTGTTCCAGTTCGCCATTGCGCAGGCGGTAGGCGCGGCTGTCTCCGACGTGCGCCACGATCATGCGATCGTCCGCGAATTGAACAGCCACGACCGTTGCGCCCATGCCGAGCTGCGAGGCGTTTTTCAGCGCGGCGCGATGCACGGCGCGATTCGCGAGACGGATCGCGCTGGCGAGGCGATTCGCGGCGTCCGAAGCGCCTTCGATGGATTCGCCGGTTAACGGCAGCGAAGGATTTGTTTCCGCATCGCGGGAGTGGGCGACGATTGTTTCCGCCGCTAAGCGGCTCGCGACTTCTCCGGATGCCTGGCCGCCCATGCCGTCGGAAAGGACGAAGAGGTTCAGCTCCGGCGCGGCGCGGAAGCTATCTTCATTATTTTCGCGAACGCGCCCCGTGTCGGTGCGCGCGCCGAATTCGATTTCCATTTCCGCCTGTCGATTCATCGAGATATTTGCCGTCCCCGCAATATCCGCCGCATGGGCGCGCTGACGCTGCGCTTAGCCACAAACTGATGCGCCGTCATGGCTACTGATTCTGGTAAGTTCGCCGATTCTGCTTGCCGCGCTGGTTCTGATTTGCGACCGGAGGCCGCACCTCGTGAGCGCTGAAAAGGCCGCTGTTTCGGAACCATTGCACGACGGTATTCGCGCGCTGCCGAGGGTAGGGCCCGCTAAAAACCACGAAGAACTGCTGGCCGTTCTGCTGATTTCGCCGGGGCAGCACAACCACGGGCAAACCCTTATTTTCGAGCCGCCCCGCGACGTTCTGCGCTCCCTTTTCCCGCGCGAATCGCCCGACCCAGATATACACGGGCGCATTTGCATCGGGGCGAGGTTTCGCTGGCGCTTGTTTTCCGAATTCGACGTGCGGAAAAACTTCGGGTACGGCGGGCTGCGTATTTACAGGCGCCGCGGTCTTCGCGACCGCTACCATTGGCGGCGCAACGGGTATGCGGTACGCGGCCGGCGGCGGAGTCGGCGCAGGCGATTGCGCGGGCGCCGGAACGCGTTCCGCGGTATTCGCTTTGCCCAGTGCGTGCAATCCGGCAAGCGCCGCAAGGACCGCGAACGCGCCCAAAAGAACCCACGCGATTGGCGATCCGCGCTTCGATTTTCGCAACGCAGGCAGGAGCGTGGCAGGGACGGCAATCGTTGCATCGCTGGAACGAATCGCCGGAAAGCCTACGGGCGCAATGGGCGCGAGAGCGGGAGTTGGAAATCCCGTGCCGCTTTGCGAGCGCAGGGCCGTTTCCAATTCGGCGATCGATTGATAACGCCTGGCCGGATCTTTTTCGAGGCATTTCAAAATGGCGCGCTCGATGAACACCGGAATGGCGGGATCGATTTCGTGAGGCGGCGCGGGGGCCTCGCGCATTTGCTTCAGAGCGATGGCGACGGGCGTATCGGCATGGAATGTTTGCGAGCCGGTGAACATTTCATAGAGCATCAGGCCGAGGGAATAAATGTCCGTGCGGTAATCGACGGGCTTTCCGGCGACCTGCTCGGGAGCCATGTAAGCGGGCGTGCCAATCATCGCGCCGGTGAGGCGCGTTCCTGCTTCCATGGAGCGCGCAATGCCGAAGTCCATGATCTTCAAGTTGCCCTGCGCGTCGATCATCACGTTTTCGGGCTTCAGGTCGCGATGAACGATTCCCTGGGCGTGGGCTTCTTTCAAGCCGGAGCAAATTTGCAGCGCGAGGTCGATTCCCTTGCGCACGGGAAGGCCGCCGAAACGGTTCAAGACCGAGCGCAGGCTTTCGCCCTCGACAAATTCCATCGAGGTGCAGGCAATTCCGCCGATGCGATTGAAATCGTAAACGCGGCAGACATTTTTGTGCGTGATTTTGCGGGCGAATAGGAGCTCGTTCTTGAAGCGATTCATCATGCCTTGATCCGAAGCGATTTCGGGCTTGATCAGCTTCAGCGCGACGGTCTCGCCCGTCTCGCGATCCCGCGCTTTGTAGACGTTGCCCATGTTGCCGTGGCCCGCTTCGCCGAGAATGTCGTAGCGCTCCGAAAGGGCGGCAAGGCTCGACGAGCCGAGGTTTGAATTTGCGAAAACCGGCGGCTGGTCCGGCACGCGAGTCGCGGCATCCGGCGTATCGCTCACGAGCACGGTTTCGAGCTGCTCCGGCGAGCTGCCGCCGCTGCTGGCAGGCGGAAATTCAGTGGTCGTTTTGGCAGGGCGGTCCATACTTCGCTCTGTCCACGATAAACACGAAACGGGCGGGGTACCTACGGATTGCGGGAAAGATGTAGAGAAAGAGTATCTGGTACTAACGGGCTATAGAGATAAAAGAGGAATAATTGGTGCCCGAAAGAGGACTCGAACCTCCACTCCCTCCGGCCATCGCTTCCAGCCGCGCGTATTCTTCCTCGCTCACTTTTGTCCCGATGGATTTCCTGCGGAATACCGGCTTCACCATGCCAACCCTCCTGCTTCTGCATCGCAGCGCAGCCTAGCAGGAAGCCTTCAAAATCAACAAGCCTGCCTGCCGCCTTTGTTTTCAGCAGGTTCGCATATAGGAACTTCCGGTCTGCCCTGAGGAACGAAGGGCGCTCTACAGCGCCGCCCGCGCAAGGTCAAAATCCGCACCGTTCAGAGATCGAAGGATGCGGCACCCTGAAATTCCACCCCAACGGCTTCGCCGTCCGCCCCCGCACGTAAAACCGACGTGTGGGGGCACCCCAATTCATGCGCCCGCTTACGTCTGGGCCAGCCCGGGTTCTTGAGTTCCGCCGCCGATGGTGTACGCGAGTAGACTCGACCGTTCCGCGCGGAAACGTCCGCAACATTCTCTCGCGCTGTCTTTAGGTTCGGGTCCGCGCCGGGTGTGGTGACCGGCTTGCCGTTTTTGCCCACTTCCGATCTCAGACCAGAGGTCTCACCAAAGATTACGGTCGCTTTGTGCTGTTGCGCCGAGTCTGAAGGATGACTCTGCTCACCACTGCTCGTAATACAGATACCAGTGATCTTCTATTTGCTTGTAAGCCAAGACGTGACTCCGATCCGGGCCATCCCATAATTTATCTGGGGGCTTCTTATCCAAAGAATGCAAGACCGGACTAAGGGGCGTCGGGCTGTAAACAATCCCCTTTTCCCAGCCAGAGGGCACAAGTCCCTCGTCAACCAACGGAATAATTACCCTCTGGGTACCCAAGTCGTGCATAATCCCAACCGGGGCGCCAACTGATCGAAATAGCCGTTTATACTCGTCCCAGCGTTGTTCTGAAATGCCGATGTCTCCTCTGGGCCAAGCGACGTTATTGTCCAGCCAGGTAAAGTCAGGCGCGATCCTGGTTAGGTGAGCATCCACATTCGCCATCCCAACGATTCGTTCAAAGTCAGCACGGTGGGCCAGGAACTGTCTTGTCAGGGCTGCATCGGACGACTTCAAATGGTGATTGACTACCGCCCCGAAAACCCCCAACGTGCCTAGCCCTATTGCAACAATTAATACTCTGGTGTGGAGCACCATGAAAGAGCCTCTCTCAAATTCCCGCAACTAATGTGCCGCAACCAATGAACCGCTGTTATGGTCGCAGTTGTTCCGTTGATATTGCATTCCCTCGCGAATCATTTCGTTTTTGTGCGGGTCGTTTCCAAGGCCATAATGCCGCACGGGGAAAGTATCGAGGCCAGCATAAAAGCCCCGGAAAGCGCTCGCCGGAGGTAACTGAATTTATGGTGCCCGAAAGAGGACTCGAACCTCCACTCCCTTGCGGGAACCAGGTCCTGAACCTGGCGCGTCTGCCAATTCCGCCATTCGGGCACAGCGAGCGCTGAACCGGAGTAATTGATTGTGCCGTTCGAGTGCGGCTTTGTCAACGAGACGGCGGGAGGACGCGAAGGAATGGCCTGCCTGCGGCAGGCAAGCCTGCACGCGACCGGGTGGCTGCGCAAGGCAGGTCGCACGCGAGGATGGCTAACGTATAAGTACACGTTGGCGAGAGCGATACCTGGGGGAGGGGATTGCGCGCGGGCTTTCGGGTGTATACTCCGCTCAATTTAGGGCCCGTCGGGCCGGATTGTCTTTGGGTGGGATACTGGCCTTGCGGGACTGGAGGCGGCCATGGAAACACCAACCGGAATGTTTTTAGCCCTGCTGATCGCCGGCGCCGTTGCGTTGGGAGCGTGGATTTGCCTGCTGATCTACCGCAGCGCGCTGGAAGCGCACGAAGACGATCAGATTTTTCTGGACAAAGCCGAAGACGCGATGGCGCAAGCGCAGCGCGAACTCGTCGCCAAAATCGAACGGATCAATCCGATCATTCGCACGGTCATGATCCTGTGGATCCTGCTGGCTGCGGTCAGCGCGGGCATCTGGATTTGGCAGGGGTTGAAGAGCTTTTGATCGTCAGGCAAGCCGCGGCTAGGGTTTTCAGGCTCCCGGGCAGATCTGCGAAGTGTGGTTGTGCACGATCAGCCAGCGGCCATCGTGTTTGACGAAGATGAGCGTGGTTTGTCCGCGCGCGTTGGTGGGTTTGCCGCCGACGAAGCCCTGAAACTCCCATTGGTAGGAAGCCCAGGCCGTGTCGCCGTAGTGGAAGATGTCCGTATTCTTGCGAATCAATTGCACGGCGGAAATCCCGACGCGGCTCTGCTCATACTTCGGGACGTAATTCTGCCAGCCGGCGATGGGAGGATCGTACGTTCCGGCGACCCATGTGGCGTCGTCGGCGTAGTATTTGTGCATGGCGGCGACGTCGCCGACCTGCCACGCGCCCAGCATTTCGCCGATGTCGTGATCGATCTGCTCCGAGATGGATAGAGGCATCACCGGAAGGATGATATTTTTTTGCTTCTTGGTTTGTTTTTGCGTTGCGGCTCCGAAAGCCACGGAAGCCAGCGCGACGAATGCGACAGTCGCGATCATGGCGCGCGATGAAATCGAAAATTTCCTCATTACTTTCTCCCTACCTTTCTGCTTACCATCCCCTTGCCGGGATGCGCGAGCGCTGGCGCAAGCGCTCAAACGATGCGATGCACGGCATCGCACAAGCGGCCACGAGCATAGCACGAATGTTTTTGCGCGCTCGACGGCCGATCGCGTGAGCTGTTAACTGCGAGGAAACGTCTGGCGCCGACGGGTGCGCGCAGCGGCCGCAGTTGCAGCGCGACTTTTACTTCGCCGCGGGCTCCGTCTGCGACGCGCTTAGCAAATTGACGAACAGCCGGTATGCGCCGGGCACTCCCGCGGGCAATTCGCGGAAGAAGTCGAGGCCGGTGTAAATGTAAATACCCTTGCCATCGCGGGCGTAAACGAGGCCGCCGAGAGCGTCCGGCTCGCCGGGATCATGCATGGCCAACACGGCGTGATAGCGCGGATCCCATTTGCCCCAAAAATAGATGCCGCGCTCCTGAATCCATCCGGCGAAATCGTTCTGATTGATGCGATTCGGATAATTCAGCAACGGGCTGGAGGGATCGACGAAACGCACGGGGGAATGCTCGTTGGTAATGCGTTCGGCGGGGCGGTCCATGGTGGCGCGGAACGGAGCGGGCAGCAGCTTGTCCCACGCAAAGTCGCGTTCGTATTGCACGACGAGCGTGCCGCCGCGCTTGACGTAGTCGAGCAGGCGTGGATTTGCGCTCATGGCGTCGGGGCGCAATTCATAGGCGCGAATGCCGACAACGATGGCGGTATAGCGGCTGAGATTGCCAAAGGCCAGCGCGGCTTCGTCGAGCATGTGGACATCAATGCCGAGTTGCTGAAGCGATTGCGGAACCGGGTCGATGCCCGCTCCAATATATCCGACGCGCAGGTGCGCGGGCAGAGTGAGGTCGAGGACGTGCGCCGTGGCGACCGCAGGGCCGCTGACGTGCAGCGAGGGCCGCGAAGGCAACGCTTCATAGGAGGACCGAAACGTTTCCGCGCCAATTCGCGCATACGGTTTCAGGCCATAGGCGGCTTGCGCTGCATTCGCCGGCGGCGTGACCGTGAAGCGCACGAGGCGGTCGGCAGGGCCGGAAAATTCGATGGGCGCGACGGAATCGACGCTCCAGCCCTCGGGTACGCCAACACCCACGGCGACGCGCGCGGGCTGCGATCCGTGATAGCGGACGCGCATCAGCAACTGAAATGTTTTCGTCCCCCGGTTTACGGGCAGCATGATCTGCTGCGGGTCGACCGAGAGCGTGACCGCGGGCACCAGTTCGAGCGGCATGGTCTCGACGGTGGTGGATGTGTAAACCCTGGAGATGGCCGGTTTGTCGATCGAGAACGCGTAGCCGTCCGCCGTGCCGGTCATGCGCGCTTCGACGAGCGGCGCAGGCCAGGGAAGAATGGCGTCCTGCGGCGAGGTTGGGGGCGTGGCGCCGGAGGGAATCGCGACACGGAAAGAAATTTCGGTTGCGGGAGCCGGGCCATTCGATTTCGGATTCTCGGGCGTGGCGGACCAGCCTTTGGGAATCAGCAGCGATGGCTGCCCAAGTTCGACGCCCACGTCCGCGCGCGCTTGCCAGTTCACGCGCACCGAAACGCTATCGCCAGCAACCAGGGCGTTCTGGTTGGATTCCGCGCTGAGATGGAGCGCCGCGGCTTCGGCCATGGCTGCATCAACTTTTCGCCGCTGGCGATTCAGCCGCCAGAGCACGTCTGTGGCGGAGGAAGCGCGAGCGGCGTTCTGGGCCTTCTCGATTTCAGTTCCGGCGGAAGCTAAATCCTTCACGGCCGCGGGCCAATCGAGACGCAGCGCGGATTGGCGCGCTTTGGCGAGAGACGCGTCCGCCGCGATGAGGGCCGCTTTCATTGAGTTGGAGCCACTGCCCAGGGAAGCGAGTGATTGCGCGAGATCGTCCGGCGTTAATGGGGCTCCCTGAACGACCTTTAGATACACAGGGCGGCTGAAAAACGAAGAATCGAGGATCCTGGTGATTCCCTGCGAGCGATGATTCGCAAAACCGCGCAGACCGATGGCCGCGTAACTTTCCCCCCACAACGGGGATATTTCGCCCACAGGCAATTTGATTACGTTGGCTTGATTTTCCTCGTTGCCGCGCGCGAATTGCAACACGCGGCTGACCCGCCACACGCGGAGCCCTTCCTTCAACTGATCGGGATACGCGGACGGGTCCGCGGCGGCCTTGACCGCTTGCGGCACGATGATCCCGGTGGCCTGATGCGCGCCGTGTCCCCAATGGACGCCACCCCACTGGTTGATGACGATGTCTGGGCGAAACGTGCGGATGACGCGCACGAGATCTTCGTTGGCGATTCCGTGCCAGATGCGCAAAGTTCTCTCCGCGCTTGTCGTGAAGCCGAAATCGGGCGCGCGAGTGAAAAACAGCTTCGCGCCGTAGTCTTGCGTGGCGCGGTAAAGCTCATCGGTGCGGAGGACTTTGAGGGCCGGGCCAAGCTCCGGGCCGATGGCGTTCTGGCCGCCTTCGCCGCGCGTGGTGGAGCACAGGGCCACGTCGTCGCCCAGGCCTTTCGAAAGATACGTGAGGACGCTCGAGCGTTCGTCGTCCGGATGGGCATCGACGTAAAGAACGCGGGTGGTGACACGAGCGTGATCAATTGCGTCCACCACCTGCGCGGCCGATTGCGCGCGCGCCGGCCGTGCCGCTGAAATCCATACGCTCGCTGCCACAGCGAGTATTGCGCCCCACCGCGTCTTCATCGGATTGCCTCCAAAAATGGCCACTGTCTCAATTTTTTCGAACGCGCAAGAAAAACGATCACGCCAGCCAGAATGGCGGTGAATCCAAAGAGCATTTGCCATCCGGTCGCAACGAACAGAGCGAGCCACAGGATTATAGCGATTCCGGCGGGAATCGGGTAAAGCCACATTTTGAATGGCAGGCGCTCGCGCGGCCATTTGCGCCGCAGCAGGATCACGCCAACCGCCTGGCCCACGAACTGCACCAGAATGCGCATGGCGGCGATGGCCGCAATCACCGTGGCGAGCTTAAACAACAGACTGAACACGAACGCGACGCCGCAGAGCGCCAGCAGCGACACATGCGGGAATTTTTTCACGGGATGGACGCGGGCGAAAATCGAAAAGAAATTCCCGTCGGAGGCGGCCGCATAGGGAATGCGCGAATAGCCGAGCGTGAGAGAGAAAAGCGACGCGAAGGCGACCCAGAGAATCAGCAGCGTGGCGAAATCCGCGGCGCGCGCGCCATAGATGCGCTGAAAAAAAGTGCTGATGATGTAGTGCGATTGCTGGGCTTCGCGCCAGGGGACGACGCCGAGAACGCACGTCTGCATCGCGAGGTACAGGATCGCAATCACGATGATGGAGATGAAAATCGCGCGCGGGATGTTGCGCTCCGGCTGCTTCACTTCGCCGCCGAGAAAACAGACGTTGTAATAGCCCCAGAAAGAATAGACGGTGGGGATTGTGGCGCTGCCGAGAGCCGCGAAAAACAGCCAGTTCAATTTCCACGCGCCCGGCGGATACGTGAATGCAAGGGCGGGATGGAAATGCGTGGCGCCCGCGACAATCAGCCAGGCGATTGTGCCGATCACGCCGATCCAGAGCAGAATCGAAATTTTGCCGACAGTGGTGATGCGCCGGTAGAGCAAAATCGCCAGCGCGATGACCACGGCGCCGGCCACGGCCTTCTGGCCGTAGCGTCCGAGCGGGACGAGATAGCTGAAATACTGCGCGAAGCCGATCGAGCCGGAGGCCATGACGAGCGGCGCCTGAAAAATCGTCTGCCAGATCACCAGAAACGAGAGAAGCCGCCCCCATTTCGCCGGGCCGTAGGCCTCCCGCAAATAAACGTAGCTGCCGCCGGCTTCGGGCATCGCAGCGCCCAGCTCAGCCCAGACGCAACCATCCATCAGCGCCAGGAACGCGCCCACGACCCACGCGAGCAGGCCTTGCGGGCCGCCCATATCCGCGATCACCAGCGGAATCACGATGAACGGGCCGATGCCCACCATGTCGATCATGTTGAGCGCCGAGGCTTCTTTCAGCCCGAGGCCGCGTTCGAGTTTTCCCGGCTGGGTCATTGATCACACGGAACACGCCGACGACACGCCATGAAAAGGCGGCCAAAGAATAACAAAGAACCGCAATTGCCCCACGATAAAGTTGGCGCAATTGCGCTACACTTCGGGCGGCATGGTGAAGCTCGGCGTCATAATCGCGGCGGCGACGGTCGCGGTTTGCGTGCTCGAATTTCTGCGTTGCCGAAAACGCGCGTTCCCACGCGCGGGATGGTTCGCGATTGCCGCGCTCGCGGGCGCGGAATGGCTGATGTTCCGCCACATCGAGCCGGTGGCGACGTTTTTCACTCCCATTGCCTGGACCGCATACCTATTGATCGTGGACTCGGCGGTTCTCGCCGTCACCGGGCGGTCGCGGCTGCGCAATTCGCCGCGCGATTTTTTTCAGATGGCGCTGCTGTCGATTCCTCTGTGGCTGCTTTTCGAGGCGTACAACCTGAGACTGCGGAACTGGGAGTATACGGGCGTGCCGAGAGAACTTTTTTGGGGATTGCTCGGCTATTGCTGGTCCTTCGCCACGATCACGCCCGCGATTCTCGAAACGGCGGAGCTGATCGAGTCCTTTGGCTGGTTCAAGCACCGCGAGCCGGCGGAAATTTCTCTGGCACTCTGCAGGAATATGATGGGCGCGGGGATTCTGTGCCTCGGCCTGCCCTTGTTTCTGCCGCAATATATCGCCGCGTACCTTTTCGCGCTGGTGTGGGTGGGATTTTATTTGGTGCTCGATCCGCTCAATTACCGCTTGGGTCTGCCGTCGCTCCTCGGCGATTTTGCCTACGGCCGCCGAGCGCGTTTTTATTCGCTGCTCGTTTCCGGATGGGTTTGCGGCTGGCTGTGGGAAATCTGGAATTACTGGGCGGCGGCGAAATGGCACTATATTTTCCCGATTTTTCAACGCTATAAAATCTTCGAGATGCCCGCGCCGGGGTATCTGGGATTTCTTCCGTTTGCGCTCGAGTGCTTCGTGATGTACGTCACCGCTGCTTGGCTCGTTCGATGGATTCCCCGCTCGCGCGACCCGCGCATCATGGAATAAAGCCATTCGCGCCGCCGCGCTGAATCGGCGGATGTGCTGTTACACCAGTTCGCGGGAAACCTTAGGCGGGAAAAATCCAGCGGGGTACGTCGAGCTTAACAGCGGGCGGATTCTTCCTGTTCGAAGGCGTGATATGAGGAGCGCACGAGCGGGCCGGATTCGACGTGCTTGAATCCCATTTCTTCGCCGAGGCGCTTGTATTCAGCGAATTCATCGGGATGAACGAAGCGCGCGACCGGCAAATGCTCGCGCGTCGGCTGAAGATATTGTCCCAGCGTAAGAATATCGACGCCTTGCGCGACGATATCCCGCATCGCATCGAGCACCTCTTCGCGCTCTTCGCCAAGACCGAGCATCATTCCGGTTTTTGTCGGGACGGGCACGGAGGCCGACATATCGCGCGCGATTTCTTTTGCGCGGCGCAGCAATTCGAGCGATCGCTCGTACACCGCGCCTTTGCGCACGCGCCGATAGAGCCGCGGCACAGTTTCCATATTGTGATTGAGCACTTCCGGGCGCGCATCGATGACTGTCTTTAATGCGTCCCAGTTCCCGCGAAAATCCGGGATCAGCACTTCGACTTTGCAGCCGGGGACGCGCTCGCGGATCTGGCGAATCGTGCGCGCAAAAATTTCCGCGCCGCCGTCGGGCTGATCGTCGCGATTCACAGAAGTGACCACGGCGTAGCGCAGGCCCATTTTTGCGGCCGCTTCCGCGACTCGCTCGGGCTCGTCCTGATCCGGCGCGCCGAGCGGTTTGCCGGAAGGCACGGCGCAGAATCCGCACGCGCGGGTGCAAATGTTGCCGAGGATCATGAACGTTGCGGTGCGATGATCCCAGCATTCGCCCATGTTCGGGCAGCGCGCGCTCTCGCACACGGTATGGAGATCGAGCGTGCGCATGAGGCGCTTCAAATCCTGGTAATTCGGCCCGCCAAAGAATTTCACGCGCAGCCACGAAGGCCGGGGGTGCGCCGCGGGATCAAGCGCTGCCGCTGGGGAGTTCGTGAGGATGGGAAATGGTGTTTGCACCGGAATTTAACCGAAGCGCCATTCTACCTGCCATCGCCGCACCACACAAGTTGCCGTATCGCGCCGTCTAAAATGTAACCGAAGGGGGTATCGTCGCGCCATTTAAGATGTAACCCAAATCGGAGGGGTTCTGAGGAGGGTTGCAAATGGGACAAAAGGCGAAGTGGGAGTACTTCCGGGCGATCTACGAGCG
>DATLTU010000004.1:0-13418 GCA_035533415.1 Candidatus Limnocylindrales bacterium
GGTTTTGTCGCTAGGCCCGCGCCGGGATTCGCCGTGGAGAAGGCGATGAAAATATCGCCCGAGCCGTCGCCCGAAATGCTGCCGAGGCGGCCCAGGCCGAGCGTGACGCGGCGCGCGAGGCGCTTGAGTTGCGTGGGTAGCAGGGGCGCGTCGGTTGCGACCACGACAATAATGGAGCCGCGGTCCTCCACGGCTGGATTGCCGCGTAGCGACCAGATGGGCTTGCCGGGAATTTCCCTGCCGACGGGAACTCCGGCGATGCGCAGCAGGTGGCGCGTGCCGAAATTGCACTGCACGAGCACGCCGACCGTGTAGCCGCCGAACTGCTCGGGGAGTTTGCGCGAGGCCGTGCCCGTTCCGCCCTTGAATTCGAAGCAGATCATGCCCGTTCCGCCGCCGACGTTGCCTTCCTCGACGGGGCCGCCGTGCGCGTTGTTCATGGCCGCGAACGCGTCCGCGGGCTTGACGTGGAATCCGTTGATGTCATTCAAATATCCATCCCAAGTTTCCGCAACCACGGGGAGCGACCACCAATCTTCCGTGGGCGCTTGAAAGCCGTGATGCAATTCCCAGTTGATCACGGCATCGCGCACCACGCCGACGCTGTGCGTGTTGGTGATCAGCACAGGACCCGTGAGAAAGCCGGACTCCTCGACCCACGTGGTGCCGGTCATTTCGCCGTTGCCATTTTCGGTGAACCAGCCGGCGAAGACAGGATCGATGGAATTTTTGCCGCGCGGGAAAATGGCGGTCACGCCGGTGCGGACCGGGCCCTTGCCGACAACAAGCTTTCCGGAGCCGGAGATCAGCGTTTGGAAGCCGACTTCGACGCCGGAGACGTCCGTGATGGCGTCGAGCGGCCCGGGCGTTCCTTGAAATGGCACGCCCAGGTCGCGCGCACGGGCCTTGCGCTGCTGCGCGGAGCACGCGGGCGAAAATGCGAGCACGAACGTAGCCGATAGGATGAAAAGTTTTGCAAGACGCATAGGTTTTTCTCCTCCCGTGCGAGATTCCATTACGTGAATTGCTTCGAGACGTCGCCAATAGCGGCGGAAAGCGCATCGGCGACAAATTGTATTTCTTCAGGCGAAATGGTGAATGGGGGCGCGAGAAGAATGTGATCTCCGCGCGTGCCGTCGACGCAGCCCTGAATCGGATACGTGAGCACGCCGCGAGCGAAGGCGGCCTCATAAATCCGCGATGCAATGCGGGCATCGGTGGGAAATGGTTCTCTCATTGTTTTGTCGCGGACGAATTCGATGCCGAGCAAAAGGCCCAAGCCGCGAATGTCTCCGACGATGGGCGACTGCTTCAGAGGCTCGAGCGCCGCGCGAAGTTCGCCGCCGGCAGGGCCAACGCGAGCGAACAATTTGTTTTCAGAGATGTAATCGAGCACGGCGAGACCGGTGGCAGTGGAAACGGGATGGGCGCTGTAGGTGAAGCCGTGGAGAAACGCGCCCGAGCCTTTTTCGATCACGCGCGCGATGCGGCCCGTGACGATAACCGCGCCGAGCGGCGCGTAGCCGCTCGCAATTCCTTTTCCGATTAGGATGATATCCGGCTCGACGCCCCAATAATCAACCGCAAATGGCTTGCCGGTGCGGCCCATTCCGGTCATCACTTCGTCGGCGATCAGCAGTATTTCGAGGCGGCGGCAAATTTCCGCGATGTGCGGCAAATATTCCGCTGGCGGGACGGCGGCGCCCAGTGTTGCACCGGAGACAGGCTCGACGATAAAAGCGGCGATGCGGCCGTTTTGCAGATTTGCGAGGGCATCGTCAAGCTCGGTCGCGCACGCGGTCCGGCATTCCGGATAGCGCAAACTCAGCGGGCAACGATAACAATAGCAGGGGTCGATATGCGGCCAGTCGCGGAGAAGCGGCGCAAATGGCGTGCGGCGCTTGACGTTTCCGGAGACGGCAAGCGCGCCGAGCGTGCTGCCGTGATAGCTCTGCCAGCGAGAAATGAATTCCGTGCGCGCCGGTTCGCCGCGCTCAAGAAAATACTGGCGGCAAAGTTTTAGCGCGGTTTCGGTGGCTTCCGAGCCGCCGGAAGTGAAAAAAACGCGGCCGGGGCCGTCGGGCGACTCGCGAAAGTTTCGCGGCGCGAGGGCGAGCAGGCGATGGGCCAGCTCGGCGGCAGAGCCCGTGGTGAATTGCGAGGAATGAACGTACGCGAGATCGCGCGCTTGCTCGCCCATCGCGCGCGCCACCGATTCAACGCCGTGGCCGATCGAGACGACCGCGGCGCCGCCGCATGCATCGAGGATTTTGCGTCCGTCGGCGGTGAAAATGAAACAGCCCGCGCCGCGCACGGCTTCAGGATAGGCGGTGCGAAAATTTCTCGGAAAGAGAGCGTCGTTCACGTTTGGCACGTGGCAAGTTCCGGTGCAAAAGCGCGCTGATTCTAGCAGAAATACGCCTGGAACAAGGGAAGAACAGAATTGCTCGATGGTCCCATCGCGCGAGTGGCAATGATTTGACGGCCACATATCCGTCGGCCCATCCATATTTTTAGGCGCTATTTTGCAGGTTATATTTCTCGAGAGATATTTTTCAGACAACCGCATCGCTAAAGGCCGAATCTATGCAATGGGGACTTCAAACGGGCCTGGTCCTGCTGGCGAAGCGGAAGCATGACTTATGCTTCGCAGCGGCTCCGTCTTTGTCCCGCGCATGTCCGCAAATGCCCGCGAGCATTGCGTCACGGTCACGCCCTCGAGTCCCTGTTGTTCGGGTTCGCAACGCCTCGCGAGCCGGACAGCCTCGCGGTATGAATCATCAGCCCACAGGAGGAAAATACATATGAAAGAGCAATTGTTATCTAAGAATCACGATTTGAAAATGGGAGAGCGTCCGCCATTTGTCGATTTCGAAAAACTGTCCGATCACGTTCAGGAGCTTCACGACTCGATCACGCGCCGGGCCTATGAGCTTTTCGAGCACAATGGGTATTCGCACGGCCGGGACCTCGATCACTGGCTGGACGCCGAGAAGGAAATGCTGCATCCTCTTCCCGTGGAGCTGACGGAAACCGATGACACGCTCACTCTGCGCGCGGAGGTTCCCGGTTTCCGCGCGGAAGATTTGGAACTCAGCGTTGAGCCGCGCCGCCTGGCGATTTCGGGCAAGCGAGAAACGCGCGAGGAAACGAAATCCCGTCGCACAATTTATCACGAGCATCTTTCGAACCAGATCTGCCGCTCCGTCGAGTTGCCTATCGAAGTGGATCCGTCGCGCGCGGACGCGACCATTCGCGATGGCGTGCTCGAACTATCCATGCCCAAGGCGCCGCGCGCGCGGCAACTCCGCGTCGCGGGACGTGTCGCGTAAATTTACTGATCGCGCTAACTTGAAATATCACGCTGGGATACGCTTTGCGGCCCTGCGCTGGCCCGGATGTTGCAAGTTTTTAACGGGCGCGCAGGGATTCGCGAAGCAAAGCAGTTTTGGAATTGCTGGCCGGCCCCTGCTAACCTAGGAACTGTATTCATCATCTCAAGTGCATACGGGAGGGCGATGCTGATGAGAAAGCACATGCTGATTTGCGGGCTTGTGGCCACAGGATTGGTGACCGGGCTGGCCATGCCAGCCGTCGCGGGCACGTCGCGGCGCGATGATATGGACCGTATTCGGGCCGCCACGGATGTTTTTCGGGACATCGTGGACACGCCGGATAGTTCCGTGCCTCTGGATTTGCTGCAATCGGCGCAGTGCATTGCCATCATTCCCGGGGAACTGCGCTTCGCTTTCATGTTCGGGGGCAACTATGGCAAGGGACTGGTAACGTGCCGGGTCGGCGAGAAACCGACGAGAACGTGGAGCGCGCCCGCCTTCGTGATGATCGGCGGCGGGGGGTTTGGATTTCAGATCGGCGGGGCGTCGACGGATTTGATTCTGGTGTTTCGCAACCACGACGGCCTGACGAAGCTCCTGAGCGACAAATTCAAAATCGGCGGCGAAGCGACCGCGGCAGCGGGGCCTGTGGGACGCCATGCGGGAGCGAGCACGGACCTGCAGTTGCACGCCGAGATTTTGACGTATTCGCGAAGCCGCGGGCTTTTTGCCGGTATCAGTTTGAATGGCGCGGTTTTCAAACCGGACCAAGAAGGGGATGAGGCGATGTACGGCAGCGGCGTTCATTCCGAGGATATTCTGGAAGGCAAAATGCCCGCGCCGCGGCAAGCGCAAAAGTTGCTGGCGGAAATCCAGAAGTACGCGCTGTAAAAAGCCGGCATCTGAAAAAGGCTTGGCGAGGAACTCCTCTGGCAGCAAGCGGCTGGTTATTTCGATGCGGAAGGCGCCTTTGCCAGGAGATTGGCGCGTAAACGTTCTTCATCTTGATTAGCGGCTACGGAGAAATCCCAATCCGCCATCATCTCGCGAAATTTCCGCATCAGGCTGCCATCCCACCAGCCACGATTCACTTCATCTTGCAAAATCTGCCAGGCCTCGCCGGCGGTCAGTGCATCGCGGTAGGGGCGCTGGGTGGTCAGCGCGTCGTAAACATCGGCGATTTGCAAGACGCGTGCCGTCAGCGGAATTGCTTCGCCGCGCAGTCCGTCGGGATAGCCGGAACCGTCCCAGCGTTCATGATGGTGGCGGATGATGGGCAGCACGGGACGAAATGACTTTAAGGGCGAGCAGATCCGCTCACCCGCGCCGGGATGCTCTCGAATGAGCGCGCGTTCTTCCGCCGCGAGCGGCCCCGGTTTCAGCAGGACCGCATCGGTGACGGCGACCTTGCCGACATCGTGGACAATTCCAGCGCGGCGCAATGCGGTGATTTCCTCGGCAGGAAGCCCGATACTCTCTCCCAGACGCGCGGAAAATTCCGCCAAGCGCGCGCAATGGCCGTGGGTATACGGATCGCGCGCTTCGATGCTCAACGCCAGGCTAAAAAGCACCGCTTCCGCATGCTCCAGTTCATCGGTGAACGATTTCAAGCGCAGCAACGACCGGACGCGCGCGTCCAGCTCCGTCATGTCGATTGGTTTGCTGAGGAAATCATCGGCGCCCGCTTCGATGCCGCGGATGCGATCGCTTTTTTCCGAGAGGCCCGTGATCAGAACGACGGGAATCAGGCGCATTTCGGGACGAGACTTGATTTCGCGGCAGACGTCGAAACCATCGCGGCCGGGCATCACGATGTCGAGCAGAATCAGATCCGGCTGAAATGAGGTGCATTCGACGAGCGTGCTTGGTCCGTCGCAGGCGGTGCGCACGTCATAGCCCTGCCGGCGCAGCAACAGTTGCAATCCGCTGCGAACGGCAACCTCATCATCGACGACAAGAATCTTTCCGTTCATGAGATTCCGGTTCTGCTGGGGAATAGGCTGATTTTAAAGAATACGATTGCGTCGCAGGATACGCAACGCAAGAAAAAGCTCGTCCTATTTTTGAACGCGCGATTCACGTGTTTTCCTGGTGCGCAGTCAGCAAATTGTCAGGCTGGGGGTTCGCGGCGCAGCGCCGCGGCAATCGAGCCATGGGATTCGCCGGCTGGCGAAAACACTTCGCTTCCATTTCCCATGCCAGACAGTTTGAGACCCGTGAGCAAGCAAAGGTTGTCCGTAATCGGAGCCGTATCGCAAGAACGCGGTTTCAATAGGGAATCTTGTCCTGTTTCGCGTCCCACGTCCGGAAAACTTTCATAGCATCACCGCGCATGAGCGAAATCAGCGGGATGCGGCGCTCGCCAATGGAACGGTGAATTTCGTCATAAATCAGCGAATCATCGAAGCCGATCTTCGCGGCATCCGCGGCGGTACTTGCGAAATAGATTTTCTCGAGCCGCGCCCAGTAAATCGCGCCAAGGCACATGGGGCACGGCTCGCACGTTGTGTAAATCTCGCAGCCATGCAAGTCAAACCGTCCGAGTTTTCTGCACGCTTCGCGGATGGCAATGATTTCGGCGTGGGCCGTGGGATCGTTGGCCGAGGTGACGCGGTTCGTTCCTTCGGAGATAATCCCGCCACCTTTCACCACGAGCGCGGCGAACGGGCCGCCCATGCCCGAGCGGATGTTTTCGAGCGCCAGGGCAATCGCGCGGGCCATGAATGGATTTGACGCGGCATTTTCCGCTGGCATGAAGTACCTCGCTTTACCATGTTCCGGCGTGCCAGAGGATTGTAGCAGTCTCAGTGTGCCATCACGCGCGATTTGCCAGGCTTGGCCTTCTTCAGGATGAACATTACTGGAATCATGCCCAGGCAGACAAAACCCATGACGCGGAAATCGTCGATGAATGAAAGCATCATCGCCTGTTGCTGAATTACGCCGTAAAACATGCTTTCCGCCTGATGGAGAGCATGCGATGGGCTTGAACCTGCCGCGATCAGCCGCTGCGCCAGGGCCTGCATCCGGGCCTGTAAGCCGTACGTCAGCGGGGTAATGTGCGTTGAGAGGATGTCCTGATGGGTTTGCGCGCCGCGGTCGAGCAGCGTGGTCACGAAGGAAATTCCCATGCTCCCGCCAATGTTCCGTGCGAGATTGATGATTCCCGTTGCGTCGTTGGTTTTCTTCGGCGCGACAAAATAAAACGCGATCACGTTGATGGGCACGAACAAGAACGCCACGCCCATGCGGGAAACAATCCAAACTGTTACCGGTGTCGCCATACCCATTTGCAGGTCGAAGTGCGACATCATAAAGAGTCCGGACGCAGTGATCGTGAGGCCCACGACGACGAGCCATCGAGCTTCAAACCTTCCTAGCAAGAAGCCCACAAGAGGCAGGATACAAAGCATGATGGCTCCGCCCGGAAGCAGGACCAGGCCGCTCTGCATCGCGCTATAACCCAGCAGCGTTTGCATCAGTATGGGGAGTAAGACCGTGGTCCCATATAAAACGAAGCCGAGGATGTACATGGTGAATACGGCCACCGCGAAATTTCGCTCCTTCAGCAAGCGCAAATCCACGACCGGGTCTTTCTGCAGCAATTCCCAGATGACCGCGCCCACCAGACCGATCGCGCCAGCGATGCTCGCCCAGACGATGAAGTGCGAACCGAACCAGTCGTCGCGCTGGCCTTTATCGAGCACCACTTGCAGAAATCCCAGGCCAACGCTGAGAAATGCGATGCCGATGTAATCGATCCGCAAGCGCTTCTTCACCATGTACGGCGGATTTTTGATCAGCATGGTAGTCATCAGGATCGAAAGTATGCCGACCGGAATATTGATGAAGAAGATCCAGCGCCACGTGAAACTGTCCGTGATCCACCCGCCCAGCGTGGGTCCAATCGTGGGTGCCACGACGACGCCCATGCCGTAGACGGCCATCGCCATGCCTTGCTTTTCCCGCGGGAAGCTATCGACGAGGATTGCCTGCGAAATTGGCTGCAGCCCGCCGCCGCCGGCGCCCTGGAGGACGCGAAAAAAGACCAGCATCGGCAAACTGGGCGCCAAACCGCAAAGAAACGAGCTGACCGTGAAAATCGCGACGCAGGTCATATAGAACTGCTTGCGTCCGAATACGTTCGAGAGCCAGCCGGTCAGCGGCAGAACGATGGCGTTCGACACTAGATAGGACGTAAGAACCCACGTGCTTTCGTCGACGCTGGCGCTGAGGCTGCCGGCAATGTGCGGCAGCGAAACATTGGCGACGCTCGTGTCGAGCACTTCCATGAACGTCGCCAGCATCACCGTAACGGCGATCAGCCAGGGATTGATCTCCTGTGTGCGTTCGCGCGGAAGTGCCAAGGTCGCCATCGCGAAACCTACTTCGTGAAGATTGTCGCTTCCACGCTCATGCCCGGCCGTAGAATGTACCGGCTCGAAGCATCCGGATCGAGAACGATCTTCACCGGTATGCGCTCGACTACCTTGACGTAGTTTCCGGTCGCGTTTTCGGGAGGCAGCAGGCTCAGCAGCGAGCCGGTCGCGCCGGCGATGGAATTCACGTGGCCAGGCAGCGTTTTTCCGTACGTGTCGACGTGAATTTCGGCGCGATCGCCCGGCTTAACGTGCGCGAGATCTGTTTCCTTGAAATTCGCGGTCACCCAGACATCGTTGAGGGGAACAAGAAGAAGCAGCCCTTGGCCCGGCTGCAGGATTTGGCCGATTTCGACGGTCTTGTTGGTCACCACGCCATCTTCCGGCGCGACGATGGTCGTGTAGCCGAGGTTCAGCGTGGCTGCCTCGAGATTGGCTTGCGCTTGCTCGACGGCGGCGCGCGCGGAAGCTGCATTGGCCGAACTCATCCGCACTTGCTTCGTGTTTGCATGCGCCACCGCCAGACCCGCACGCGCCTTCTCCAACTCCGCCTGTGCGGCTGCCACTTGCGCGTGGCGCACCGAGATGGTTTGTTGCGCGAGAGAGAAATTCTGCCTTGCGGCGTCGAGCTCGCTCTTGGCCTCTTGCTCGGCGGCAATGTAACCATCGTACTGCTGCTGCGAAATCTCGGCTTTTTCCGCGAGCGGTTTCATTCGGGTGAGATCCGATTCCGCCTTCCGATATTTCGCTTCCTGCTTTTGCACATTCGCTTGCGCATAGGCCAATCCGGAAGTCAGGGCCGTTTGCAGCGCGAGGTTTGCTTGCTTGTAATCCGCCTGCGCGGCGGCGACCACGGCATCGGCGCTCGTCGTGCCGCTTTGGGTCGTTTCCGATGTCAGGGGGACGTTCACATTTGCCGCCTGCGCGCGGCTCTCCGCGAGAGCCAGCGCGGCTTTCGCGTCGTCGACCTTCGCCTGAAAATCCCGGGGATCAAGGCGAACCAGCACCTGGCCCTTTTTCACGGTCTGATTGTCTTTGACAAGCACCTCGATGACGCTTCCGGAAACGCGCGGAGCAATCGGAATGATGTGCCCATCGACTTGCGCGTCATCGGTGGATTCGCGATTGCGGTAATGCAGCCATAGGGCGATGCCGACGATCACGATCACAATCCCGGCAATGAAAAGACCGCGGCGCACGCGCGGATTCTGCAGCGGTCCGGACTTGCCGTTCGCCGGCATCTGCTCTTGCGGACTCGCCGCCACTTCCCTTTCCGGCTCGCGTGACTTTTCCAGCTCGCGTTCAGTCGTTTTTGTCTCCATGTCTCTCTCTCATTTGTTGTAAAGCAGTTCGGTCCGCCCAATGGCGTGCGCGAGGTCCGCGCGCGATTGGTTATATTCGTACAGCGCGGAGATCTGGTTTTCGTTCGCCCGCGCCAATGCATCCTGCGCCGCGACCACCTCGATGTTGTCCGCCACCCCGGCCTTGAATCTGTCGCGCGACTGCTCCACTTCCTGGTTCGCCAGATCGACGCCAAGATTCGCGACCTTCACCTGGTTTCGCGCGGAATCAAGTTCCGCGACGGCCGTCTGCACATCCAGCGCGATTTGGCTGCGTTCGTTCAGGATGCTCTGCTGAATTTTTCGCACTTCCAGACTATCGCGGGAGATTTCGTTGTGGATTCGGCCGCCGGTGAAGAGAGGCATGGTGACTCCCGCCTCGTACACATACGTCGGAATCACGGTGTTCGACGAGAGGCCTTGCTGCTCGTAATCGCCGCTGAAGGTCAGCGCCGGCCACCGTGATTCGCTGTCCGCGCGTTTCTGGTACTCGAGGGATTGCTTCTCCGCCAGCAGGGATTGCATTTCCGGACGCGTTTGATACGCCTCGGCTAGGCTTTCGTCCGCGCTGATTTCCGGCGTCTGGAAAAAGCTGGTCTGATCCTCGAGCGCGATTTTCTGCCGAGGATCCAGATTCAGCAGTTTCGAGAGTCCATAGAGCGCGATTTTCCGGTTTGTCTGAGCAACGATCAGCCCCTGCTTCTCATTTTGCAGCTCGACATTGGCGCGCAAGGCGTCGACGCCCGTGGCCACGCCGTTCTTCTCCATATCGGACGTCTGATTGTAGAGCGCCTGCGCCAGATCCACTTGCGACTGCGCGGCCTGCACCTGTGCTCCCGCATGCAGGCAGGCGAGATATTGCGAAACAACCAGCAACACGATTTGCTCGCGCGTCGATTGGCGCTGTGCGCTGGTGCTGAGAACATTTTTGCGCGAGGCTTGCCAGCGCCGCCACAGGGACAAGTCGAAAACCGGCGCCGAGAAATCCGTGCCGGTCTGGAAAACTTGAAACGGCCCTACGGCTTCGGGCACGCCCGGAATGGCCAGGCCGATTCCCGCGCGAATGTTCGCGCGAATGGCGCGATCCGAAACATTGAAATCCGCCTGGGGCAGCAGCGCAGCACGCGCAATGCCGCTTTCCTTTTGACTTTCGGTCAGATTCAGTGCGGCGATTTGCACGCTAGGATTTTGCTTCAGTGCAATCTGAACCGCCTGGTGCAGATTCAATTGCAGCGGGGGCTTCCCCGCCGTCGCCTGGGCTCGCGACGTACTGACCGCCAAAAAGAATAGAAACGGCACAAGGAAGAGCCGGCGGCCACGTCCGCCCCGTCCCGAGGGCTTTGCCGGCGCGCCGGAACGTTCGCGCTGCGCTCCGGGCCGTATGGATTTAACGATTGCGGCAGTGGAACAGCCTTGCGCCCAGATTTCCGCGCCTGCTTGAACCATCTGAGTGATGAGCACCTTTCCGGCATCGTCGATGTAACTCACGTCCGCCAATTCGATCGCTATTGGATGCTCCGGTGACTCAACTGGTAGCGACTCCCAGCAGCGGCGGAGTTCGTCAACCCAGGGTCCGGAAATTTTGCCTTCCACGCGCAGACGGGTACGAGTGCCTTCCCGCTCAATGGTGACCTTCATCATGGCTAACTTCCTCCCGTGTGGGCATGCACACAGTTGCATTTGGCGGGCCAAAGTGACGATTTGACGGCACGTTTTATGTATAAGTAGAATATGGCACTTAGTGGATTTTAAGTGATTTGAGTAGGGCGCGGTAATTCGTCTATGAAATTGCATGCCGATATATCGGCACATGACTCTATTTCGGCCATTTCAGAATGCTAGGCTGACCTGCGGATCCCCAATTTTCGCATCTTCGACTGCAATGTCGTGCGCTTCATTCCAAGACGCGCGGCGGCGCCATTCGGTCCGCCGACTGTCCAATTCGTATCGGCTAAAACCCGCCGGATATGCTCGCGCTCTGCTGCGGCAAGCGTGGTGGTTCCTCCCGCGCGATCCTGACTTCGCTCGCGCAGTTCAGAAACCGGCAAGCGCAGTTCCGGACCGGGCGACAAAATAATCGCGCGCTCGATGAAATTTTCGAGTTCGCGAATGTTGCCGGGCCAGGAGTAGCGCAGAATCGCATCGAGGGCTTCGCTGGATACGCTCTGAATCGCGCGATTCATCAGGCGCGAGTGCTTTTGCGCAAAATGCCGGACGAGCAGCGGAATATCCTCGGGGCGCTCGCGCAGCGCGGGGATGCGAATGGGAAAGATGTTCAGCCGGTAGTAGAGATCCGGCCGGAATGTTTTCGCCGCGGCCATTTCCTCGAGGTCTCGATTGGTCGCCGCCACCAGGCGGACATCCACGCGGATTGTCGCCGTGCTTCCCAGCCGTTCGAACTCCTGCTCTTGCAGAACGCGCAGCAGCTTGGGCTGCAGCTCAATCGGAATGTCGCCGATTTCGTCGAGGAAAATCGTACCGCGATTCGCCAGCTCGAATCGGCCGACGCGCCGCGCGATCGCGCCCGTGAATGCGCCTCTCTCATGACCGAAAAGCTCCGATTCGATCAGGCCGGCCGGGATGGCGGCGCAATTCAATTTCACGAACGTGCGTGCGCGCCGGGCGCTGTTGTTGTGGATCGCGCGCGCGATCAGCTCTTTGCCCGTGCCGGTTTCCCCCAGGATAAGCACGGTGGAATTTGTGGGAGCGACCGTGGCGACCTGCTCCAGGACGCGTTTCCACGCCGCGCTCTCGCCAATCATTTCCTCGAAGTTGTGCTCGCTCCGAATTTCATCTTCGAGATACAGTTTTTCTTCGCTTAGCTTGTTCTTGATTTGCTCGACTTCGCGATAGGCCAGCGCGTTTTCCACCGCGAGCGCAATTTGGCCCGCGACTTGCCGCAGGAAATCGACATCCTCCTGGGAAAACGCATTGTCCCGCAGGCTCGCAAAATTCAGCGTGCCCAGCGCGCGTTCCGGCGTGAGCAAGGGCAGGGAAACGCCGGATTTCAAGCCTTCCGCGGCAATCAGCGTGGCCAGCTCCGGATACATGCGCGCCAGATTGTCGCGGTTCAGAATAAATGGCTGTCGCGTGGAAAATGCCTGGCCCGCGGGCGTCTGATCCAGAGGCAGGCTCAATTCTTCCTGCAGGAAGCCTTTGCCCGCGGGAAAATCGAGGGCGCGGATGTTCATGCGCCGCGTTTCCGGATCGTAGATCGCCAGGCTGACGTATTCGCATTCGAGCAGCCGGCGCAGACTTGCGGAAATGGCGCTGAAGAGCTGCCGAAGGTCGAGCTTCGAGATCACCGCGTTCGTCACGTCGAGCAGCATTCGCAAACGATCGCGTTCGCGGATAAGCTGCTGCTGATACGACTGCGCCCGCTGGTAATTAAGAGCATTGTCGACCGCGACCGCCACTTGCCGCGCGATGCGTTCCATCAGATTTACTTCCGCGGGTTGATATTCGTAGCGCGTGCGGTTCGCAAAACCCAGCGCGCCAAGTTTTCGCTGCGCGGTGCTCAGCGGAACCACGCAGAAGGACTCGATGCCTTGTTCCCGGAACAATTCCCGAAGCCGCGGAAAGCGAACTTCGCCGTCGAGCGAAGGCATCGCGAGTGGTTGCTGCGTCTGAAACACGATGCCGCTGGGCGATTCGTCCAGTGCCAATTCCAGGCTTGGCATCTCCGGGCCGGGATTTCTTCCTTCGCAAATGTGCAACTGCATTACGTCGCGGGCGGCGTCATGAAGTATCAGGCTCAGAAAATCAAACGTGACGATGCCATAGAGCCGCTGCGCCAGATCGTGAAACAGCGAGGCAAGGTCGTGGTGCAGGGAAATGGATTCCGAGACTTCGAGCAGCGCTCGTAATTTTTCAGCGATATCGCTGGCGAGGGGAGAACGATCCGCGTCGGACATACGCCCAGAATAGCATCTGCATTTCGGTCAACTCAATACGCAACGGACGGGCGGGCGAAACCCCGGGAATCCGTGAACGGGCGCGTCCTGCGAACTTACAGCCGGTCGATTTTCGCGGCGAGGATGAAATCGCTTTCCGTCAGGCCGTCGATCTTATGCGTCCACGTGGTAATTTCCGCTTTGCCCCATGTGAAATCGATCGCGGGATGATGGCCCTGCTCTTCCGCGACGTCTCCCACTTTGTTGACGAACGCGAGCGCCTGCTTGAAATCCGGAAAGGTAAAAGTTTTCGTCAGATGATGTTCGTTGACGGCTTTCCAGCCGGAAACCTGTTTCAAATATCCTTCGAGCTCCTTGCCTTTGAGAGGCGGCACGCCTCCGCGGCAGGGCACGCAGGTCTTGCTTGCGAGATCGCTCATCGTGTCTCCTTCTTCGAAACGTCCGAACGTG
>DATLTU010000005.1:0-18788 GCA_035533415.1 Candidatus Limnocylindrales bacterium
ACAGCTGCGCTCGCGAAACAGAGTCAACCGGATCGGGATGCATGCCGGGATGAAGATACACGAACGCAGGAAGAAAGTTCACACGAAACTACAACCGCCTAAATTTAGTGGCAATTGCGTACCTGGACAAAATCACCCTGACGGCGCGATACGTCGAATTGACTTGATTGCGAAACGCCGGTACAATCGCTTGATTTATTCGAGGGTCAATAACCCTCCGAGGCCCAAGCTGTGGATAAGAAACGACTGGAATACTACAAAAAGAAACTGCAGGCGCGGCGCGAGGAACTGGTCAACACCATTGCGCGCACCGGACAAGAAGGCCGCGAGGCGGACGAAGATCCCACAGTGGACCTTGCCGACAAGGCCGCGAACTCCTACACGAAGGAATTTCTCTTCGGCCAGACGCACAACGACCGCGCGCTGCTGCAACTTGTGGATGAAGCCATGGCGCGCATCCGCGCGGGAACGTTCGGGCTGTGCATCCAATGCCAGACGGAACTGCAGCAGAAGCGGCTGGAAGCCGTGCCGTGGACGCGATACTGCATCACCTGCCAGGAAAAACAGGAACAAGGGCTGCTGTAACTTCCCTCTCCGAACCGCGATTCCTGGATCGAAGAAAGCCGGCGTGAAGGCTTCGCGGCACGCGCCAGGAGTTGCTCTCCGCCTCACCGTGCCTGCGCGTTCGTTTGCGGATCGCGCAGAACCCATGAACGGCGCATTATTCCTTCTCGCATTCCGCACAATAGTATAGATTATGGTCGTTCCTTCCCGGTAAATATAGGCCGTGATTCTTCGCGACACTCTCGACGCGCTCGCTTCCGTACTATTCCCGGCGCCGTGCCGGATCTGCAGCCACGTGCTGACCACAGCAAGCCCGCTTCCCGTGTGTCACGAATGTCTGGCATCGCTCGCGCCGTTCCACGGACCCTGCTGCGCGCTGTGTGGCCGTCCATTTGTGTCGCAGGCGGCTGCGGACGCTTCCGTGCCGTTATGCTTCGCCTGCCGGCGCGGGACGTATGCGTTCGACAGCGCGCGAAGCTACGGAGAATATAACGACGAGATGTCGCGCGCCGTCGGCCTGCTGAAATATGAGCGGCTGACGCGGCTGGGCGGCTGGTTCGCGGCCCGGCTGGAAGAAAAGATCCGAACGGAGCCGGAAATCTTCGCGGCCGATGTGGCGGTTCCCGTGCCCCTGCACCCCGCGCGCCAGCGGGAACGCGGCTACAATCAGGCGGAGCTGATCGCGCGGCCGCTGGCCCGCAAACTGAAATTGCCACTAGGCGCGTACTTGCTGGTGAGGACGAAGCCGCGTCCGCCACGGCTGCTGCTGTCGCGGCGCGAACGCTGGCAAACGGTGCGTGGCGCGTACGAAATCCGCGAAGGGACGCGAGTTGACAACCTTCGCGTCTTGCTGATAGATGATGTATTCACGACTGGCGCGACGCTCGATGCGTGCGCGCGGGCCTTGAAAAGCGCGGGAGCGAAGAGCGTGGCGGGATTGACAGTGGCGCGAGTGATTTCGCGCGGAAGCGCCTTCTCCGGCAAAACGGACGAAATAGAGAAGAACCGGGAGACCCCGCAGAGCATCTAAAAACACGGGAGCGAGCAACGCAGGAGCTTCCAGGCACGCGGGTCGAGAAGAAAATTCGACGCGAAGTTCCGCTGGAACTTCGATTTGAACACCGATTGGAAGATTGGTTTGAACATGGACCACCGCCGCAAACCGCAAAACGTGCTTCGGCCCCGGCCGAATATTTCGATATCCGGCAGCCATGCGCTCGCAGCGCCAGTGAAAGGCGATGCAGCGGCGCCGCCCCGGCGGGCGTCGCTGATGCAGGCGCCGGTGCTGGTCCTCAATGCAACGTTTGAGCCCATCAACGTGACAGCCGTGCGCCGCGCTCTGGTGCTGATGCTGAAGGGCGTGGCGCAGGCTGAAGAGACGCACCCGGCGGAAGTTCATTCGACGAGCCGAGCCGTGGCGGTGCCATCGGTGATTCGCCTGCTCAGTTACCGGCATATTCCGCAGCAAAGCCGTGCGCTATCGCGGAAGAACATTCTGCTGCGCGACCGCAATACGTGCCAGTTTTGCGGCCGGGCGTTTTCCACCTCGGACTTAACGCTGGATCATGTGATGCCGCGCTCGCGGGGCGGCCGGTCGTCGTGGGAGAATCTTGTGGCGTGCTGCTACCAATGCAACAATCGCAAGGGCGACCGCACGCCGGAAGAAGCCGGCTTGACGCTGGCGCGCCGGCCGCGGCCGTTCACGCTGCACACCTCGCGGCAACTGATGCGCCTGATCGGCCACAAAGACGAGAAGTGGCGCAAATATCTGTTCTACTAACTGCTTGCTGAAGAAGCGAGCTTCGTTGTTATGTCGCGCGACAGAGCCGCAGTTTACAGAAACTTAAGGAAAATGCAGATCCCTCTTCGCATGGCGGCTCGGGATGACAGCGAACGTGGTTTTTCAATGAGCTGTTAAGCCGTCGCCTACAGGTTTTCCGATCAGCACTTACAGTCTTAACCGGAGCGAAGCAACCTTTCGGTCCGCGTAGCATCTATACAATCAAATCACTTCTAGGACACACCCCGGGAAGTGGCTTAGGGCAACCTAAACTGCTTCCCTAATTTTTTGCCTCCACGCTGGCTCGCAATCATTGCCGAAAAACCACGCGCACGCCGCGCCGCCAATTTTCATTGAGGCCGATGCGGCTGATCTGCAAATCAGGGGAAAGATAACGCACGAGGATTTCGTTGGCGGCGTGGAAGCGCAAGCCCGGAGCCACCAGCCAGACGAGCGGCGGATCGGGGCGGAAGTCGACTCCCGGGAAATAGCCATATCCGCGGAAATGATCCTCGATCAGGTGCCTCCGGACGCGCAGCCAATAATCCACAGCCTGGAGCGGAAGCTGCAGGTCTTCGGACGCCTTGAGTTCGGCCACGACGAGGCGTCCCTGGTGCGTTACACCCAGCAGATCGATCACGCCGCGCTCGCCCGCCGCCAATGCGGGCACTTGCGAATAGAGATACCGCGAATCCAGATGCGCATCGAGGCGCGCAGGGTCAGCGCGAACCGCTGATTCGAGCCATCGCTCCGGCGCGCCACGATATAGCGGATCGTTCGTGTCCGTGGCATCGGAGCTGCGTTTCAAGGAAAGCTCGCCGAGAAGAGACTGGAATACTGCGGAATCGCCGCTGGTCAGAAGACGGCGGTCATCGCCCAGGCCGAAATAGATGCGGCCCTGATCCCAGCGGGCAAATTCCAGGCCACGAAAACGGAACGATACTTCGTGCGTCGCCGGCGGAACAGATATCTCGATGGCCTCGGGCTCTTGCGGCAACAGACTGCGGACATGGTCAATTGCGTCGCGCGCCGCCGGGAGCGTCCTTTCGACTTCCTGGCGCGGAGTCAGCCAGCTTTCGACATTGCCGTGGCTGGAGGCTTGCACGCGGCGAACGCGCCAATCGCGTTCGTTGAATTCGTAAACCTCGAGACCCACTTCCGGGCGCTGGCGCGCGGCATCGAGCCACAGCAACCCATAGCCCAAAATTCCTTCCAACGCCGCGGCGTTTTCCGACGGCGCAACTCCCATCACGGCCCAGGAAGACCGGCCCTCCGCCATCATGCCCCGCGTATACAGCGCGGAGAACGAGCGCTTGAGATCGGCGGACGTGGTGAGCGACTCGACGCGCGCATCGGGAAACTGTTCGGCGAGCATGCGGCCGAAGCGCGCGCGGAACTGCTCGCGGCCAACGCGCACCGCGGGACGCGGGGAAGCCGAGCTCAAAAATTCCAGGCGGCCGGGTTTCGCGCGTCCAAAGCGCTGCACTTCGAGTTGAATGCGCGTGGGTTCGCACGCGGAGACGCGAAGAATGGTTCGAACCAGATTGCTTTCCGAGGACCAGAGATGAATGAGCGCCTGCTTGCCTTTGCGGCGCACTTCCGTGCGGAACCCATCGAGCCCGGCAAGCCATTCGCCGTCTTCGTGCACCTCGACGGCGCCGGAAGCGGCGAGCTGATCGAGAGCCTGTTCGAGATTGCTCCACTCGTCCATGGAAGCCGCGGCAAACACTCTGCGCGCCAAAGCGCGAAAGCTATTCGAGATCGAGTCCCGTCACGCGAATCGCCGGGAACTGGTGATTCCATGACGCGGGTATGGCCTCGAACCCGATCTGGAAAGCGCGCGTTTCGCCGGTTTGCAGGGGCCTGGTACCGTTGCCGATGATGCGATGCGTTTCGCGCAGCACCAGTTTATTCGCCGCACCGTAGAATTCGACGGTAATGTCCGCGGCGCGGACCGTTCGCGTGCCACGATTCGAAATATCGCCATTCAAGTAGGTAACTTTCTGGTGGAGCATGTTCTCGAAGGCGGACATTTCGAGATTTTCGAAATTGAGGTTCGCCACATAGGACTGTTCCGCGGCGCCGAACGCGAGCGGCTTTTCCGCCGCGGGCTTCGACTGCCCGGAAAAACGCATGGCCAGATAGAAGCCTCCAAAAACGAGAAGGACGATCACGAGACCGACCGTAAAGGAAACGGCGAGCCGGTTTCTGTCTTCTGGTTCCAATCCATCTCCTCGCTGGCGAAGCGTTCCACGGCAGGATAATCGAGTTCCCGCCATTCACGGAAAAGCTGCTGCTTCGCTTGTTCCCCGCCCTGCTACCGGCCGAACGAGAGCCTCAAAATAAGCGGCTCGGGCAGGCCAGCCTTTTCCATCCTCTGCTGGACGGATTCGACTTCATACGGCACGCGCCAGAATTCCACTTCGCGGCGGTCGAGATTAGCGATTGCAAAAGCCGCGCGTGGATCGCCATCGCGAGGCTGGCCGATCGAGCCGGGATTCAACAGATAGCTCGTGCCCTGTTTCAGTTTCAACGTGGAAAATTGCTCGCCGTCGGCCGGCTTGACGCGCAGCGCGTGAATCTCGTTGTCCGGGCTGAGCGAAAATCCGCCCTGCAGATGCGTGTGCCCGAAAAAAGTGACCGGCGAGGGCGCTTCGAGCAAGGAATCCAGCGCCTGCGCCGGGGCCACGACGTATTCGTCCTCGTCGCGCAGCGCACCATGAACCAGCGAAAAACCATCGAGGGAAAGCGGTCCGACGGGCAGCTTTTCGATATATTCGCGATTTTCAGCGCGAAGTTGCTCGCGCGTCCAAAGAACAGCGGCACGCGCGATGGGATTAAAATCATCGGCGCTGGTGATGCCGCAAGCGACTTTGTCGTGATTTCCGCGAATGGTGACGGCGCCGAGCGCGCGAATGCGGTCGATCACTTCATTGGGATCGGGGCCATAACCAACTACGTCACCCAAACATACGGCTTTATCCCAGCGGCCCTCCGATGCAGCGAGGGTGGCTTCAAGCGCCGTCAGGTTGGCGTGAATATCGCTAAGAATCAGAAATCGCATCGGCTGGCGCACCCCGGAAATCCACCGGAATTATAGACGATGCTCCGCCAGCTTGCACCAAGTCCCCGCGAACAGCGCCGCCGACATCCGGAACCGGCTTAGCGGATCCACATGCAGTCGCCATAACTATAAAAGCGATACTCGGATTCGACCGCGTGGCGATAGGCGCGCAACACGTTTTCGCGCCCCGCAAACGCCGAGACCAAGGCCAGCAAGCTGGAACGTGGGAGGTGAAAATTTGTGAGCAGTTGATCGACCACGCGAAACGGCTTGCCTGGAAAAATGAGAATATTAGCTTCGGCGCGGCCGGCGGCGATGAGCGCGTGCGCTGGCGCGTCCGCGCGCTCATGACGGCCAGAGGCGAATTTCGCGGCAGCATCTTCGAGCGCGCGAACGACGGTCGTACCCACCGCAAGCACGGGGCGGTGTTTGGCCTGGGCCCGCGCGATGGCTTCAGCGGTAGTCGCGGAGATCTCGTAGTGCTCCGCGTGAATCGGATGGTCCTCAAGGCGCTCGGTGCGAATCGGCTCAAACGTGCCCAGACCCACGTCGAGAGTGATTTCGGCAACTTCCACGCCGCGCTCGCGTACACGGGATAATATCGCCGGAGTGAAGTGCAGGCCGGCGGTGGGAGCCGCGACCGCGGCGCCGCGACTCGCAAAAACGGTTTGGTAACGCTGGCGATCGATCTCGGAATCGCCACGCTGGATGTATGGCGGCAGCGGAATATGGCCCAGACTCTTGATGACTTCGATACAATTGCCCGCACATTCAAATTTTAGCCGGCGCAGCCCGTAATCCCCGCGGCCCACAACTTCGGCCCGCAGTTCGCCCGCGCCGAAAACAATCGTTTCGCCGACGGGAATTTTCCGACCGGGACGCACGAGCGCTTCCCACTGGTCTTCTCCGCAGGCGCGCAACAATAGAACTTCGACCGGCGCGGTCAGGTGTTCATGGCGGATCGGGCTGTTTTTGCCGATTGGCTGCGCGTGCACACCCTGGCGATGCCCCCAAAGACGCGCGGGGAGAACACGGGCATTATTGATGACGATCAGTTCGTCGCCGCGGAGAAGTTCCGGAAACTCGCGGAACTGGCGATCTTCCCACGCGCCGGCATGGCGGCCGACGAGCATCATGCGCGAGGCGTCGCGCTCCGCGAGCGGCCATTGCGCGATGCGCTCGTGCGGTAAATCGTAATCGAATTCGCTAAGATTCAAGTCCCGGGACTTTCCGCGCCGCCGCGCCTGGTTTTCGAGCAGGGTGCTGGCACACAAAGACAAACTATGCTATGACAGCACGCAAATACAATCGGCCGCGTCGTTTCTTTCCTGTGGGTCAATTGCATTCGTACCGGCCGCAAGAATTCCAGTGTAACGTAAGGACTCCGCACCAAGGGCCTTAAGCGAGGGCAACGATGGCCGAAGGCCAGGTGACGATCAGCCAGCGAGGCGCCGAGCGCCTGCGCTCGGGCCATCTTTGGGTATACCGCAGCGACGTCCGCAGCGCGGAGGCCGAGAGCGGCGAGATTGTCCGGGTGAAGGACGACCGAGGCAACTTCGTCGGCCGCGCCTTCTTCAGCAGCCGCTCGCAAATCACGCTGCGTTTGCTGACGCGCGAGGATGCGCCCGTCAACCGGGAATTTTTCAAGGCGCGCATTCAGGCGGCCGCGGAATATCGCAAACGCGTGGTCGAACAGACGGAAACGTACCGCCTAGTCTACAGCGAGGCGGATTTGCTGCCGTCGCTCATTGTCGACCGCTATGCCGACTGGCAGGTGCTGCAAACGCTGAGCCAGGGAACCGAGCGGCGCAAAGAAGAGATCGTGTCGATTTTGGCCGAACTTTTTTCGCCGCGCGGCATTCTCGAAAGGAACGATCCCCGGGTTCGCGAACTCGAGGGCCTGGAGCGCAAAGTCTCCCTGCTGCATGGCGATGTCCCGGAAGAAGTGGTGGCGTCGCGCAACGGCATACGATTCGTTTACGATTTATACAAAGGCCAAAAAACCGGCGGATTCCTGGACCAGCGCGAGAACCAGCGAGCAGCGGCCGTTTACGCCTCCGGCGAAGTGCTGGATTGTTTCACGTACCACGGCGGGTTCGCGTTAACCGTCGCGGCGGCCGCAGCGCAGATCGAAGCAATCGACCTTTCGGGCGCGGCCATCGAAATTGCCCGCCGCAATCAGGAGCTCAATGGAATTACACACGTTACGTTCCGCGAAGCGAATTGCTTCGACGCGTTAAAGGCTTATGACCAATCCGGGCGGCGCTTTGACACCGTGATCCTCGATCCCCCAGCCTTCGCCAAGAACCGCGACAGCGTCGCGTCCGCGCTGCGCGGATACAAGGAAATCAATCTGAGGGCTCTCAAAATCCTGAAGCCTGGCGGCTTCCTAGTCACATCCTCGTGCTCGTACCACATTTCCGAGCCGCTGTTCCTGCAAACCATCGCGGAGGCCGCGAACGACGCGCGACGGGCCATCCAAATTGTCGACCGAAGGACGCAGGCGCGGGACCACCCGATACTATTGACCATGCCGGAAACGCACTACCTCAAGTGCTTTATAATTAGGATTATATAGTCATAAAGTGGGACTATTGGAGCACTCTATCGGCGCGAAAAAATACTTGACATTATAACGCTAAGATAATATAACTGCGTTGAAGTTAATATTATTACGGAGGTTTACCATGAACAGTATGACTCGTTGGGACCCTTTCCGGAACCCTTCGTCGTTGCAGGAGCAGGTGAATCGTCTTTTCGAAAGCACTTTTCCTCGCCAAGGTGATCAGTCCACTCTGACGGCTTGGGCGCCCGCCGTGGACGTCTATGAAACCGAGAACGAGTTGGTGATCAAGGCGGATTTGCCTGAAATCAACGACAAGGATCTGGACATCCGCGTCGAAAACAACATGATGACGATCCACGGTGAACGGAAGTTCGAGCAGCATGTGAAAGAGGACAGCTACCTACGCATGGAGCGTGCGTACGGTTCCTTCAGCCGCAGTTTTTCGCTGCCGAATAGCGTCAACACCGAAGCGATCAAGGCTGACTACAAAAATGGTGTTTTGACCGTCACGTTGCCGAAGCGCGCGGAATCCAAGCCCAAGCAAGTGAAGATCAACGTTACCAACGGCAAGAATTAACAATTTCCGCTTGCACTGGGGGCCGGAGCATTTCGGCCCCTTTGTGTCTTACGTGAGCCGTAAAATGGAGTTACGGAGTAAGGAACGAACATGCTGCGCTACGACAAACTGACGGTAAAAGCCCAGGAAGCCGTGCAAGCCGCGCAGGAGATTGCCGCGTCGGCGAACCAGCAGCAAATCGAGCCATTGCATTTGCTGGCGGCGCTGCTGGCGCAAGGCGAAGGCGTGGTTGCGCCTTTGCTGGCCAAGCTGGGAGCCGCGCCCGACGCGCTGGCGGGCGAAGTGCGGCGCGAAATCGAGCGGCTGCCGAAAATATCAGGAGCCGCGCAGCAATATATGAGCCCGGCGTCGAATGACGTGCTGAGCCGCGCGTTCGATGAGGCGGCCCGCTTCAAGGACGAATATGTCTCCACGGAGCACATCCTTCTGGCGATTGCGCAACTGGACCGCGATCCCGCGGGAGCGCTGCTCGCGCGCAGCGGCGCAAGCCATGACGCGATTCTTCAGGCGCTGGTCAGCGTGCGTGGCAGCCATCGCGTCACCAGCCAGAATCCCGAAACAACGTATCGAGCGCTCGAACAATATGCGCGCGATCTGACGGAACAAGCTCGCCGCGGCAAGCTCGATCCCGTGATTGGGCGCGACGAGGAAATCCGGCGGGTGATGCAGATCCTCGCGCGGCGCACAAAGAACAATCCAGTCTTGATCGGCGAGCCGGGCGTGGGCAAGACCGCCGTTGTCGAAGGGCTGGCGCAAAGAATTATCGCCGGCGACGTGCCGGAGGTTTTGAAGCCGAAGCGCATTGTCGCGCTCGATTTGGCGTCACTGGTGGCCGGCGCGAAGTACCGGGGCGAATTCGAGGACCGGCTGAAGGCCGTTCTGAAGGAAGTCACCGAATCGGAAGGACGCGTCATTCTATTCATCGACGAGCTGCACACGCTGGTGGGCGCGGGCGCGGCGGAAGGATCGATGGATGCGTCGAACATGCTGAAACCGGCGCTGGCGCGCGGCGAACTGCGCGCGATTGGCGCGACCACGCTCAACGAGTACCGCAAATACATCGAGAAAGATCCCGCGCTGGAGCGCCGCTTCCAGCCGGTGATGGTTCCCGAGCCTTCGGTGGAGGACGCCATCGCGATTCTGCGCGGCCTGAAGGAGCGGTATGAAGTGCATCACGGCGTGCGCATTCAGGACGCGGCCATCGTCGCCGCGGCGATGCTCTCCCAGCGCTACATTTCCGACCGCTTCCTTCCGGACAAGGCCATCGACCTGATCGACGAAGCCGCCGCCGGTCTGCGCATGGAGCTGGATTCCATGCCCGCGGTGATCGACGAAATCGAGCGGCGGATTATGCAGCTGGAAATTGAGCGCCAGGCGCTTTCCAAGGAATCCGACGCACACTCGCGCGAGCGCCTGCACGATATCGAAAAAGAACTTTCCGCGCTGCGCGAGAAGTCGAACGGACTCAAGGCCCAGTGGCAAGTCGAGAAGGAAGCCATTGGCCGCATCCGCAAAATCAAAAGTGAAATCGATCAGCTGAAAACCGAAGAGCAGCGCATGGAGCGCGCCGGCGAACTCGCGAAGGTCGCGGAAATTCGTTACGGCAAATTGAGCGCCGCGCAGCGGGAATTGGAGAAGGCGCAGGAAGAGCTGGCCCAGCGACAGAAAGGCGGGCGGGCGCTGCTCAAGGAAGAAGTCGGCGAGGAAGATATCGCGCGCATCGTGAGCAAGTGGACGGGCATTCCCGTGGGGCGGCTGCTCGAAGGCGAAGTCCAAAAACTCGTGCACATGGAAGAGCGCTTGCGGCAGCGCGTGGTGGGGCAAGACGATGCGCTCGGACGCATCGCGAATGCGATTCGCCGGAGCCGCTCGGGACTCGCCGATCCGCGCCGGCCGATCGGATCGTTTCTGTTTCTCGGACCGACGGGCGTGGGTAAAACAGAGCTGGCGCGCGCGCTGGCCGAATTTCTCTTCGACGACGAGCGCGCGATGATCCGCCTGGACATGTCCGAATACATGGAAAAGCATTCGGTCGCGAGAATGATCGGCGCGCCGCCGGGATACGTCGGTTACGAGGAAGGCGGCCAGCTGACCGAGCAGGTGCGGCGGCATCCGTATTCCGTGGTGTTGCTCGACGAAATTGAAAAGGCGCATCCCGATGCCTTCAACGTCCTGCTGCAGATCCTTGAAGACGGGCGCCTGACGGACGGTAAAGGACGAACGGTGGATTTTCGCAACACGGTGATCGTGATGACTTCGAATGCGGGGTCTTCCGCGATTTTCGATCTGGCCGCGAGCGATCCGAAACGCGCTCGCGCGGAAGCGATGGAGGCTCTGCGGCAAACGTTCCGCCCGGAGTTTTTGAACCGCGTCGACGACATTGTGCTATTCCTGCCGCTCGGGAAAGAGCAGCTCGAGCACATTGTGGACATGCAACTGGCGCACGTTTCGAAGCTGCTCGAAGGCAAGCACATAACGCTCAAGCTCACGCCCGCGGCGCGCGAGCTGGTGCTGCGCGAAGGCTACGATCCCGCGTATGGCGCGCGCCCTTTGCGCCGCGCCATACAGAGAATGGTGCAGGATCCGCTGGCGCTGGAAATTCTGGACGGAAAAGTATTGCCGGGCGACGAAGTGGTTGCCGACGCCGATGCGAAGACGGGCGAAATACGCTTTCAGCGCGCGAAGGCAGGAGCCCGCGCGGCGCGCTCGACCAAAAGTTGACGCTGCGATGACGGCACTCTAAACTGACTGTGGGACGATCCAGGGAGACGAAATGAAGACCATCAAGACCACGCTGTTGCTCACCGGCCTCACGCTGCTGCTGATTCTCGGCGGCAAGGCCATTGCGGGCCCGCGCGGAATGACGATTGGGCTGATCATCGCCGTGGTGATGAACGGGGTTTCGTATTTTTTTTCGGATAAGATTGCGCTCCGGTCCAGCCACGCGCAGCCGGTGACGCGCGAACAGGCACCGCGCCTCTACGCCGTGATGGAACGGCTGGCGGGCAAGGCGGGGCTGCCGATGCCGAAGCTCTACGTTAGCCCGCAAGCAGCGCCGAACGCTTTCGCGACGGGCCGCAACCCGAAACATGCGGCCGTGTGCGTGACGGCCGGGCTGATGCAAATCATGAACGACGACGAGCTGGAAGGCGTGATCGCGCACGAGCTTTCCCACGTTCGGAATTACGACATTCTGACGTCATCCATCGCCGCGACGATTGCGGGAGCGATCACCTGGATCGCGCAAATGGGCCGCTGGGGACTGCTTTTCGGCGGTTTTGGCGGATCGCGTGACGGCGAAGGAGAAGGCAACGCCATCACCGCGATCTTGATGCTGATTCTCGCTCCAGTGGCCGCGCTGCTGCTGCAGCTTGGGATCTCCCGCCAACGGGAATATCAGGCAGACGCTTCCGGCGTGAGAATGGTCGGACATCCCTACGGCCTGATTAGCGCCCTTCAAAAACTCGAGGTCTACAACAAGAAAATTCCCATGAACATTTCGCCGTCAACGGCAGCCCTGTGCATCGTTGCACCGCTTCAGGCTCGCCGAATGTTCGCGGGTCTCTTCAGCACGCATCCGCCGCTCGACGATCGCATCGAAGTCTTGAAGAACCTGCAAATCACGCGCTGAGGCCCCTCCGCAGGGCGGTGTTTCCGCCGCCAGTGCAGAAACAACCGAGTACAGGTAAAGATTTCAGGGTCTAGGGCGAACTACCGATACCTGTCCTTCGGACCAGTACAAAATAAACAAAGTACAATCAGTGACTTACATGAAAAAGGTGGCATTCCGCGCGATTGGCTACGCCCGTGCTTATTTCATTGCGGGCTCGGGCAGTGGGGAATTCAAGTGCGAAGGAGCAAGGCGATGATCGACGGACGTGAGCAGGTTACGACGCAGGAAGCAGTGACTCCCCGGTGGGTAGGAATTATGGTGGTGTTGCTGGCAGTGGTTTCGCTGGTGGCGCTGGGCATTGGCTGGAGCGCGGAAAGCGCTTCGAAGAGCAATCAGCAGGCGCTGACGGCTCAAGCGCAAACGGACAAGCAGGCGCAGACGGTTCTCGAACAGCGGCTGCAGCAGGCCGAAGAGACCAACGCTCAAGTGCAGGGCGAAGTGAGCGTGATCACCAATCGTCTGAAGCTGACGCAGGGCGAACTGGCCAATGCGCGCTATCAGGCGAGGAAGATCAAGGAAATGGACGCGAAGCAGTTCGCCGCGTTCCAGCAGCAACAGCAGCAGGAAAGCTCGCAGCTGGCCACGAAAGCGAGTTCAGACGACGTCAACAAGCTGAGCGGCGACGTGAACGGCGTGAAAACCGACCTGGACTCGACCAAGCAGAGCCTGCAAATGGCACGGGACCAGTTTGGCAACCTGATCGCACGGAATCACGATGAAATCGAACAGTTGCGGCGGATGGGCGAGCGCAACATTTACGAATTCACCGTGGACAAAAAGGGCCAGCGCAAGCGCGTGGGCTCGCTGACGGTTGAACTGCGCGGCACGAACGTGAAAAATCAGCTCTTCACCGTCTATCTCTACGTCAATGACAAGCGCTTTGAAAAGAAGAACCGCTCCGTTGACGAGCCGATTTACTTCTACACGCACGGTTATCAGACCCCGCTGGAACTGGTCGTCAACCACGTGGCCAAGAATAAAGTCGTGGGTTATCTGAGCGTGCCCAAGACAGCTGCTCCTGGCGCAACCGCAAGCCAGACGGCGACGACAGGCACAAGCGAGTAGATTCGACTTTACCCTGAACAAAAGCCTCGCGTTCCCCGAATCACGACGAGAGGCGGCAAGCCAACAGAAGGGGAGGCGCTCCTGAGGGACGCCTCCCCTTCTTGTTTTTTTGGCGGCTCTATTCCGCTTTTGCGAGCGAGCGCAACTTGCGTTTCAGGAATGTCTTGGCCAGCGCGGGAAGTTTGTCGTGCGCCAGCTTCCCTTCCTCGTAGAGCTTCATTTTCGCCTTGGCTGACTTGCGCTTCCGATGGTGGCGCTTCCAGGCCATGAACCGTTTCTCGTTTGCCATGCGTTCCTCCGAATCACATTGCGAGCCTCTCGATTGTAGCCGAGCGTAACATTCTTGCAACCCCGCATTATGATTTTCCGCGGGCGCGCGTGAGTTCAAGTAGGATGGTGCGTTATGGCGATGATGGTGATTCAGGCCGGGCGCGCATTCACGCCGCAGGAAGAAATCGCGGACGCGGCCATTGTGATTGAAGATGGCAAGATCGCGCGTATCGGGCGCCGCGATGAGATTCAAGTTCCGGCGGACGCCAAGGAAATCCTCGCGCGCGACATGACCGTGATTCCGGGTTTCGTCGACATCCACGTCCACGGCGCGGGCGGCCACGACGTGATGTCCTCGACCGAGGAAGCCCTGAGCACCGTGGCAAAGGCCGTCGCGCGCCACGGCACCACTTCCCTTGTGGCTACCACGGTCACCGCCCCTCCCGACGAAACGCGCCGCTGCTTGGAAGACATCGCGCGCTACATCGCCAGTCCCGCGAATATCGCGACGCCCACGGTTCCCACGGCGGAAATCGCAGGCATTCACCTGGAAGGGCCGTTCATCAGCGCGACGCGGCGCGGCGTGCATCCCGCGGGCGCCATCGCCAAGCCCTCGATTGCGCTGCTTGACCGCTATCTGGAGGCCGCCGGCGGAACAGCGCGCATTCTCACGCTTGCTCCCGAGATTCCCGGCGCGCTCGAACTGGTCGAGCACGCTTACGCTCGTGGCGTGGTTGTCGCGCTGGGACACACGGATGCGACCTACGAGCAGGCGCACACGGCGATTTTTCGCGGCGCTCGGCACGCCGTACATGTATTCAATGCCATGCGGCCGTTTTCGCATCGCGAAACAGGAGTCATCGGCGCCGTGCTCACCGATGATTCCGTCACGGCGGAGATTATCGCGGACGGCGTGCACGTGGATGATCCCGCCATCCGGCTGCTGCTGGCCGCGAAAGGGCCGGAGTTGGTGATCCTGGTCAGCGACGGCACAGCGGCGACGGGCATGCGCGACGGCAGCTACAGGCTGGGAACGTTTGACGTGACGGTTTCCGGCGGAGTTTGCCGCAATCGCGAAGGAAAGCTCGCGGGCAGCACGCTGACGCTCGACCGCGCGTTGCAGCACATGGTGCGCCTCGGCGTGCCGTTGATCGAAGCCGTGCGCATGGCAACGCTCAACCCCGCGCGGCGCGTCGGCATCGCGGAAAGAAAAGGCGTGCTGGCGGCTGGCGCGGACGCGGATATGGTCTTCCTCACGCCTGAACTGAAAGTCGCGAATGTCTACACGCGCGGCGTCGCGCTCCTGTAGCCAATTCGCCTTACACAACTACGAATTCAAGGGGATTTTGAGTTCTTCGGCAAGCTTGTAAGGATCATACGGGCTATTCGCGAAATACCGGCCATCTACTTCCAGTGTGGGCACTTTGCGGCGGCCATTATTGACGCGAAGGACCAATGCTTCACCCTCGGGCGACTGATCAATATCGACTTCGCGAAATTCGATTCCGCGTTCCTTCAAGAACAGCTTCGTGCGCCGGCAATCACCGCACCACGGCGTGCTGTACATGATGATTACAGCCATCAGAACCGCCTCCCGTTGTTCCCTTCTTAAGGATGCTCTACAAACAGCGCGGATTCAATCGGAGCACTTGGGGATGCGGATCAAACGATACGCCGGAGAGCGTGGCGGCAAGCCCAGAGGTTCTAATGCGGGGAACCTTCTTCGGATGCGCCGGCCATGCCGCCCTTCGCGGCGGCTTGCAAACGCGTGAGCGCGCGATTCAATGCGGCGCTGGCGCGATCCCAATCCGCATCCTCGGATGATTTTTGCGCCATTTCACCCTTCGCGCGCTCGAGCGCGCTCCGTGCGCGCGCGACATCAATTTCCGCCGCCCGCTCGCAAGCGTCCGCCAGCACAATCACGCGCCCCGGCAGGACCTCCACAAACCCGTTGATGACGGCGAAAACTTCCGTATGGCTGCCTTTAAGATACGAAAGCGTCCCGGCGCCCAGCTCGGAGAGCAGCGGCGCGTGCCCCGGAAGGATGCCCATATACCCTTCCTTGCCCGGCAATTCGACCGACTGGACGGCTTCGCGCAGCACGAAGCGCTCAGGCGTGACGATCTGCAGGTCTATGCTTTCGGGTAACATCGTTGGACTCGCATCTCCTTGCTTCCTTCGCTAGGACTACGCCGTCGCCGCCATTTTCTCGGCCTTCTCCCGCGCCTCTTCAATCGTGCCCACCATATAGAAGGCCTGCTCGGACAAGTCGTCGTGCTTGCCTTCGACGATTTCCTTGAATCCGCGAATGGTGTCGTCGATCTTGACGTACTTCCCTTCGAGGCCCGTGAACTGCGCCGCGACGAACATCGGCTGCGACATGAAGCGCTGAATCTTCCGCGCGCGGGCGACAATCAATTTGTCTTCCTCGGGCAATTCCTCGATGCCGAGAATCGCGATGATGTCCTGCAAATCCTTATAGCGTTGCAGGGTCAACTTCACCGAGCGGGCGACGTTGTAATGCTCTTGCCCGACGACGCGCGCGTCGAGAATGCGCGAGTAGCTCGCCAGCGGATCAACGGCGGGATAAATGCCCAGCTCGACAATCTGCCGGCTCAAGTTCGTGGTGGCATCGAGGTGAGCGAACGTAGCGGCCGGAGCCGGGTCCGTGTAATCGTCGGCCGGAACATAAATGGCCTGCACGGAGGTGATGGAGCCTTTCTTTGTCGACGTGATGCGCTCCTGAAGCTCGCCAAGTTCCGTATTCAAGTTCGGCTGGTAACCGACCGCCGAAGGCATGCGGCCGAGCAGGGCCGAGACTTCCGAGCCCGCCTGAATGAAGCGGAAAATATTGTCGATGAAGAGCAGCACATCGAGGCCTTCCGCGTCGCGGAAATATTCCGCGACCGTGAGGCCCGTCAATCCGACGCGCAAACGCGCTCCGGGGGGTTCGGTCATCTGGCCGTAAATCAATGCCGCGCGGGATTTCTCCGAGTTTCCCGGAACGATCACGCCGCCCTCGGTCATTTCCAGCCACAGGTCGTTTCCTTCGCGCGTGCGCTCGCCAACGCCGGCAAACACGGAGACTCCGCCGTGCTTCATGGCCACGTTGTGAATCAGCTCCATGATGAGCACGGTTTTGCCCACGCCCGCGCCGCCGAATAATCCAATCTTTCCGCCCTTGAGGTACGGCTCAATCAGGTCGACGACTTTGATGCCGGTCTCGAACATTTCGAGCGATGTGGACTGCTGGTCCAGCGCCGGAGCAGGACGATGAATGGCCCAGCGTTCTTTGGCCTCGACCGGGCCGAGGTTATCGACCGGATCGCCGAGGACGTTCAGCACGCGCCCGAGCGTCCCGCGGCCCACGGGAACGGAAATGCCCGCGCCGGTGTCGACGGCCTTCATTCCGCGAACCAGGCCTTCGGTCGGCTTCAGCGCCACCGCGCGCACGCGGCCTTCGCCGAGATGCTGCTGCACCTCGGTGATGATGTCGATCGGCTCATCCACTTCGAAGCCTTCGCTGGTGATGCGCACGGCGTTATAGATGAGCGGCAGGTGGCCCTCCTCGAACTGCACGTCCACCACCGGCCCGATCACCTGCACCACGTGGCCCACGTTGGCACCCTTGCTCGATTCCTTCTTATTCCCTGCCTGGTTCTCTGCCATCGAAAAGCTCCCTCGCCGCTCAGGACGCCGCTGACGCCGCGCCGCTGATGATTTCAATGATTTCCTTGGTAATGCTGGCCTGGCGAATCTTGTTCATGTCCAGCGTCAAATCGGTGATCAGTTCGCCTGCATTGGTGGTCGCCGCATCCATCGCCGTCATGCGCGCGGCATGTTCCGCCGCCGCGGATTCCAGCAAAATGCGGAACACTTCGGTCTCCAGATAGCGCGGCACCAGATGCGCGAAAATTTCTTCCGGCGGCTCCTCGTAAATATAATCGACCGTCTCGAGCAGCTCCGCGTCCTCCGCCTTACCGCCTGTTTCTTTCGCTCTTTTTCCGGAATCGCCATGCGCAAAAGATTCCGGATCGAGCGGCAGCAGCTTCACAATCCGGAGCTGCTGCACGATGACGCTTTTGAATTCGTTGTAGATTGCGTGGACCGCGTCCACTTCGCGCGTTGTATAAAGCTCCGCGATGCGCGCCGAGATGTCCTTCGCGTGGCGAAATTCCACGTGCATGGAGACGTTCAGGTATTCGCCGGTCAGTTTCCATTTGCGCCGGCGCAGCGCCTCGACGCCTTTGCGGCCCACGGCAATCGATTGCACATCCTTGCCCTGCAGCTGGCGGAGATATTCCGCCATCTTGCGCAAAACGTTGGTATTGAACGCTCCGGCCAGGCCTTTGTCCGAGGTCAGCACAAGAATCAGAATCCGCTGCTCGGGGCGGCGTTCGAGAAGCGGATGCCGCGGCTCGGAGGCCCGCTGCATCGCCGATTGCAGCACGCGCCGGATTTCGTTTGCGTACGGACGGGCGCGATATACACCCTCCTGCGCGCGCCGCAGCTTCGCCGCCGCCACGAATTTCATCGCGCGCGTGATCTGCTGCGTGTTTTTTACGGACCGGATACGCCGGCGATAATCGAGGAGCGTGGGCATGGGACGGTTTCAGGCGCCGGTCAGCTCGCGGCAGCAACCTCCGCGGTTTTACTGCTGGGCACGAACCGCTCCTTGAAGTCATCGAGCGCCTTCTTCGTTTCGGCGCGCAGGGCGTCGTCGAAGGCCTTTTTCGCGGCGACGGTCTTCAGCACGCCGTTGTAGTTGGTTTCGATGAAGCTGTACATTTCCTTTTCGAATCGGCGCACGTCCTCGACCGGCAAATCGTCGAGATAGCGATTTGTTCCCGCGAAGATAATCAGCACCTGCTTTTCGATCGGGAGCGGCTGATATTGGTCCTGTTTCAGAAGTTCCGTGAGCCTCTGGCCGCGGCCCAGCTGCGCCTGCGTTGCCTTATCGAGTTCGGAGCCGAATTGGGCGAAGGCGGCAAGCTCGCGAAATTGCGCCATATCGAGCCGCAGAGTGCCGGCTACCTGACGCATGGCCTTGATTTGCGCGTTGCCGCCGACGCGGCTGACGGAAATGCCCGCGTTGATCGCGGGGCGAATGCCCGCGTTGAATAAATCCGATTCGAGATAAATCTGCCCGTCGGTGATCGAAATCACGTTCGTGGGAATGTACGCCGAGACGTCGCCCGCCTGCGTTTCAATCACGGGAAGCGCGGAAAG
>DATLTU010000006.1:0-6482 GCA_035533415.1 Candidatus Limnocylindrales bacterium
CTAGCGTTCCCAACCCAGCAGTTTGCGCACATGCGTCCAGTTCTTCTGCTCGATGTGCGCGTTGTCGTCCTTCTTGTACGGCCGCCCGCGCGTGAGTTGAATCTCCTTCTGCTCGCACCAGCGCTTCAGGTGCCAGTTGATGAACTCCGATCCGTTGTCCGAGTCCACTCCCAGCAGCCGGAAAGGCAACCTCCCGGCAATCTCGTTTAAAGCCCGCTGTACGGCCTCTTCGCCCCGTCCCAGCACTGCTCTGGATTCGGTCCAGGTCGTATGAATGTCCGTCACATTCAGCGTGTGCCCGAATTCTCCGCTGGCGGAATTGCCGGAATGTGAGACCAAATCGACTTCCGTGAAACCAGGACTTTGCACGTCCCAGCGGTCGGTCTTCACCGGAATGTGGTGCTTGAGCAGATAGCCTGGCTTGGTGCGTCCGTAGATGCGCCGTCGCCTCTGCGTCTTGGCCGCTTTCAGCCGTCGGTCGATTTGTCGCGCGCTGATCTTCAACAGCTGCTTCTCGACTTCCGGCCGCAGCCGAAAGCGTTTGCGGATCCACGGCATCCACCAGGGCAGTAGCGCCTTCAGCCGCACCGACCAGGGATAACCCGCCGCCTCCCACACCGCCGTCAACACGGCCAGAGTCTCCTGACCATAGCTCATCCCGCGTCGCCGGGGAGGTCTCCGTCGCTTCTCCGGCCGCGGCCTGTTCAGCAAACGGATCGCATACTTCCGGTGGTAGCCGGTGTTCGCACAAAACTCGTTCAAAATCACTTTCTTGCTCTTCCGTCCCGCCGTCCGATAACGCTCATAGATCGCTCGCAGATACTCCCAACGTCCCTTGTTTCCCAACCTGCCCTCCTCAAATCGCTTCTTGGTTGGGTTACATTCTAAATGGCGCGACGTTACATCCTTCGGTTACATTCTAGACGGCGCGATACGCCTGTTTGCGAGCCAGGCCTGTTTGGGCGTATGATGCGCGGCGGAAACCCGCGCGCCCTCTTGCGCGTCTGAGTATGTTCAAGACGAAGTGTCATCTTTACTGTATGCGGGTTGCCCGTGCAGGTCGCGTGGATGAAACAAAAGCAAAATTATATTTCGCCGAACTAAGGAGCTTGCTCATGAACCGATTGCGGTATCGTTCTGCGTTATTCCTCGCCGTGGTTTTCCTCATGGCTGCGCCGGCCGTGCTGGCGCAGTCCACTCAAACCATTCAACTGACCGTGGACGCGTCGCACGTAGCGGAGAAAATGGTGCGCACGCACATGGTGATGCCGGTGCATCCCGGGCCGCTGACGCTTTACTATCCGAAATGGATTCCCGGCGAACACGCGCCGGATGGTCCGATTGCCAACGTCACGGGATTGAAATTCACGGCGAATGGCAAGGCGATCCCATGGCAGCGGGATAAGCTCGATGTGTTTACGTTCCACCTCGATGTTCCTGCGGGCGCGACGCTCCTCGACGTCAACTTCGATTATCTGGAGCCGACCAACGGCCCTTATTCCGGAGGAGCATCGGCGACCGACAAGCTCGTGGTGATCAGTTGGAACCAGAATGTGCTCTATCCCGCCGGCCTGCCCTCCAAGGACATCATGTATGCGCCAAAGCTGATTTTGCCGAATGGCTGGAAGTTCGGCACGCCGCTGCCCATCGCCAGCCACGCGGGAAACGAAATCACGTTCAAGTCGGTGGCGTTGAACCGCCTGGTAGATTCGCCGCTGAGCGCCGGGGAATACTACCGCATCATCGATATCACGCCGCCGGGCGAGCCGATTCACCACGAGATGGACATCGCCGCCGATAGCGAAGCGGCGCTCAACATTAGTCCTGATGCCATCAAGAAAATGACCAACCTGGTCGCCGAGTCGGGAAAGCTGTTCGGCGCGCGGCATTATCGCGACTACCATTTTCTGTTCACATTGAGCGATCACGTCGCGCACTTCGGCCTCGAGCATCATGAGTCCAACGACAGCCGCCTGCCGGAGCGCGCTTTGCTGGAGCCGAATGCCGAGATGATGCTCGGCGGCCTGCTCTCGCATGAATTCATGCATTCATGGAACGGCAAATTCCGCCGCCCAGCGGATTTGGCCACGCCGAACTTCGAAACCCCGATGCAGGATGATCTGCTGTGGGTCTATGAAGGGTTGACGGATTATCTGGGGCCGATGTTGGCGGCGCGCAGCGGTTTGTGGACGCCGCAGGAATATCACGAATACCTCGCCAGCATCGCCGCGCAACTCGGGCCGGGACGCCCGGGGCGCACGTGGCGCGATTTGCAGGATACGGCGACCGCTGTTCCCGGCCTCGGATTTGCGCGCGGCTGGCTCAACTGGCGCCGGGGCGAGGATTACTATCCCGAAGGCGATTTGCTGTGGCTCGACGTGGCCACGATTATTCATCAGCAAAGCCACGGCACCAAATCGATCGACGATTTTTGCCACCTGTTCTACGGGGGCCCGAACGATGGGCCTCAACTCAAAACCTACACGTTCGATCAGCTTGTCAGCGCGCTCAATCAGGTGGTGCCGTACAACTGGGCGGGTTTCTTGCACGAGAAGCTGACGTCTCTTTCGCCCGAAGCGCCCGTGGGCGGCATCGAAAATGCCGGATGGAAAGTGGTGTACAACAATACGCCGCCGATGACGGGCCTTCGCGGCGGGAATCCGAGCGACGCGTATTCGATCGGACTTGTCGTCGGAAAAGATGGGTACGTGGATGATTCCATCGTAGGCAGCCCGGCCTACAAAGCCGGAATCACGTCGGGCATGAGCGTAGCCGGCGTGAATGGCCGGGTGTACACGCAGGCGGGGCTCGAAGACGCGATCAAGGCAAGTACGGACGGCTCGCAACCCATCACCCTGCTCGTCGTCGACGATGATTACTACCAGACCGCCACAATCGATTATCACGGCGGCGAACGCTACCCGCATCTCGTGCGCATCGCGGGCAAGCCGGACTATCTGGATCAGCTCATCGCGGCGCACGCGGGAAAATAGCGAGCTGGGGCGAAATCTTCGGCCGCATCGCGGTGATAGGCGCCGTCGCTGAGAAGCGGCGGCGCTATCACGGTGGTCCCTTGTTTGCCCCGCGCGTGTAGAACCGCCAAGTCTCCGTACCAGCCGCGACGAGTGGCCCGGTGAGAGTCATGCCGTCCGTCGGAAGGTCGCGCCTGCGTTCTCGCTGGACAAACTGATGCAGTTCCCAAGACCGCATGCTGCAGAATTGCGGTCTTCGGCCATCTCCGGACGCGGAGTCGTCCTCTGCTTCGCCGCTACGCATATCGTGAGTAAGGAACGCGCGGCAGGAATGCGTGTTGACACTGTTTGCGCGCGTTTCCATAATCGCGACGAGGGCATCGTTGCGCGATGAGTGATGCACAAAAAGCCCGGGAACGTGCGCTGGAAGAAGCAGTCTCCCGCGCGGTGCGCGACAGCTTGCCGCCGCTCCAGCGGACCGTTGACGAAATGCAGCAGGCGTTCGCGGATCTGGTTTCGGCGTGTTCTTCCACGCGGCCCACGAATACCCTGCCCGCGATGCTCCGCGCGCAGGCGACCGCCGCGTCGCTTTCCGCCAGCCTGTCCGTGCTGTCGTCGTTCATTGCCAATGCGATGCAGCGGCGCGACCACGAGCTTTCCCGCGAGGAAGATTCCGAGGATGTGCGCGCGGCCGCGCCGCAAGCGCCCGTCATGCATGCGAGCGCCCCGGCAGAAGTAGAAGCAGAGCCAATCGGCGAACAGCAAGAAGGAGCCGTCGACGCGCACGAGCGGCCCGTCGAAGAGGTCGCTCTTGCGCAGGAAGAACCGGCCGAGATCGCTCCAGAGCCTGTTGTTCCAGAAGCCGCCTCCGATGAAGCTGTCGCTGAGCCCGAGCCAGTCGCATTTAACGTGGCCGCGCTTCCGAAGGACGAGCAGGATTTACACAAGCGCGCGAATCGCGTCGCTAAAGTTTCGATGCAAGACATTAAAATGCTGCGGCCAGAGGATGTCAGCAAAGGCCGCGAACACAAAGACATTTGCGTGCGTCTTCGGAGCGAAATTGACAAGGCCCGGAAAGAATATGATCGCCGCTTCCAGAAAATTCTCGACCAGCCCGTGGATTATTTCCATCACTGGATGGTGGAAATTTTGGCCGGCGGCGAACCGGAAGCCCTCGGAGAATATCCCTATCCCTCGCCGGTGTTACGCCGCTAATCCGATTTCCGCGAAAAGGATTCAGGGCCCCGCTCTCGCGCTTTGCACGGCGCTGGCGCTGCTTGTGTTTTTGAGCAGTGCGAGCGCGTTTGCACAAACCAAGAAAAAGCCAACCGCCGCAAAAAAAACCGCTACCGCCCAGCGCAATGCAAAACTTGCGGAAGCCGCGCGCGCGCGGCAGTTCGCAGTCGAGGTGCGGCAGCTCACGCAGCTTGCGCGCGCGCTCAAAAACGAGAAGACGCCTGGCTGGGCGTACCAACGTCTCGCGGCGTTCGCCCGCTATCACGCCAAAGCGGAACTGGGCGCGCGCGCGGCTCTGGCGCTCGGCTATTACGATTACAACCAGGGGCGCTATCCCGAGGCGCGGCGCTGGCTCGATCTGGCAAAACCCGAAACGCTGCTCGCCGATCAGGTTTTATTCTGGAGCGCGCAGGTGGACCGCAATTTGGGCAATCTCCCCAGCGCGCTCGATCAACTGGAAACGTTGCTGCGCAAGCATCCGCAAAGCGTGATGTGCGGCCTGGCGCTTCAGGCGCTCGGGGAAGCGGCGATCGACGCAAACCAGCCGCAACGCGCGCTGGCCGCGTTCGCCACGGTGAACGACCTCGCGGAACATCCGAAGTTGCTGTTTCTGCGCGCGCAGGCCTACGAGCAGGCGGGCGATGAAATCGCCGCGGCGGACGATTACCTGAGCGTATACGATCAGTTTCCGCTGAGTTCATCCGCGACGGAAGCGGGCGAGAAAGTGCAGTACCTCCAGGGAGTTCTCGGCGCGGCGTTTCCCAAGCCACTGCTGGCCGATCAACTGGCGCGCGCGACGATGCTGTTTGATGCGCAGCACTGGCAGGACGCGCAGGACGCATACACCGCAGCGCTGCCGGAACTCGCCGGTCCCGATCAAGAGCTGGCACAGCTTCGCATCGCGGAGTGCCGCGTCCAATTGGGCGGCGATCCCGCCACGCTTGCGGCGCTGCAATTGCAAACTCCCGACGTTGACGCCGAGAGATTTTATGATCTGTCGCAGGCCTATCGATCGGCGAACGACGAGACGGGCATGCTCGCGGCGCTCACGCAATTGCAGGCGCACGCGCCCGATAGTCCCTGGACCAGGCGCGCCCTTTTCGGCGTTGGCAATTATTATTGGGTGAATCTCGAACGCGACAACGCCGCGAAATATTACCAGCAGATTGTCACGAGCTTTCCACAGAGCGCCGACGCGATCGACGCGCAATGGCGCGTGGCCTGGGCGGCGTACATGGGCCATCGTGACGCTGCCGCGAGCCTGTTCACGAATTTCCTCACGACCTATCCCGATACGGGTTATACGCCCGACGCGCTCTACTGGCTGGGACGCCTGGCGCAACTCGCGAAACAGAAAGACGAAGCACGCGCCTATTTTCAGGAATTGCAGCGGCGCTTTCCGAATAATTATTTTACGATCCACGCGGCGGCGCAGCTCCGCGCGCTGCGGCGCGGCCCTGTGGCGCAGCTTCCGATTCTTGACGCGATCGCGCCGCTGACGCCCGTGCCGGCACTGGGCGCGCAGGAATCTCCCGAGGCGCTTCCGTGGGTGCGGCGGAGCGTCGCGCTCGAAACAATTGCGTTCGATGACTCCGCGATGCTCGAGTTGCGCGCGGCATATCAGGCGACGAATTCGCCCATCCTCGAATTGGCCATGGCGCGCGCCGCGGCCAACGCCGCGGACTACGGCGAATCCATCGTCGCGCTGCGCTCGATTTATCCTGAGCTGGAATCGCGGCCCTTCGCGGATGTGCCTCGCGAGGTCTGGCTGCTTTCGTTTCCCATTCCGTACGCGCAGCAGTTGCGCGGCACGGCGTGGAGGGCGCGGCTCGATCCCATGCTGGTCGCCGCGCTGATCCGGCAGGAGTCGGCATTCGAGAAGGACGCGCGCTCAAGCTCGAACGCATACGGGTTGATGCAGCTCCTGCCCACTACAGCATTGTCGCTCGCGCTCCGCTTGCGTCTGCGCTATTCGGAGGATCAGCTCCTTGATCCCGTCTACAATCTTCGATTGGGCACGGTCTATCTTTCCGATTTGCTGAAGACTTTTCACAGTGTCGAAGCAGCCCTGGCGGCGTACAATGCGGGCGAGGACCGCGTGACGGCGTGGCAGGCGGGTCAGAATTACGCTGAACTTCCTGAATTCGTCGAATCCATTCCGTTCACCCAGACGCGGCAGTACGTGGAAATCATCACGCGCAACGAGGCAATTTACCGCAAGCTCTATGGAGGCAGGCGATGAATCCTGTGGCAGCGGGACGCGCTTCGGGAAAC
>DATLTU010000007.1:0-6529 GCA_035533415.1 Candidatus Limnocylindrales bacterium
AAAACATAGAGCAGGGAGAGGCTTTCGAACGTGCCCGTGAGCGCCAGCACCGAGGCGAGGATCCCCTGGAATACCAGCGCATTCGCTGGCGTGCGGAATCGCGGATGCACGCCACGAACCACGCGAAAAAACAGGCCATCGCGCGCCATCGCGTAATCCACGCGCGCGTTCGTCAGAATGGACGAGTTCAGCGTGCCGAGCGCGCAGATCATCATCACAATCGTCATCCACGTCGCTGCGTTGGCTCCGGTTGCGCGCGCGATAACATCAGACGCGATGTGCTGTGATGCGGCGACTTTTGCAAACGGCAGTACATAAAAGCATGCGGTGCTCATTGCTGTGTAAATCCCGCAAACTGTGACGACGCCGAAAATCAGTGCGAGTGGAATGTTTCGTCCAGGATTCTTTATTTCGGACCCGACAAACGTCAGGTTGATCCATCCGTCATAAGCCCAAAGCCCGCTCGCTGTAGCGGTCAGCAGCGCGGCGGCGATTCCCAGATGGCCTATCGAAGCGGGAACAGAACGGAAATTCGCGATGCTGCCCTTGCCCAAAAAGAACCCGATGATAATCACCGCGATGACCGCCGCAATCTTGATCACCGTCAGCGCCACCTGCACACGCCCGCCCAAGCGTACGCCGAAGTAATTGATGAACGTCACCAGCACGATAGCCCCTACAGCCAGCGGCTGCGCCCACGTGAAAGTGAAATGAATGGGAGTGTGCAGAAGAGGAAGAGTCCAGTGCAGCGCCCACAGGGGCGTTGTGACCACGGGGAATAGAAAACCGGCAAACACCAGCAAGCCGGCAGCGATCGTGGCGATCGAAGTAGGCGCGCCGATAATCGAGTACGTCCAGCCAAATAGGTAACCCCACACTGGCCCATATGCCCGGGTAATGTACGCGTACGTTCCGCCGGCTTCCGGGATTGCCGCTCCCAGTTCCGCCACGCAGAGCGCTCCAAAAAGCGACAGCACGCCGCCGATCACCCATGCCAGCGTTACCAATCCCACGGTGCCTGCCTCTTGCGCCATATTCGCCGGCTTTATGAAAATACCCGTGCCAATCATCGTTCCCACGACGATGGCCGCTGCGGCCCACGGCCCCAGCCCGCGAATTAGCCCCGGTTGTTTATTCACTGTGTTCATATCGAAGCCGCCGCTCCGATTGCTGGGTCCTCGTCTTTTTCATTCTGCTGATGTGTCATGCTCACAGCCGAGCCCACCGCGAAAGTAATGATCGTCCCCGCCAGCACGTACCATGTCCACGCCAACGGCGTCCCAAAATGTATCGCCGTCATTCCCACGAGTCCCGCGACCATGCCCGCAATCGCTCCGCGCGCCGTGGCCCGCCGGTTCCAAATTACCAGCAGAAAAGTTCCCAGCAAACTACCATAGGTGATCGACGCAATCGTCAGTCCGGCGACAAGCACTGGCCCCCAGCGAATCATTCCAAATAACCCCAGCAGCACGCCCCAGAAAACCGTCCACTGTCGCGAATGTCGTAACTGCGTCGCTGAATCGTTCACGTCCACTCCGCGCGCGCGTGAAAAATCGATCATGCTTGATGACGCCAGCGAATTCAGCGATCCGCTCGCATTCGACATCGCCATCGCAAAAATCGACGCCAGCACAATGCCCACAAGCCCCGCGGGCATCTGCGTCACAATAAATTCCGGAAATATTCGATCCGCATCGCCTCCCGGAATCGGAAAGGGAATGTGCAGCCGGTAAACGTACAACATCACGCCAATCACTAAAAACAATGCGAATTGCACGAACACAATCACGCCGCTCGCCAGCAGCGCCTTTTTGCTGTCGCGTTCCGAACGCGCCGCCAGCAGCCGCTGCACGATTGTCTGATCCGTCCCGTGGCTCGCCATCGTCAGAAACGTTCCGCCAATCAGCCCCGACCAGAACGTATAACTCCGCGTCAGACTGAAATGAAAATCGAAAACGCGCAGCTTGTTGCCTCCCGCTGCCGCCGCATGAACAACGCCGGTCCATCCGGCTGGAATTCTGTGCAGCAGCAGAAAAAACGCGACCACCGACCCCGCGATGTACAAGCAAAACTGCATCACGTCCGTCCAAATCACCGCGCGCATCCCGCCCTGGAACGTGTAAAACAACGTCAGCAGCGTGATTACCGCCACCGACGCGCGGTCGCCCATCCCCAGCACGATGCTCACCACTTTTCCGATGGCCGCGAATCGCACGCCTTCCGCCAGCGCCCGCGTCACCACAAAAATGCTCGCCGCCGTGGATTTCGTCCGCGTGCCGAATCTTCTTTCGAGCAGCTGATAAGCCGTATAAAATTCGCCACGGAAATATTGCGGGATTAAAATGATGCACAGAATGACGCGCGCCACCACGTATCCCATTGCCAGTTGCAGAAATTCCAGGTTCGTCGCATACGCGATCGCCGGCGTGCCGATAATGGTCAGCGTGGATGTTTCCGTGGCGACAATTGAGCAGGCCAGCGCCCACCACGGCGCGGTGCGGTTTCCAAGGAAGTAATCGCGAATCGTCCGCTGGCCGCGCCCGTACGTAGCGCCGAACAGCGTGACACCTGCGAGGTACACAACAATGATCACGACGTCGATTGGGCCGATGCGCATCGCCTGGCGTCCTTTCGCGGCGAACTCGCTGAATCCGCCAAATCCGCGCGATGCTAACCGCCTGGTTCGCGCCGTGTCAACCACTCGTCTCGTGTGCGTGGCTTATGTAGCGCCTACCGTCGGGTGGGCACGTCATTTCTCGCATCGCAGCAGGCGCAATTTGCGCCACAGGGAGTCCCAAAACACATGACGGTCTTTCTGGGCTTTGACGCTGGCGGCACGAAAACAGATTGCGTCGCTCTCGACGCCGCGGGTCGCTTCCTTGCCGAAACTACCGGCGGCGCGGCCAATCCTCTGCGCACCGGATTCGCTAAAGCCTGCTCCGCGCTGGAAGAAACCGCGCGCCGCGCCCTTGCCGAAGCTCGCGAGGAGGCCGAAAACGTCCGCGCCATCTGTGCGGGCGTCGCGGGCACCGGACGCCCGCGCATTGCTCGTCGGCTCAGCTCCTATCTCACTCGTGCATTTCCGCAAGCCTCCGTTCGCGTCACCACGGACATCGAAATCGCTCTCGAAGCCGCCATCGGCCCTATTGAGACGCATGGCCAGGGAATCGTCATCATCGCTGGAACTGGCTCGGCTGCCTGCGGCCGCAACTCCGCGGGAAAAACCGTCCGTGCCGGGGGCTGGGGCCCGTGGGTTGGCGACCCAGGCAGCGCATACGATATCGGCCGCCGCGCCGTCGCAGCGGCTCTCCGTGACCGCGACCATCTCGGCCCGCCGACCGCGCTCGGCGGCAAAATTCTCCACGCGACGGAAGCCGGCGACTGGGATGCGCTCCTCGAGCGCTTCGCGAAGCATCCTGACGCCGTCTTTCCGAAACTTTTCCTCGTCGTAAACGAAACTGCCGCCGGGGGAGACGCCGTCGCACAGGAAATTCTCGCCGCCGCCGCGACATCCCTCGCCAGCCTCGCGAAAGCCGTTATCGATTCGCTCGGCCTCCCGGATCAATCCTTCACGCTCGCGAAATCGGGAGGTGTCTTCGGCCATAGTACATATCTGGATGCTGCGCTTGATCGGGAATTGTCCCGCATCGCTCCCACTGCGCGGATTGAGCCGCTTCGCATTTCTCCCGCGCGAGCCGCCGCCGAACTCGCGCGCAAAACCGTCTCGAACGCTGCCGCTGATGAAGCCTGAACTCTCCAACCGCGTTGCGGAAGCCAGAACCGCGTCGGGCGCCGCGTTGCGCACATTTCTTCACGACCCCGCCGAGGAAGTTCTCATTGCCGTCCTCGGAAATCCCAGCCTCACGGAAGGCGACGTCTGCATTTTGCTTGAGCGCCCCGATCTTCCCGCATCGCTTCTCGGCGCGATTTGTGCGCATCCCTCGTGGAAACACAACGAAGACGTACGCCTGCGTCTCGCGCGCCATCCGCAAACGCCACGCCGCGTGGCTCTTCAACTTCTACGCCAGATTTTCCTTTTTGATCTGGTTCAGATCACTTTGCTGCCGTCGGCGCCCGCGGAGATCCGCCGCGTGGCCGAAGAAACCATTCTCCAGCGCCTGCCGCAACTCCCCGTCGGGGAAAAACTCGCGTTGGCGCGCCGCGCGTCCGCGCGTGTCGCCGGTGGAATCCTCGCCGAAGGCCATCCGCAAGCCGCATCCCTTGCGCTCAATAATCCATTTCTGACCGAAGCGCAGATTCTTCGCGTCCTGGCGAGCGAGGACGCGCACGAACGTATCGTAGCCGCTATCGCTCATCATCCGCGCTGGTCGCTCGACTACAATATCCGCATGGCTCTCGTGCGTCATCCCGGCGCGCCGCTCGCCGCCATTCTGCATTTTTTGCCCGAAATTACCATGCGCGACCTCCACGAACTGTCCGCCGCCGTGACGCTGCCCGAGAATCTCCGCTCCTATATCCAGAAAGAAGTCGCGCGCCGCGCCACGGCCAGCGCGAACAGCTCCGAGCGGCAAAACTACGAGTGATCGAAGGCATTTCGTAAATGATTCCTGTGTTCAGCTTGAGGGTGCATGCCTGTTTAGCCGCTCGTCGCCCAAGCGCGTTGCGAAATTCCCATTTTTTCCGCACACTAGGGGCGAGTTTTTTTGTGGGCATTACGATTTTCGATTGGATGACAATTATGCACCAGGCGGCGTATGCGGAGCCGGGTCGGGTTTCCGAAAACGTCCGCTACGTTTTCGTCTCTGGGCAACTCCAATACGAGAATGGCAAGTTGACCGGAGCGATCGCGGGCCGGTAGCTGCGCCGGCCGGGATGGCATAGGGGCCAAGTGGGCAGTTATCGCTGCTGCCAGAATCAAGGGAGACTCGATGTCGCGAATGATGGAGGAAATTCAGGAGCAGCCGCAGGCGCTGCGGAGAACGTTTGAAGCGGAGCGCGGACATGCCGTCGAATTCAAGAAATTCGCATCCCGGCGGGATTTCCGGCTGATTGTGCTGGTCGCCCGCGGGACGTCGGATAACGCCGCGCTTTTCGGGCGCTATTTGCTGGAGATTACGACGGGTATTCCGGTGTCTTTGTGTGCGCCGTCGGTTCACACGTTGTACGGGGCACGATTGAATCTTCGCCACGCGCTGGTCATTGGCATTTCACAGTCGGGCGAAGGAACGGACATCAATTCGGTGCTGAAAAGCGCACGGAAACAGGGTGCGTTTACGGCGGCGGTGACGAACGAAGCGAAGTCAACCATGACGCGCGTGGTGGACGAGAGCTTTCTGGTGCGGGCGGGAAGGCAAAAGTCGGTCGCGGCCACAAAAACGTATACCGGGCAGTTACTCGTGCTCTATCTCCTGGCTTCGGCGCTCGGGTCGCACATCGAACTGGAATCCGTCAGTGAAATTCCTGGGCATGTGCGCGAAGCACTGCGTCTTGCGCCGAAAATTAAAGAGATGGTCGAGCGCTACCGGTATATGCGCCAGTGCGCCGTGGTGGCGCGCGGCGTGAACTATGCGAATGCGTTTGAGCTGTCGCTGAAGCTGATGGAGACGTGCTACATCGTGGCAGAGCGCTTTTCGTCGGCGGATTTTCTGCACGGTCCCATCGCCATGATCGAGAGGGACTTTCCCGTGATTCTATTTGCCCCGCCGGGCAAAACGCTCGCGGGCCAGCAATCGCTCGTGAAGCGCCTCGGGAGCTTGAATGCTGAGACCATCGCGATTTCTTCCGCAGATGCGCGCCTGTCTGGAGTGACGCGCGTGATTCGCGTGCCGGGAAGAATGGGAGAGATCTACACGCCGATTCCGTACATTATTCCAGGCCAGCTTTTCGCGGCGCAGCTTGCGGAAGTGAAGGGAATCGATCCGGACCGGCCGCGGTCGCTGCAAATCGTGACGCAGACGTTCTGAAACGCTGGCGCGGTGCCTCGAACAGTCCTGTGGAATTTTCGAGTAACGGGAGGCGCCGGAAACGCAAGCCTTTGAAGTAATTGAGTCGAGCATCGGCGTTTGATCTACGGTTCGGTGCAGGGGCAGGGACGCGGTCCGACATCGGAGCGGTTTCAACAGCAGTTGCAATCGAGCGTGCCACTTCCTTCTTAAGCGACAATAAATCCGAAGCGTTTCGGACGAACTCGTGTGCCCACAATATCCGGTCCGCTGGCTCGCTGACCAATTGTGCCGCAATCCGAATTCGATCACCAGACTGAGTCACCGTGCCTTCAACGACTTCGTCCGCACGAAGCTGCCGAGCAATTTGCCACGGCGGTTCCGGATCGTTCTGGAACCGCATCGTGGAAGCGGTCCCCAGCACACGGAACGCCGGAGCCCGGGCAAGATCGTCGATCACGTCATCCGTGATGCCTAGCCCGTGGATAACGTCGTCGGCGTTGTCAAGAGTTTTTTTCATACTTCTAGCCTCGCGAGCCGGGAGCGGAGTCAAGGGCGGTTCCACGCTTTTTGTGGAACCGTTCATCTCGACCCTTGACGCCGCGGACGGCTCGCCACCATGGTCC
>DATLTU010000008.1:0-19070 GCA_035533415.1 Candidatus Limnocylindrales bacterium
GTCGAACAGCTCGGTGTGGATGAAGGCGAAGTGACGCCGACGGCTTCGTTTGTGGACGATCTGGGCGCCGATTCGCTCGACATCGTCGAACTCGTGATGGCCTTCGAAGAAGCGTTCGGCATCGAAATCCCCGATGAGGACGCGGAAAAGATCGCCACTGTCAAGGACGCCATCGCGTACATCGACAAGCACGCCCAGGCGAAAAAGTAGCTCGCCGGCCTCAGAGTTCCACGAGGAGAAGACTCCGCATTGAATCGCCGTGTTGTCGTCACAGGAATCGGACTGGTCTGCGCCTGCGGCATTGGGACGGATGAAGTCTGGAAAAACCTGATTGCCGGAATGAGCGGCATCGGTCCCATCACCCAGTTTGACGCTACCGGTTTCGATTGCCGTTTCGCCGGCGAAGTGAAGGGTTTTGACCCCTTCCAGTGGATCGAAAAAAAAGACGTGAAGAAGATGGCCCGCTTTATTCATCTGGCCATTGCCGCCACGGATTTCGCGATGAAGATGGCGGCGCTCGAAATCACTCCGGAGATTGCGGATGCCACGGGCGTTTACATTTCCTCGGGCATCGGCGGATTCGACGTCATCGAGCGCGAGCACAGCAAGCTGATTCACGGCGGCCCCAATAAAATTTCCCCTTTCTTCATTCCTTCCGCGATTATCAACCTTGCCTCTGGGCAGATTTCGATTCGCTGGGGCGCCAAGGGTCCGAATTCCGCCACAGCTACCGCGTGCTCGGCATCCGCGCATGCCATTGGTGACGCTTTCAAGATCATTCAACGCTGCGATGCGGAAGTGATGATCGCGGGTGGCTCGGAAGCGGCGATCACCCCGATGGGCGTCGGCGGCTTCGCCGCGATGAAAGCGCTTTCGACGCGCAACGACGAACCGACGCGGGCCAGCCGGCCGTTTGATGCCCAGCGCGATGGCTTCGTGATTGGCGAAGGTTCGGGCGTGCTGATTCTCGAATCGCTCGAACACGCGCAGCGGCGCAATGCGAACATCATCGCGGAGATTGTCGGCTACGGAATGTCCGCCGACGCATTTCATATGACGCAGCCCGCAGAAAACGGCGATGGCGCGTATCGCGTGATGCTCGCATCTTTGAAAGACGCGAAAATTCCGCCATCGGAAATCGGGTACGTCAACGCGCACGGGACTTCGACGCCGATTGGCGACGCGATTGAAACCGTCGCCATCAAGCGCACCTTCGGCGACCTAGCTGGCAAAATTCCAGTTAGCTCGACGAAATCCATGACTGGGCACGTCCTCGGCGGCGCGGGCGGCCTGGAAGCGGGCATCAGCGTTCTCGCGCTGCGCGACCAGATTCTGCCACCGACGATCAACTACGAGAATCCCGATCCCGCCTGCGATCTCGATTACGTCCCAAACCACGCGCGCAAAGCGAATGTTCGCTACGCGCTATCGAATTCGTTCGGCTTCGGCGGCACGAACGCATCGCTTGTTTTCAAGCTGTGGGAAGGCCGCTGAGCGCATCTTTGGAGGATTCGTTGAATATCGTTGTCTGCGTCAAGCAAGTTCCCGCAAAGGACGCGCCTCTTGTTATCGATGCGGGCGGCACGTGGATTCGCGAAACGGACATCAGTTTCGAGACCAACGAACCGGATACCTTTGCCCTGGAAGAAGCGCTGCGCCTGAAGGAGAAGCACGGCGGGGAAGTCGTTGCCGTCTCGATGGGGCCCGAGCGCGTGAAGCAAACGATCAAAGAGGCTCTGGCCAAGGGCGCCGATCGCGGCATTCACGTTCAGGAAGATAAATCCCATGCCCTGGACCCGCTGGCGTCAGCACGATCGCTTGCCGCGGCAATCCAGAAAGAAAAATTTGATTTGATTCTCACCGGCTTGCAGAGCGACGACCACGGCTTCGGCCAGACGGGCGTGTTGCTCGCGGAATTGCTCGGCTTGCCACACGCCACGATCATCATGTCCATCGAAGCGCAAGGTGATCATTTGCGTCTGAAGCGCGAGCTCGAAGCGGGATGGTTCCAGTGGGTTGAACTGCCGCTGCCCGCCGTACTGACGATTCAATCCGGCATCAACAAACCGCGCTACGCCACCCTCAAGGGCATCATGGCCGCGAAAAAAAAAGATATTGCGACAGTCTCGCGCGAATCTCTCGGCGTGCCATCGACGTTGACGCAGCGCGTCGAACGAATTTACGTCCCGCAAAAATCCAAGAAGTCGGAATTTATCACCGGCACGCCGAAAGAAATTGCGGCGAAGCTGGTGGAAAAATTGAAGCACGAAGCGCGCGTACTCTAACCGGGTAACGAAATGAAAGTCCTGCTCATCACCGAACAACGCGAAGCGAAGTGGAACAAGATCAGCTTTGAAACGCTCGCGGCAGCGCAGCAAATCGCCTCCGAGGTGAAGGGCTCACTTTCGGGCGTCGTTATCGGCCAGGGGGTTACAGCTCTAGCTGATGAACTCGCTGGATATCGACTGGATGAAGTCCTTCTCGTCGAAAACGCTCTGCTCGAAAAATACACGCCCGAAGGTTACGCGATTGCCCTGAAGCAGGTCATCGAGCAAGCCAAGCCCGAACTCGTTCTTTTCCCGCACACCTATCAGGTGCGCGACTTTGCTCCGAAACTCGCCGCGTCGCTCGGCAAAGGTATGATCGGCGATTGCGTTGGCTATCGTTACGAAAACGGCAAGCTGATTTTCGTGCGGCAAATGTTCCAGGGCCGCACCGCGGCGGATGTCGTTTTTCAAGGCGCCCCCCCCTGGATCGCATCGTTGCAAGCGGGCGCGTTTCGCGCGGACCTCGCCGCAAAAAATCAAGATGGCAAAGCGCCCGTGAAACCGGCGAGCGTCGAGCTGAAGCCCGAACAAATCCGCACGAAGCCGCTCGAGCTTTTCCGCGAAGCCAAGCAGGCGGTCGATTTAACGCAAGCACCCATCCTTGTTTCCGTTGGACGCGGAATCAAGGCTCCGGAGAATATTCCGCTGGCGGAAAAACTCGCGAAGGCCATCGGCGGGGAATTGTGCGCCTCGCGTCCCATCTGCGACGAAGGCTGGCTGCCCATGGATCGGCAGATCGGCAGCTCCGGCCAGACCGTTTCGCCGAAGCTGTACCTGGCGCTCGGGATCAGCGGCGCGATTCAACATGTCGTCGGGATGAAAGGCTCGCGCACCATCGTCGCCATCAATAAAGACCAGAATGCGCCGATTTTTGAGATCGCCGACTACGGCGTTGTTGGCGATTTGTTCGAAATTGTCCCGGCGCTCACCGCGGAACTCGAAAAGGACAAATCGGCGTAAGCGTTAGCGTGCTCACGTAAGTGGCACAGCGAACACATAGAAGAGATTGGGCGAAATCGAAGTTGCGGCTCGATGCGGCTATGCGGAGGGGCGGATCTTTTGGGTGCCTTTGGGCCAATGGGGCTTGAAGCGCGACCCCGGAATGCTGGCGTTGCGCACGATGTTTGTATAGCGGACGGTGAAATAGTCGCCCGAGCCGGTCTCGAAAAATTTCTGCTGAATGGGTTCCCAGGAAGCCTCATCAAGCCAGAGATGGATTTTGGAAATTTGATTTCGCACGCGCGACGACTTGGGCGTCAGCTCCAACAAAGCTGTTCTTCGATGGTCCAGCACGGGCTCGCCCAGCAGCGTAACCAGAAATCCCTTGCGTAAATCGCGCCCCGAAGAGCCAAACCCGAGCAGCAGGAACTGATCCACCAGGTCGCGATGTTTTCCCAGGTTGTATTCCTCGACGCGTTTCAATCCCGGATTGTAGATGTAGAGGTTATCGCCCACGCGCAATATCGTGCGCGGATCGGGGCTTTTCAATTCCAAGCGCATTTTGTCGCCGCGAACCCAAATCACGCCCGTTTCGGTGGATTTCACGTTGACGACAACCGTCATCTTGGTTCGCTCGATATCCGCCGTGAGGCTGTGAAAATCCTTTGCCTCGTTATCCAGTTCGCGCAGCACGGAACCGAGCGTCATTCCCCCGCGCGCCTGCGGTTGCGCAAGTGCACTGGCGGGGGCAATCGCCGCCATGGCGAGGAGCACAATCCATGTAAATCCGCGACGGACGGGCATTTTCCTCTGATTCATCGCGTACCAAAGCACAATTTATGATAGCACACGGCGGGAATCACCCTGAAAAACATGGCGATTATGCGCGGATTGATGCCGGAAAGGATACCTACGGACGTCCGCCGCTATCGTTTCACTTCGACTTGGTAGTACAGGATCGAATTATTTTGCGCAAGGACCGGCTCGATGCTGCGGATCTGAAATGGTTCTGCCACCGACCCGCTCAGAATCTGATGCGTTTCGCGCTCGAGTTCCGGGTCGGTCTTTTGCAACGCCGCCGACGCCGGAAAGAGCCGCGGATCGATTCGATAGGTTGCGGTGCGCGCCGCAGGATCCTGCGCGACCAGGGTGATTCCGGAATCACGAGCGGCATCATTTTGCGGCTGGTCGTGGAACCACCGCGCCGGCGTAAGCAGCACGAACAGCACAATAAGAATCACCATCACGTCGTAAGGCCAGCTGCCGCGCTCGTACGACCAGAAAATCGTCTTCTTTAATCCGCGCCAGAGTTTCCGCATTTCAATTTGCGGCTGCGCCGTCAACCACCAAGCCGTCGCGCATGTGCAACACTCGATTGCCGTACGCGGCCGCTTCCGGATTGTGCGTAATCATCACGATCGTTTGCCCCAAATCCTTGTTCAGCTGCCGCAGGAGTCCCAGAACATTTTCGGAATTTTTCGTGTCCAGATTCCCTGTGGGCTCATCCGCGAGAACGATCTTCGGCTCGTTAATAATCGCGCGCGCGATGGCCACGCGCTGCTGCTCTCCGCCGGAAAGCTCCCCGGGCCGGTGCTCGAGTCGGTCGGTAAGGCCCAGCATTCGCGTCACCACGTCGAAACGGTGCGGGTCGAAACCATCGCCGTGGATGTGCTGCGCCAGCGCGATGTTTCCCCGAGCGTTCAGCGTGGGCAGCAGGTTAAAACGCTGGAAAATGAATCCTACCTTGTGGCGCCTCAGCAAGGTTCGCCCCGCGTCCCCCAAAGCTCCCAAGTCGTTGCCGTCGAGCAACACTCTTCCGCGCGTGGCTTGCGCCAACCCGCCGATCACGTGCAGGAGCGTCGATTTGCCGCATCCCGATGGCCCCATCACGGACACAAATTCTCCGGGAAACACATCCACGTTTACGCCACGCAAAGCCGAAACATCCAGCTTGCCGGCGCGAAATACCTTCCATAGGTTCTCGGTTTTAAGTATCGGCTCCAAGGCTGCTCCCCGGCAGGACCAAATCGCTTTTGCGGGCGGGATTTATTCTATTCGCGAATCGCATTTCTGCCTAGCGCCCTGCCATCGTAGCGGCTTCCTTACAGCAATTCCATTTGTGGCTGCGGGCATGCGCGATGCCGGCTGGCTTCGAGTGATGATGATGCGCGCTGGTGACTCGCAATTTTGATTTGCAACCGTCATTCGTAGGCGAGCGCTTCCACGGGATCCTTGCGGCTCGCAATCCACGCGGGATAGCAGGCTCCCACCCATCCTCCCCCCACGGCAATCGCCGCTGACCGCAGCAGCCACAGCGGCGCAATCACAATAGTGAGCGTGGGAAACGCCGTCAGGAAAAGCAAGCGCACGCCATAGCTCATCACGAATCCCACGACAATGCCGGCCAGGCACAGCGCCGTCGTTTCGCTCAGTATCACCCTGACGATGTACGCGCGCGACGCTCCGAGCGATTTCAGCACGCCAATCTCCCGCGTCCGCTCAATGATCGTGGTGTACATCGACAGCAGAATCACCAAAAACCCGATGGCCGCCGCCAGCAAAATCATCGAATGGATGAACGTCGCCAGCCCCGGCAGATTCGACGAAGTCATCAGCGACAGATAATCCCGCAGCGGGCGCACTTCGTAGTGCGGGAGTAGCTGGTTGATCGCGCCCATCACCTCCGTGGTTTGCTCCGGGTGATCGCACTTGATAAAAAACACCGAAGCCTTATCGTGCGCTCCGGATAATTCCTGCAGCGTGGACATCAGCACAAACAGGCGCGCGCCTTTCCCGTGTTCTACAATGCCCGCGACGTGAAAATCGTGGCCCAATATGTGCAGCGTCTGGCCAACCTTCACGTCCCGGCCTTTGGCGTACCAATCATCCACGAGAATGTCGTTCGGAGCCTGCAGATCATGGCCGGCGTGAAAGATAAACCCGCCGGAAACGGCGCGGAAACTTTCGGGGTCGATTCCGTAAATAATGTCCAGCCCGTTGGTGGAATTGAATTGCAGGAGGACCGGCGCCACCGCGCGGACATTCTTGATTTGCGCCAACCGCTGCCCGATCTCAATCGGCATGGGCGCGCCACTGAACGCCATGAATATCGACGCCGATGGCGGCTGCACCATGATGTCCGCGCCGATGCCCTCCATGCGTTTGGCGGTGTCGGAGAGCATTCCCGTCGTAAGGCCCACCACGATCAGCACGAGGGTCACTTCGACGGCCACGGCGATGACGGTGATGAACGTCCGCACCGGGCGATACATCACATTGCGCAAAATCATGTGCTGGATCATGGCTGGTTCTCCGCGCCGAGTTGCACAAGTTGCGTCCCCGCGGGCTGCGCCAGCTGAAATTTGGCGCTGGCAATGGGCTGGTTCAGCGCCAATTGCGTAATCCGGATATCCAGTTCATACTCATCCCCGGGACGCGCCAGCGAAATCTCGCGCGGATACGTTGTGGCCCCTGCCGGCTGCCAATCGCGCGTTCGAATGTCGGAAACCAACTCGCCTCCCGAACCATAAATCTGGATTCGCGCAATTTGCAAATTCGCGCGGTCAAACCAGATTTTCCGGTCTAGATTCCATCCCTTATCCCCGTTCCGAGCCACGATCAGCACATAATAGCGCGCCAGCGGAGTATCCGCCTGTTCGAGGAGCGCGTTTTCGCTCTCGCGAATCGCCGGCCAAATCAGAGCCTCAAACAAGTGCTGCGGACGCAGGTTTTCGATTGGCTTGGCCGCTGTGCGTTCTAAATTCGTGGGCCCGACAATGAATTTGTTTTTCGATGGAATGTAAATCCGGAACGTATGGCCGTCGCTGGCCATATCGAAAATATCCTTGGCCACAATCGGCGCCTGACCAATCACTCGAATCGACGCGGGCCGCGCCGCTAGGATGTAGCCGTTCACGTTATGGTATTGCTCGATCACGCCGCTCAATGCCGAGCCGGCGATTGGCGACATTCGCACCGCTGCGCTGAGCGTCTCCACGGCGGACGCTTCGTGATTGAACCGACCCACCAATTGCGCCTTCGACGCGGTCAGCGCCGGTTGGGCCGTCGCCGCGGGCACAGCAACTTTTTTTTTGCTGACCCCGCACCCGCCCATGAGCACGCATGCCCCTGCAAATGCGGTCAGCCAAATCGTTCGTAGAGTCCTCAGTGAGCTTGCTCTCAATAGGTCAAAACGACGAATTTAGCAGCCGGACATAGCAGTGTCAACGCGAGCCGCCGCAGCGTGTTCCTCAATGGTTTTACTATCAAGATTCGAATGCCCTCGAAGACGCTCAGGAGAATGAGATGGATCTCGCGTGAACCGGGATTCGTTCACGCGGCGACGTGGACTTGCACTTTTAGCGGCGCGAGCGCCGGACGCGCTCGGCGGACGATTTCGCTGGCCCAAAGCTGATTGCTCAATACCACCACCGAACCGTCTTCCAAATCGCAAACGGCGCAGAACAAATAGGCATGGTAGGCCGCATGGTATGCGTCAACGCCGCGCCGCGCCAGTTCATTTTCCACCGCCGCATCGCCAGCCTCGAGCGGCCCGCCGACGCGCATCCCAAAAGTTTCGCGCTCGAATCGCTCGAGCAGCGGCGCAAGTTCCTCCGGGTCGGGCGCGAAAATCACAATCGAGCGATTCGAAGCTTCGCGGTACGCGATCTTCCGCGCATCGCAAAATTCGCGGAGCCGATCGAGATGGCTGAAGAAATCGAGCGCCCAGCTCTCCGTCCCGGCAATCGCGGGAAGCATGCGGCTCCAGATTTGCGCCGCTTCAGGGCCGCGCGCCGGCTCGCGCTCCGCTCCCTCGATCAACTCCAGGTGCACGGCTTTCACGTCCGGCCCCAAGTCCATGGGCTCGACTTCCAGGACGATCATCTATTCGCTCTCCGCTTCGCGTTGCGGGAAACGCTCCTGAAAATCCGGCGATTGCTTGCGAATTTCGAGCCAGTCGAAGAACGCGTCAGGCTGCTCCAGCCATACCGCAAACCATCGCGCCACTTCTTCCTTTTCGTTCCGCTTCGCGGCATCCACTTTGTGATTCCGCGCAATCATCTCCGCGCGCCGCCGGCCCAGCCGCGCCACTTCGAGCACGCGCGCTTCCGCCGCGCGCTCGCCTTCGGTTTCGAATTTCCGCAGCAGCTCATCAAGCCGCACCAGGCACATTTCGGCGTCATCGAGCGTCGAGAAATGCAGTAGGTCGCGAAATTCCTCCTCGTACCGGCCCTGCGTATCGCTCTCCGCGGAGAGCGCCACGCGCATTCCAGCGTCCGCAAGCACGTTCGCGATATAGTCCGCGGACGTTTTCCCCTCGTCGCCATTTTCCGCGATCAGCTTGCGGCGGATTTGCTCGATTTCCGCAGGCGTATACAGAACTCTTCTCAGCTCTCGCGCGGCGCTCAATATCATTTCTTTTTTGGCGGGTGCTTTGCTTCGCGTCATCGACGGCTCCGCGGTTTCTTTTTCATCACGCGTTTGTGATGTGCGCTGATGCGGCGTCTGCGTTTCGGTTTGGGACGTTTGACGGGGGCGTCCGCCGGCAGTCCCTCGAGCAGCCGCCGGTAGCGCTCGACGTCTCGATTGTGCCCCGCCAGCGTGCTGTCGAAGAAATGACCGCCGGAGGCGTTGGCTACAAAATAAAGATATTTCGTTTGCGCCGGATGAATCACCGCGAGCAATGACGCTTCTCCCGGGTTCGCAATCGGCCCGGGCGGCAGGCCGCGGTGCAAATACGTGTTGTACGGCGAAACGATCCGAAGGTCGGCGGGACTCACCTTCGGCGACGGCCTGCCCGCAAGATCGAGCGCGTATTGCACCGTCGGATCGCATTGCAGCGGGACGCCCAGCTTCAGGCGATTATAGAAAACACCGGCGACAATCGGCCGCTCCTGCGGCTGCGGCGTCTCCCGTTCCACCAGCGACGCCAGCGTCACAATCTGCTCCGCGGAAAGATGCGGGTCCGGAGATTCCTGCCTCCCCGTCGCGGAAACGCGGGCCACCGTTGAGGGAATCGTCTCGTGCGCATCGGCTTGCAGCTTGCTCCATTCCTCGCGGAATTGCCGCACCATGGTCGCGGCGATCTCCTCGGGGGTGGTGTTCCGCGAAAATTGGTACGTCGAGGGAAAGAGAAATCCTTCGAGGCTCGGCGCGTCCGGCGCGATGTCGCGAATGAGCGACGGATTGCGCGCCACGCGGAGGAACGCTTCCTTGCTGGCCAATCCTTGGCGCGCGAGTTCGTTGGCAATATCGAACATCGTCCAGCCTTCGGGCACGACGACGGTGTGGACAAAAATCCGCCCTTCGGCGATTTGATCAAACGCCTGCCGCGGCGTCATGGGCTGATTGAAAAGATATTCGCCGGCCTGCAGAACTTTTCTCCGATGCCGCTCGCTCAGAACCAGGAATGCGATGCGGCTGTGGATTACGCCGTTTCGCTGAAGCAGACTGGCAATTTCCCAGCGCGGCGTACCTCGGGGTATGTCCACAAAGACCTGCGCCTGCGAGTACGCGCGATAGGGACGGTTCAGTTCTCCCTGGAGCCAAAAACCGAACGCCACCGCCAGCACAATCAAAATAAGGATTGCGATGGCTAATCGCCGCATCGCGAGCTAATCCTCGTCCTGGATGGAATCGCGTCCTCGCGTTTTGTCGAGGTATTCGCGCAACAGTATTGCCGCCGCCACGGAATCAACGCTTGCCTTCTTGCGCTTGCCGCTGGCACGCTCGTTCGATATTTGCTCCGCTTCCCAGCTTGTCAGCCTTTCATCGCGTAACTCGACCGGCAAGCCGAGCTCTTTCCGGATGCGCTCGGCAAAACGCGCGGCTTCTTCCGCCATTTCGCTCGTGTGCCCGGCGAGATGCACGGGAGAGCCGACGAGGATTCGGATAATCTTGAATTTCCTGGCGATCTCGCGAAGCCGGCGAATATCGTCCCGCCGATTCTTTCTCGTGAGCGCATCGAGCGGTCCCGCCGTCACGCCCAACTCGTCGGAAACAGCCAGTCCGATGCGCCGGCGGCCATAATCAATCGCCAAGACGCGCCCCGCGATGCGGCCGGATTGCGGAGCCGCGGAAACACCAGAACTCGCATGAGAGGAAGCCATTCCAAGCATTATAGCCCGCTTGGAAGCATGCCTGGTGGGCGTGCATACGCAAAGTTAACGATCACGAGGAACGCGTTACGTCACCACGGACCCCGGCTCATCGCCGCCGCCCGCGCTCGCCATCCATCCACAATGGCCAAAAACCCGTTTCCTTCATTTCCTTTTTCAGCCCGCTTTCCGTCATCAGACGCTCGATCTGCTTTCTCGTCTGGCGCACTCCCAACCGCTGCGGCAAATCGGCAACCGCGTATGCCGTAACCGCGGCAATGGCTTCGTTGCGCTTGAGCTGCGCAAAGTTCACTTTGTCGTAGGTGTCCGATGCCGCGTGATAATTCATCATGTAGTCGTCCGGCTCCTGATTGGCGACGAGGGTCGGCACACCTTCGAGCAGAAAATCAAAATTGTCTGTGCCGATGTCCGCGTCAAACGTATTCTCGAATGGCCCGAATGACGCGAGTGGCTTCAGCGCTTCCCCAACATTGGCGGCAATATCCTTCCGGCCGCCGAGCGAATAGCCCGTCACTTTGCCGTCGCCCGCATCGAAAATGATCGCCGCGTCCATGTGATTAAGCTCGCCGCGATGCGCCCGCGCGTAGGCCCACGATCCCAGCATGCCTTGTTCTTCGCCCGTGAACAGCACGAAACGGATCGACCGCCGGGGAATCCCTCCCGATGCGCGAATGGCGCGCGCCGCGTCAATCACCATCGCCGCGTTGCAGCCGTCGTCCAGCGCGCCCGTGCCCAATTCCCACGAATCCAGGTGCGCGCCCAGAATTACGAAATCGTCCGGCTTCTCGCGCCCGCGAATTTCCGCGACCACGTTTTCCGACCCGACCGGCCCGGTGATTTTATTCGGCATGTCCAGATGCACTTTCACGGGCTGGCCTGCGGCGATAAAACGCGCCATGCGCAGGGCGTCTTCGCGCGCCACCACGGCCTGCGGCAGGCGTTCGAGCTCACCCGTGAGCGAAAGATTGTGCCGGTAGAGCAGCAGATACGGCCGCGTCGACATCCAGAAAATCGCCGCCGCCCCTGCCTGCACGGCGCGGCCGACGATGGCCGGCTCGTAATCATATTCGCCCATCAAATCGTCCCAGGTCTTCAAAACGTGCGTGTGAACCAGCACAATCGCGCCTTTCACCGCGTTCCCGGCGTGCGCGAATCCCGCCGCGTCGCCCATGCCAACGTCCACGACGTTTGCGGTCAGGCCGCCCGGCGGCGTCGCGGGCGACCATCCAATCGAAACCAGCCGCACGGGGAACGGCTGCGGCGCGAGGACCGTAAGACGCGTGCGTCCTTCTTCCCAGCCCACCGGAACCGTAAACTTCTCCGTCAGCACTTCGTCCACGCCCGCCGCGCGGAATGCCTGCACCGCCCATGCGACTGCTTTATCCGCGGCAGGACTGCCGGTGACGCGGCCGCCAATCACGTCGGTCAATTCGCGCAGATTGCTTTCGAGCGGGGACGGCCCCAGCGCGCTCCGAATAATCTCCGGCGCGACTTCGGCGCACGACTTGCCCACTCTGCACGCGCCAATTCCCTGCGGCACCTTGGGCTCAAACGCCTTTGGCGCCGGCGGAAATTGCGCCGCCGCGCCGGCAGCGAAGATCGTCGCACTCAAAAAAGCCATCGCGATAAAACATGTGAACCGCCGCGGGTTCATTCGATATCCCTCCCCAGTCCGCGAAGCTGATACAGCCATCTTACGTGGCGCGCTGCCAGGATTCCCTCACATCTGTAATTTGCTAACGCTTCGGGCCTGCGCCAGCAATCCGATCCGCAACCGCGGCGACCTGCGCCATTTCAGCGACATCGTGAACGCGCACGATATGCGCGCCGCCGAGGATGCTGGCGGCCACCGTTGCGGCCGTGCCCCAGATTCGCCGTTCCGCCGGAGCGCCGCCAAGCGCATCCCCGATAAATGCTTTTCGCGATGTGCCGATAACCAGCGGGAAGGCCAGCCGCGCCAGTTCCGGTAAACGCGCCAGCAGCTCGAAATTCTGTGCGTAGTTTTTCCCGAAGCCAATTCCCGGGTCGAGAATAATTTGTGATTGGGCGATTCCCGCGCGTTTCGCTCGTGCCGCGGCTTCGCACAAGCCGCGCACAACTTCGGCGATCACGTTGCGCGCGAATGGTCCTTTTTGCATCGTTCGCGGATTGCCGCGCATGTGCATCAGGATGATTGGCAATCGCCGCCGGCCCGCGATTTCCGCAAGTTCGGGACCGCAACGCAGTGCGCTGATGTCGTTGATGATCTCCGCGCCCGCCGCCGCCGCTGCCTCCGCCACTTCCGCCTTCTGCGTGTCGATGGAAATCGGAATCTTCAAGCGCCCGCGCAGCGCCTTGAGAACCGGCAGAACGCGCTCCATCTCTTCCTGAGCCGTGATTTCGCTCGAACCCGGACGCGTGGATTCGCCGCCGATATCGAGAATGTCCGCGCCGGCGCGCTCGATTTCGATTGCCCGCTCCACGGCTGCGCCGCACTCCGCGTACTGGCCGCCATCCGAGAAACTATCCGGCGTAACGTTCAGCACGCCCATAATCAGCGTGCGCTCGCCAAGCCTCAGCGTCCGCGACGGCAACCGCAACGTGAACTTTTTACGGCGCATCATTCCCGTCGATTAAATCACAGGTATCCGCTCAGCGGAAAATCGCGGCAACGCGCAGCCGTGCGCGTATCTGGACCGCGAAATCAGCGCGATTCCGCCGGTGCATAGTATGTTGCGCGATGAACCACGCGCACCGCGCCATGCCCTGCAACTTCCACGCGCAGCGAATGCCAGCCCGGCTTCTGACTCTCAGGCGGATAAAAACCCAGCGTGTATTGCGCGCTCAAGTTTTGAACAATGCGGCGGTACGCATCCGCAATCGTGCCCACTTCGTTCAAGAAATAAAGCTGGCCGCCCGCGCGCCGGACCAATTCGGCAAGGAAGTCCGTATAGGCTGGAATGCCGAGGCTCAACGCGGCGGGAGTGATCAGCGAATCCCCTTGATGCGCGGCGAGCCACGCCGGGGTCATCACGCGCGGACGATTCTGCGTCGAGATCGCGTAGATTTCGATATTTTGTGATGCGACCGCTTTCACTACGTCTTCAAACGTCACGCGATTCCGCGGATTGCCGGGTTGCGGCCGCACCCCCTCCCCATCCAAATTGAGCCCGAGGCCGCTATCCTGCCCGTCGGTGAGCAGAATGATCGCCTTGCGCCCCGTGCGCCCCGGAAAAAGTTCGTTCGCGGCAAGATAGACCGAGCGATAGATATTCGAGCCGCCCGTATCCCAGAATAATTTGCGGACGTCCACGCCCGAAACGGCTTTTTCGAGCAGTTTTCTGTCGCGTGAAAAAGGAAGCAATAGGTACGTGTGCTCGGAAAAGTCCACCACTGCAACTTCGTCGGCCGGAGAAAGATTCGCGATCAATTGCTGTGCCGCCGCTTTCATCGCCGCGGAGTCGGGCAAGACGCTGGGGCTCGCGTCAAGGACCAGCGCAATGCTCGCGCCCTGGCTTGACGCGTCGAAGTGCGCGATGGTCTGCTCCACGCCATCGTCGAATATGCGAAAGCCCCTCTGCGTCAGCCCGCGCACCGCCGTGCCGTCCGCCGCGAAAACGTTGCAGCCCACTTCCACAAGGTTCACGCGGACGCGGATCGCCGCCAGCGCGGCCGGCATTTTTTCGCCTCTGGCATTCGCGGCCCCGCGCCGAAACACGAGTTCCCCTGTTCTGGGATTGCGCTTCGTGTGGACGCCCGCATCCATCTGCACCGGCCGCGGGAGTTTTTCTTTTTTCTGAGCCGTCAGGGGCGCGGCACAAAGCGCCGAAACGCCAAGAAAAATCGCCGCGCACGCCGGCAAGCGAAAACGGTTCATGCCCTCAGTGTATGCCGAATGGTTCCCCACGCGGAAGGCGCGGGTCAGTCGAGATCGAAGTCGCGAATGGGTTTTTCGACGGGCTTGTCTTTGGCTTTTTTCAAGCCTTCGGCGAATTTGCGCGCGAGCACGTCTTCTTTCATCCGCTCCGCTTCGACGGACTGGCGGAATTTTTCTTCCACGCGCTCAGCCTGGTCCTTGAGCAAGCGCGCCGTATCATCCAGATCTACTGATGGAGGCGGCTTTGGCGGCGGGATATGCGACAGCACAACGCCAAGCTCGCGGTCAATCGTCAGCCTGGCTTGACAGCAGGGACATTCAGCTTCGAGCGAATCCGGAGGCTTTTGCGCCATGCCACTATTTTACGACAATTCGGCGCGAAGAGGTGTGGCCCTGGATGCAAGTGGGCCACCTGCAGCGAAAGCTCTACGCCGGCGCCGGCTTCTCGCCCTTGGCCATTCCCGGGACGGTGCGCGGCTCAGGGCGCAGCGCAAGCTGCGGCTCCCTTGATGGCACCGGAGGCGCCGCGGGAGGCAGCGGGGGCTTGTCCGGCAGCGGCTTGCCATCCATCAGCAGCTTCAATTCGTTGGCGTCCAGCACTTCGCGTACCAGCAGAGCCTGTGCCACGCGCTCCAGCTTGTCCCGGTGCGTTTCGAGAATGTTGCGCGCGCGTGTGTACGCGGCCGTGACGATGCTGCGCACTTCGTTGTCGATCTTGATCGCCGTATCCTCGGAATAATCGCGATGCTGCGCGATTTCGCGCCCCAGGAAAATCGCCTCTTCCTTCTTGCCGAAGGTCAGCGGTCCCAGAGTGCTCATGCCCCATTCGCAGACCATCTGCCGCGCGATTTCCGTGGCGCGTTCGATGTCGTTGCCCGCGCCGGTGGTCACGTGCTGCAAGAAAATTTCCTCGGCGGCGCGTCCGCCCATCAGCACGGAAAGCTGACTCTCCAAAAATTCCCTCGTGTAGGTATGCTTGTCGTCGATCGGAAGCTGCATGGTCACGCCCAAAGCCATGCCGCGCGGAATGATCGTCACTTTGTGCAAGGGGTCGGCGCCCGGGGTCATGGCCGCCACCAGTGCGTGTCCTGCTTCATGGTACGCGGTGTTTTTCTTCTCCTCTTCCGAGAGGATCATGGACTTCCGCTCGACGCCCATCAGCACCTTGTCCTTCGACATTTCGAAGTCTTCCATGGTGACGGTCTTGCGATTTTGCCGCGCGGCCCACAGCGCGGCTTCGTTGACCAGGTTGGCCAGATCCGCGCCGGAGAAGCCCGGAGTGCCGCGCGCCAGAATCGAGAGATTCACGTTCTCCGAGATGGGCACTTTGCGCGTGTGCACGCGGAGAATTTCCTCGCGGCCTTTAACGTCCGGTCGGGGCACCACGATGCGCCGGTCAAAGCGGCCGGGGCGCAACAGAGCGGGATCGAGCACGTCCGGGCGGTTTGTCGCCGCGATCAGTATCACGCCTTCATTCGATTCGAAGCCGTCCATCTCCACCAGCAGCGCGTTCAGCGTCTGCTCGCGCTCGTCGTGGCCGCCGCCGAGTCCGGCTCCGCGATGGCGTCCCACGGCGTCGATTTCGTCGATGAAGATGATGCACGGCGCGTTCTTTTTTCCCTGTTCGAATAAATCGCGCACGCGGCTCGCGCCCACGCCCACGAACATCTCGACGAAGTCGGAACCGGAAATCGAGAAGAACGGAACATTGGCTTCGCCGGCGATCGCCCGCGCCAGCAATGTCTTGCCCGTACCTGGAGGACCCACCAGCAGCACGCCCTTCGGGATGCGCCCGCCGAGACGCTGGAATTTTTGCGGATCCTTCAGGAAATCGATGATTTCCTGCAATTCTTCCTTGGCCTCTTCAATTCCGGCCACGTCCTTGAATGTTGCTTTCTTCTGTTGCGCTGTCAGCAGGCGAGCGCGCGATTTCCCGAAACTCAGCGCTTTATTCCCGCCGGCCTGCATCTGCCTCATCATGATCAGGACGAATCCCACCAGCAGCAGGAACGGCAGGCCGTCCAGGAGCAAAGTCAGCCAATCGTTGTTGCGGACTTCCTTGATGCTGACGTCAACGTTTTTTGCTTGCAGTTCCTTGGTCAGGTCGTTGAGCGTCTCCTTCGGCACGGTAACTTTGAAGCTTGCGAATTTATTATTATTTTCCACCACTGGCTCGCGATAATCCCCATGGATTTCGGCGCTCGAGGGCGAAAGCATGATTGTCGCGTCGCTGACATTTCCATTCTGCACCTGCGTCTGGAAATCCGTGTAGCTCGGCGCCTGATCGCGCGCTGTCTGGCCTCCGGTCGACGCCATCCTCCAAAGCAGAACGGCAAGAAGAATCATTGCCATCCAGAACAAAACCGTTTTGACTGTCGAATTCACTGTCTTAACCTCACCCTCGGGAGTACCGTCGCCTGCGCGATTTACGCCCGTTTCAACCGCTTGGGTCTTTTGATTCTCTTGGCTTCGACTGGCCGGGGCTCGCTTATCGCCCCAACGTACGGCAGGTTACGGTACAGCCCGCCTCGCCCAGCCAATCCGTAGCCCACCCAGTATTTAGATGCAGAATCGAAGCCTACGTATGTAGCTCGCAAGCTCACCTTGCGATCACGCGGCTTATCGAACAGCACCGCCATGTGCAACGACCGTGGCTGGCATTCTTCCAGCCGCTCCCACAAAAAATCCTGCGGCACGCCCGTATGCAGCACCGCATCGACCAACAGCACATCCCGGCCTTCAAGTTTGGGAGGGGCTGAGAAAAATACTTCCGGACGGCGAAAGCCGCCGAGCTCCACTTGGCGCAACTCCGACCGCACAAAATGGCAGACCACGGGCCGTGAAATCTCTCGTACCAGATCCGCCGCGAACAAAAATGAATTCTCGAGGATGGCGACCACATAGAGCGTCCGGCCGCTGTAATCCTTGGAGATCGCCCGGCCCATCTGGGCCACCCGCGTCGCGAGCTGTTTGCGGGAATATGCGACCTTCACGCCTGCCTCAATGAACGTCCTCGAAAATCCATACGCCGGTTCGCGTCCTGTCTGTTGCGGAAAATTCCTCTGCGGCCGGCATCCGATCCGCCCATGCTACTCGTCCCGCACTGGTCAGTACAGGCCAAAGAGCTCTTTGCTTCGCCGCGACCCGGCCCGCAATGAACATGCGCGCCAATTTCCGGATCTGATGGCGTCCGCGGGGCCGGTACGCATCGCCGGGCTTCCAGTTTCGCAGCACGAGCGGCGCGCGAAGCCGCTCCGCATCCAGAACCACTCCCTCGCATCTAGTGTCGCGCTCCGCCCTGGGCCAGTCAATCACTTTCAAATGGAACGAGCGCCCGAGTTCCGGAATGGAAATACCCATCGAGCCATGCATCGGAAACCTGACTTCGTATTCGTAGGATGGAACTGGCGGCGCGTTTTTTCTTGTCCGTTTTTTGCTGGCCGCGCGCTTCGACTCCCGCAGGCAAAAAATCAATTTGTCGAACTCCCGCTCCACGGTCACGCCGCCGGGCAGTTCAATGCGGCGCCCGCTCGATCCTTTTCCCGCAAGTTGGCACACCTGCTCGACGTGACTTCGCGAAAGCTGGCCCTCGCCGCCTGTAGCATCCGCGTACGCGCGGCGGATTAATCGTTGCGTCAGTGCGCGGTAAGAATTGCTGCTCACGGTCCTTTCTGGCCGCGAAATGGGCACGGGAGAGAGCAACTCGTTCGCATTCACGGAAAATCTCCCTTTCGTCCGTGACACCATTTGTTCATACCGCTCTTCCACCAGACCCGCCCAAAATTGATCTTCGTCCTGCGCCAGCCCGGCGAAATCGCAGAGCCGCTCCACGATCGATTGCGAGAAATTCTGCTCCAGTTCCGGCAATAGCCGGTCGCGCACACGCGCGCGCAGCCGCCGTGTATCGCGATTGGTGGCATCTTCGCGCCATTCCTGTTTTCGTTCCGCGAGGAAGGCGCGCAAGTCCGCGCGGCGAACGTCGAGGAATGGCCGGATGACGCTGTCCCGGACAGGATAGATCGAAGACAAGCCCGCAAGCCCTGTCCCGCGAATCAGGCGCGCGAGGACGGTTTCGGCCTGGTCGTCGGCCGTGTGCGCCGTCGCCACCCGCTTCGCCGCCCCTTCCGACATTGTTCTTTCGAAGAATTTATATCGCACGCGCCGCGCCGCGTCCTCCAGATTCCAGCCGCACTGCTTGGCAATATCCGCCACGTTCGCGCGCCCCGTGATGATTTCCAGATTGCTGGCATGCGCGAGCGATTTTACGAAAGCCTCATCGGTGTCCGATTCCGCTCCGCGCAGTTGATGATTGAAATGCAGCACGCAAAGCGTGATCCCCAATTCTCCGCGCAGCTCCTCCAGCACGCGCAACAGCGCAATCGAATCGGCTCCGCCCGACACCGCGACCCCAACGCGATCTCCCGGGCGCACCATCGCATGGCGCTCAATCGTGCTTCGGACCATCCGCTGAATCTGGGTTTTCATCATGCGGGGAGAATTGCTCTCGGCAATATCTTAGCAGGCGCGGGAAATGGCGTACAGATGCGGTGCAGATGTCTTCTAGCGATCGCTCATTTGCTGGGCAAGCAGATCGCGGCTGTAGGCAATCCGCCGGTCGAGCGCCACGGCGAGAAAGTACGCGCAATCCACGCGCTCCCGCTCGGCCCACGCAGTAATCCTCGGCGCCAACGTGCGCGCCGTCGAGCGAAGAAGTCCCATCATCCGGTAGTAAATTCCAATCACTTGCAGGTCGGTGCTATCATCGCCCCTCTGCGGGCACAGCCGGACCAGTTGCACCAGCCGGCCAAATTGTTCGCTGGTCACGCGCTG
>DATLTU010000009.1:0-8867 GCA_035533415.1 Candidatus Limnocylindrales bacterium
CTGGTTCGTCGGCTGCCAGTTCCATCCCGAATTCAAATCGAAGCCTCTTGCTCCGCATCCGCTCTTCGCCGCGTTCATCGGTGCGGCCGCCGAGCATCGCCGTTATCGCGCCGCCCCGCAGCGCACCGCCCACGCCCCCGCCGCCTCATCAGGCTAAAGGGAATTTCAGATGCGAACCGCAATACTTGTTGCTTGCGTTCTGATTGTGCCTTTCTTCTGTCAAGCGCAAGATCATCCGCAATGGTCGCCGCCCTTGGTGGACACCGGCGAAACACTAGAGTGTCCCGATCATGCAGGCCTTAGGCAATATCGCAGCGAGACTGCGGCCTATAAGGGAATCAGTGTTTTTATTTCACAAGAGAGTCGCCGCGATTCACGCGGATGCCACTACACGGCAGAACTCCGCGTAATACGCAACGGCGTATCCCACCAATACAGCCTGCCGAATGCAAAGAATGAGGCATTCTCCATCATGGATTTTTCTCCTGACAGTTCACGCCTGTTGCTCGCGAGCTATTATGAGGACGGGCGGGAATCTCGCGATGTCGCGGTGACCACAATGCCTATTTCGTCGGGGGTTATGGATTGGCAAAACGCCTGGGACATTTTCGGTTGGAAGAATTGCGATGCAACGGTTGAGCCACAAGGATTTGCGCCGGACGGCAAAGCAGTAATGATGGTCAGGCCGTCAGTCGCGGACGCTCACGAACAACCGAGCTGCGTATCCCGTCAAACTTTCTACGAGGTCGGCCTTACATCTGCAACTCCCAGGGAAATGCCAGAGAGCTCGAAGATCAGAGGTTACGGCGCGGTGGCAAAAGGCCCGTGGAGGACCTGTCGAACAGACCCCGACATCGTGGCCGCATGCTTCATTGTTCGCGGTCGTCTTTCGTTTTGGAATGGTACGCCGTTAGCGCGGATATGGAGAATTGGGACTAAACGAATGATAGGCGTTCATGACGACGTTCTGCCGGGCTCACTCGACTTAAACATGGATTGGGACGTCGAGGCCGTTGGTGATTTCTTTTTGTGTCCTTTTACGCGTGAAAAGCCCGGCGCAATGCAGTTCGTTTGCATCGACTCGGCGAAGAACGTTAAATACAAGAAAATCAGATGAGTCGTTCGTCAGAAGTTCGTGCCACACCTCATGGCAGCGTGGACGCCATGGTCACGCGGGCAGATGAATAAGACGCGATTTGAGGCATTCTCGGACAACGCGAGCGGCGTGAGCCGCGAAGAAAATTTCTGCGCTTCAGACCGCGCGGCTGCGAAGTATCGTAATGTTCCCCGCGCTTTCGTAGCCCTCGTCGGCCACGGTTTTTTGCGCGGCGGCGCGAAGCGATGGCTCATCCGCATCGCGCGACAAATCACAGTGACGGCGTACCGCCTCTTCGCCGGCCTCAATGCGAACCAGCCATTTCGACTTTTCGTCATCCCAGGATACTTCAACGCGGTCCGCGTGCATGAGCGTCCTCCGTGGCGAGCTTACGCTCATTTTAGTACGAAATTGGGGAATAATGAACACAGTCGCACAGGGGAAGATTGCAAAGCTGGCGAATCCTGCATAGTCTTAGAGGAGATGAGATATTCGGGGAGATAATCGCGCAGGAAATGGCGCCCGCAAATCACAATTTTACCGTGGGCGATGTGGCGATGGGGCCGCACGCTCCGTTTTTTTTCATCGCGGGGCCGTGCGTGATCGAAAGCGAGCCCCACGCGATGATGATCGCGGAGAGGCTCGCGGCAGTGGCGCGCGACCTGTCTGTGCCGCTGATTTTCAAGGCGTCGTACGACAAGGCGAATCGCTCGTCGGTGAGTTCGTTTCGCGGGCCGGGGATAAAAGAAGGGCTGCGGATACTCGGCGAAATTAAAAAAAGATTTGCGCTGCCGATTTTGACCGACGTGCATGATGTGGCGCAGGTCGCGCCCGCAGCGGAAGTTTGCGACGTAATTCAGGTTCCGGCATTTTTGTGCCGCCAAACGGATTTGCTGGTCGAGGCTGGAAAATCCGGACGCGCGGTAAATATAAAAAAGGGACAATTCGTTTCTCCGTGGGAGATGGGCAATGCCGTCGAAAAAATCGCCAGCACGGGAAATCGCAAAATTATCGTTACCGAACGCGGCGCGTCGTTCGGATATCAGAATCTGGTTGTGGACATGCGATCGTTTCCGATTCTGCGCGAGCTCGGATATCCCGTCGTATTTGACGTGACGCATTCCGTGCAGTTGCCCGGCGGCGAGGGAAAATCGAGCGGCGGCCAGCCGGAATTCATCGAGCCGCTGGCGCGCGCGGGCGTGGCGGCCGGGGCCAGCGGATTGTTCACGGAAGTGCATGACAATCCGGCGAAGGCGCTTTCGGATGGAACAAACGCGCTGCCGCTCGACAAATTCCAGCCGCTGGTGGAGCGAATGGTGAACCTTGCGGCTCTCGTTCGCGAATGGGAGGCGCAATGAAAGCGGCGAAGCCGGCGAAATCCGCGGGAAGCCTTGCGGCGGCGCAGCGCGTGCTGCGCATTGAAGCGGACGCGATTGCGAATTTGATCGAGCGTCTGGATGAGCGTTTCGAGCGCGCCGTCGAAATGATGTTCGAGTGCAACGGGCGTGTAGTCGTCGCGGGCATGGGCAAGTCGGGGCTGATCGGACGAAAAATTTCCGCCACGCTGGCGAGCACAGGCACGCCGTCGGTCTTTCTGCATGCTGCGGAGGCGCTGCACGGCGATTTGGGAATGCTGATGCGCGAAGACGTGGTGCTGGCCGTGTCGGCGAGCGGCGAGACGGAAGAGCTGCTCGCGCTCCTCGAACCCATTAAGCGCCTGGGCATTCGCCTGGTGACGATGACGGGGAATTTGCGTTCCACGCTGGCGGCGGCGAGCGACGTCGCGCTCGACATCGCGGTGAAGGAAGAAGCGTGCTCGCTGAATTTGGCGCCAACGGCTTCAACGACCGCCGCGCTGGCCATGGGCGATGCGCTGGCGATTGCGCTGCTCGACCGGCGCGGATTTCGCGAAGAGGATTTCGCGGCGCTGCATCCGGCGGGGAAACTCGGCACGAAGCTGCGGCGCGTGGACTCCGTGATGCACTCGGGCGATGCGCTGCCGCGCGTGGGGCCCCGGGCACCGATTCCCGAAGTGATTTACGAAATCAGCCGCAAGAAATTGGGCATGGTGGTGGTGACGGACGATGCGGGCATGCTGCTTGGCATCGTCACGGACGGCGATTTGCGGCGGTTGATGGAGCGTCGGAAAAAAGAGGCACTCGATTTGACCGCGGCAGAGAGCATGACGAAAAATCCAGTGACACTCGCGCGCACGGAATTGGCCGCGAGCGCACTGCGCCTGATGGAGGAGCGAAAAATTACTTCGGTGGTTGTGGTGGATGCCGAGCGGCGCGTCGAAGGCGTGGTGCATTTGCACGATTTGTGGACGCTGCAGCTGTTCTAGAGGTTGGAAGCTGGAAGCTGGAAAAAGAGCGAACGAGCGCACGCGTAAACGTGCGGGTTGCGCGAGAGATGGCGGCCAAGAAAAAATCGGCGGAGGTGCGGCGACGGGCGAAAACAATTCGCCTGCTGCTGATGGACGTGGACGGCGTCCTGACGAACGGAAACGTATGCCTGCAGGCGTTTCCCGACGGCAGCGTCGCGGAGATGAAAGTATTTAACGCGCATGATGGCGCGGGTCTGCACCTCGCGTCGATCGTCGGTCTGCGCAGCGGGGTGATCACGGGACGCAACACTCCGGCCGTTGATCAGCGTGCAAAAGAAGCGCATATCGAGTTTGTCTACCAAGGCCAGGCGAAAAAAATCGCTGCGTACGAGGAAATTTTGCGCCGCGCGGGCGTGCAGGACCACGAAGTCGCGTATATGGGCGACGATTTGCCGGACCTGCCGCTCTTCGGCCGTGTCGGACTCGCCGTTGCCGTCGCGGACGCGGTGCCGGAAGTGCTGCGCGCGGCGCATTACGTCACGCGAGCGAGGGGCGGCGGAGGCGCGGCGCGCGAAGTCGTCGAGCTAATTTTGAAATCCCAAGGAAAATGGCAAGCCGCGATTCCCAAGGCCCTCGCGTGACGAAAGTTGGTTCGCTCGATTGACGTCATCGGGCTGCGCCGCGTGAGTGCGCGTGATCTTTGCTCCTCACATCGCAGGCGCTATTCGTCGTCGATGCCTTTCGCGGCCGCGAGCTTGGCGATGACACTCAAATCCTCGAGCGTCGTCACGTCGCCCGAGACGCCGCCTTTTTCCGCGACTTCGCGCAACAGCCGCCGCATGATTTTCCCGCTGCGCGTTTTGGGCAGCGAGTCCGCGAAACGCACTTCGGCGGGCCGCGCAATCGTGCCAATCGTCGTGGCCACGTGGTCGCTTAACGCCGTTCGCAGCTCGGGCGTCACCACGCTTCCCGCGCGCAGCGTAACGAAGCATACTATCGCCTCGCCTTTAATTTCATCTGGCCGCGCCACTACCGCCGCTTCCGCCACCGACGGATGGCTCACCAGCGCGCTCTCAATTTCCATCGAGCTCAGCCTGTGCCCTGCCACTTTAATCACGTCGTCAACGCGCCCCAGCACCCATGTATATCCGTCGGCATCGAGTTGCGCCGCGTCGCCCGTGAAATAGACGCCGGGAAGGCGCGTCCAGTAATCGCGCTTGAACCGCTCGTCGTCTCCGTAAATTGTCCGCAGCATCGCAGGCCACGGTTTTTCAATCACCAGGTAGCCCGTCTCGCCCGGCTTCACCGGCTCGCCCTTCATTGTGACCACGCGCGAAATCACTCCGGGCATGGGCAGCGTCGCAGAGCCAGGTTTTGTCGGTGTCGCGCCCGGCAGCGGCGAAATCATGATCGCGCCTGTTTCCGTTTGCCACCATGTGTCGACAATCGGGCAGCGATTGCCGCCAATCGCCTCGGAATACCATTTCCACGCCGCGGGATTAATCGGCTCGCCCACCGTTCCCAGCAATCGCAAGCTCGACAAATCGTGCTTCGTGATCCAATCCTTGCCCCACGCCATGAAGGCCCGCACCGCCGTCGCTGAGCTGTAAAAAATCGACACTTTGTAGCGCTCGATAATTTCCCAGAAGCGGTCGCGCTTCGGAAAGTCCGGCGCGCCTTCGTACATCACGCAGGTGGCCGCATTCGCCAGCGGCCCATAAACCAAATAGCTGTGGCCCGTCACCCATCCAACATCCGCCGTGCACCAGTAGACATCATCATCGCGCAAATCGAAAACGAGCTGCATCGTGTACATGCAGCCCAGCAGATATCCCGCTGACGTGTGCAGCACGCCCTTCGGTTTTCCCGTTGTGCCGCTGGTGTACAAAATATAGAGCGGATGCTCCGCATCGAACGCCGGCGCGGGACATTTTGCGGACGCTTTCCCCTCTAATTCGTGCCACCACAAATCGCGTCCTTGCTTCCACATGACTTTTTCGCCCGTGCGCTTTACCACCACCACTTTCTCAATCGTCGGACAGCTTTCCATGGCTTTGTCCGCCGTATCTTTCAACGGCACCACGTGCCCGCGCCGGTATCCGCCATCCGCGGTAATCAGCCACTTCGCCTTCGCGTCGCCAATGCGATCGGCAAGCGCTACCGCGCTGAATCCTCCGAACACAACCGAATGAATCGCCCCAATTCGCGCGCAAGCTAGCAGCGCAATCGGCAGCTCCGGAATCATCGGCATGTAAACCGCCACGCAGTCGCCGTCCTTGACGCCGAGCGAAAGCAGCGCGTTCGCGAATTTGCACACGCGCTCGTGCAACTCCGCGTACGTGAACTTCACCCGCTTGCCATCTTCCGCTTCCCAATACAGCGCGACTTTCTTCCCATTCTTCGCCAAATGCCGGTCCAGGCAATTGTGCGCGACGTTCAGCTTCCCGCCCGAAAACCATTTCGCGTGCGGCAATTCCCACTCCAGCACTTTCTTTGGCGGCGCGAACCAGTCGAGCATCTTCGCCTGCTCGCCCCAAAATCCTTCGGGATCGTTTTTCGCGCGGTCATAAAGTTTCTTGTACTCCGCCAGCGAACGCACGCGCGCGTGTTTCTGAAACTCCGCGGGCGGCGCAATGGCTTTCTCTTCCAGTACGTGCGGATCAAATTCCTGCATGTTTCCTCCGTTGCTTCGGTTACCTCGATCGGCGCGCCTATAAAGTACGCAACGCCACCCCGCACGGTCAAGGTTCCATGCGCGCAACCATTTTGCGCGCCCGGTGTTTACGCTATGGCGCCAATTTTGTGGAACTTTTCCCGCCTACCAGCCGAATGCATATCGTAAGGCGTGGCGGATACGTCAAATAAGGTGTGATGCCGGATAAGGCTGAATCACGAGACGAAGACCTGCTGCGCCGCATGAAGGCGGGCGACGACGACGCTTTCCGCTCGTTTTATTTGCGCCACCAGCACCCGATTTATCGTTTTGCGCTACACATGACCGGCCGTCCGGAATCGGCCGAGGAGGTCGTGCAAGAGGCTTTTATGACCCTGATTCGCGAATCCGCAAAGTTCGATCCCGCGCGCGGCACGCCGCAAGCATTTCTTTTCGGCATCGCGCGGAATCACGTGCGGCGCCTCATGGAATCGGACGGCCGTTTCGTTACTCTTGCCGATGACGAGTTGCAGGATCGCGCGGGCCACGCGTCGCTCTCCTATGGGCTAGGTGAGTCTTTGTCTGACGGTCTGGCTCGCGCGGAAATGATTGATCGCGTTCGCCGCGCCGTGCTCGCGCTGCCCGCGCATTATCGCGAAGCGGTGTCGCTCTGCGATCTCCAGGGTTTTGACTACGCCGCTGCGGCGAAGGCGCTGGATTGTCCTATCGGCACGGTGCGTTCGCGCCTGGCGCGCGCGCGGGAAATGCTCGTCGCGAAATTGCGTCCCGCGCCTGCGTCGTTGAAAAGGCCCTCGACCGCCGCGAGCGGCGCAAGGTGAAAAACGCGGGAAAGGCCTCGAAAAGGGGCGCGAAGCAGACTGCATGAACGAAACGCATGACGGAGCAATGAAGGGGCAATAACAATGACCTGTGCGGAATTCGATACCATCGTTCACGATCTAGCGCGGCCCGAAACCCTCGGCAAGCCTGCTGCTGTGATTGCCAAGTTCCACGCGCGGACTTGCGAGCGCTGCGCCGCTCGTCTGGTGCAAGCGCAGTTTCTCGCGCTCGCGTTGGACGCCACCGCTGAGCATTCGGCGCATCTCGAAACGCCGTCGCATCTCGAATCCGCGCTCGTTTCCTCGTTTCGCGAGCATCATCGCAGCCTGGCGCGGACGAAGCATCGCCAGCGCCGCGCGCTCGTGCGCCGGCTCGAATGGTCGGCGCTTGCGGCTGCCGCGATGGTTTTCTTGGCGATTGGCGCATGGCATTTCTCGCGGCCTCGCATCAAAATCTCGAAACCGGCAGGCGCTGTCGCGTTCGTTCCGCCCGCCCCTCCGGCATCTTCCACGAACATCGTGGATGGAAATGGCGCGCAGCCGCTGGCAGCGCAAGCCGCCGTGGTCGATAGCGCAGCCGCACAATCCGATCCGGCGTCCGAATTTGTTCCCGTGCCTGACGGCGAAGGTTTTTCTCCCGGTGATTCGGGCGTCATCGTTCGCGTCGAAATGCGGCGCAGCGCGCTGGCGGATCTTGGGTATTCAGTCGATGCCGCGCACGCAGCGGACATGGTTCAAGCCGATCTGCTCGTCGGGGACGATGGTTGGCCTCGCGCCGTCCGCCTGGTGCAATGAGCGATGCGCGTGGCCGGAGCCTCAGTTTTACAAGGAGTCAATCATGAATGACAAAAGTCTGATATTCGCAGTTGTGATGTTGCTGGTGCTTGGCGTGGCCCTTTCGGTTACTGCGCAATCTTCGGCCACTCCCGCACAGCAATCCGCGCCTCCCGCGAAAGCGTTGATGTTGCGTCGCGGTCCCGGCGCGGGCATGCCCGGCGGCATGTTCGCCTACGGACGCATCATGGGCGGTTTTGGCGGCCCGGTGGTCAAGAATGCGCCCTTCTCGGCGCAAGTCACCCGCGAAAGCATTCAAGTGCTCGCCGACGGCAACCGCATTGATCGCAAGGTAACTGGCACATTCGCGCGTGATGCCGTGGGCCGCACGCGCCGCGAAATGTCCTTCCCCGCGATTGGTCCGCTCGCCGCATCCGGGCCCGTGCCGCGCTTTGTTTTCATCAAGGATCCAGTCTCCGGCAAGAATTACATTCTCAACGAACGAAAAAAGACCGCGCTGGAGATGAATATGGCGTTCGGGAAGAAATTTCGCGCACTCAAATTCGCGCATTCGCGAATGGGCGGAAAAGCGCCCGAGGTGTCCACCGAATCGCTCGGCACGAAAACCATCAACGGTGTCGCCGCGCAGGGCACGCGCACCACGCGCATCATCCCCGCCGGACAGATCGGCAACGAAAAGCCCATCGTCATCACCACTGAGAAGTGGTATTCGCCGGACCTGCAGACGATCCTTTCGCTCACGCGCACCGATCCGCGCTTCGGCACCTCAACCTATCAGCTCATGAACATCAATCGCGCCGATCCGCCGCAATCGCTTTTCACGGTTCCGCAGGACTACACCATCAAGCCGATCCGCGCGTTCAAGCGCCACCTCGCGAGGCGTGGACCTCCGTCCGGTGGCTTTTAGGCTCTGTTTGATCTTGTATTGCGGCTGCGCATCCGGCCGGCAAACAAGTCCCTAACGTGTCCGCACCCGGCGCGCCAGGGAGAATGAGGAGGGCGCGCTCCCCGCGCGCCCTTTTTGCTGTACGCCGCGCATGTTCGGCAGCTAGCGGGTGAAAGTCCCGTCCCAACCTGATGGAGGTGAAGGGCAGCGAAGCGCAAGGGCGTCACCGTGAGGTGGGGTCTGAAGGAAGCGTGGAGCAAAGATACGGGCCG
>DATLTU010000010.1:0-4151 GCA_035533415.1 Candidatus Limnocylindrales bacterium
ATTCTTCCTGCTCCAACGGCGACAACTTCGCCTTCCTGGGGTTTCTCTTTTGCCGTGTCGGGGATGATGATGCCGCCCTTGACGGATTCCTTCTCTTCGAGCCGCTTCACGAGCACACGGTCGTGTAGCGGGGTGATATTCACTGCCATGTTTCGTAACCTCCGGTTAAGGACTTCGGAATTATCGGGAGCGTAGTGCAGGGGACGCCTGTTTAGCACTCCTCGTCGACGAGTGCTAATATAGCAGCTCCCTGGCGCGTGTCAAGATATTTCGCGCCGTTACGGCTGGAAAGACTCCCCATGATGGCTGCATTGTGTTGTGTAAGTAGTGTAATGACATGGCATTGCAGGCTATACAGTTTCTCCGATGTGCAGGCATTGAAGTGCTAGGGTATGTTCGAGTAGGATTCCGCGACGCGAGGCGGCAGTTGGCGCAACGTCAGAGCTGCGGGAGAAATTGGGCGTACCCTCGTCGAGTGCTGCGGGTTGCGGCTCCGGTTCGAGACTTACGGGAAATAAAGCATGGCGGATCGCGAAACGATTGGCGGATTCGTTCTGGCGGGCGGCAAAAGTTCACGGATGGGCCGGCCGAAGGGGCTTCTGACATTCGCGAAGAAGCCGCTGGTAGTGCATGTCGCGCGCGTGATTGCATTCGCGTGCGAGGAGCCGATTATAATCGGGCCGCCGGGAGTTTATGGCCGCTTGGGATTCCGCGTGGTTGCGGACGATCGGCGAAATTTCGGGCCGCTCGGCGGCATTGCGACAGCGCTGCGAATTTCAACGTGCGATTGGAATTTGATTGTGGGCTGCGATCTGCCGTTTCTGACGCGCGAATGGCTGGAATTTTTGGTGGCGCGAGCGATGGCTTCGCCTGCTGATGTGGTGATTCCGCTCAACGAGCGGGGCTTCGAGCCGCTTTGCGCGATGTACCGGAAGCGCGCGCAGCGCACGATTGCAAACGCGCTGGAACGCGGCGTGCGAAAAATCACCGACGGGCTGGCCGGGCTGACTCTCACGACCCTCGCACCCGGGGAATGGAAAGCCTTTGACGCTCGCGGCCGGTTGTTCAAGAATATCAACACGCCGGAGGATTACGATGAGGCGCGCCAAAGCGTGAGAGAGAGAGCCGGATCGTGAGCGAGCATTACATCGAATTCCAGAGCGTCTCGAAAGCGTTCGACGAGCAGATGGTGTTGAACGATGTGAGTTTCCACATGGACAAAGGCGAGACGGCGGTCATCTTGGGCCGCAGCGGTGTGGGCAAATCCGTTTCGCTGAAACTGATTTTAGGATTTCTGAAGGCCGACGCGGGACGGATCATCGTGGCGGGCGAGGACATTACGAATTTTTCCGAAAAGCAGCTCACACCGATGCGCCGGCGGGTCACCATGGTGTTTCAGGCGGGGGCGCTGTTCGATTCGCTCACGGTTGCCGAAAATGTCGCGTTCCCGATGCTGTCGCTAGGGCAGGACGAGACGGATGCGATGGACGCGCGCGTTGCCGAGCTGCTGGAAATGCTCGAAGTTACGCAATTTGCGGATCGTTTGCCGTCCGAGCTAAGCACGGGCACGAAGCGAGCGGTGGCGATCGCGCGCGCGCTGTCGCAGGATCCGGAAGCGATTTTGTATGACGAGCCGACCACCATGGTGGATCCGATTATGGCCGGGCACACGGCGGATTTGATTCTGAAGCTCAAAGAGAAATTTCGCAAGACGTCGATCGTGGTCACGCACGATACGCATCTGGCGCGGCGTCTGGCGGACCGGGTGATCTTCCTTCACGAGGGCCGCGCCGCGTTTTTTGGGACGTGGGACGAATTCGAAAAATCCGAGGATCCCTTTCTGCGGAATTTCCGAATGCAGGACGAATTGATTCCCGCGCTGGACATGACGGCGTGAGCGCGCGACGATGAGCGATCCTGCGCCACCTCGCCCCGGCGAGCAAGCTCACGTTATCGAGCAGACTGACCCCAAAAAGCAACTGCGGCGCGTGCTGGGATTTTGGGACGTACTGCTGTTCGAGATTGTCACGGTGCTGGGGCCGCGCTGGGTGGCCGCGGCGGCGCACAACGGCACTTCGTCCATCAGCCTGTGGGTTCTGGCTGCGGTGTTCTTTTTTGTTCCCACGGCTCTTGTGATCACGGAGCTCTCCACGCGCTTTCCGCAGGAAGGCGGGCTGTACATCTGGTCGAAAGAGGCTTTCGGGGACTTTCACGGCTTCATCGCCGGATGGACGTACTGGATTTACACGGTATTTTATTTTCCGGGGCTGCTGCTGGCCAGCGCCTCGATGGCCGCGTATATCGGCGGCGGGAGCCACGCGCAACTGGCGGAGAATCGCGAATTTCTTTTGATTGGTTCGTTTGTGCTGCTATTCGTCGCGGTGTTCCTCAACATCATCGGGCTCAACATCGGCAAATGGCTGCAGAACGCGGGCGGCGTGGGCACATACGTTCCGCTGCTGATGCTCGCCGGAATTGGCGCGTGGATCTGGCATCTGCACGGTTCGGCGACGCAGTTCACATGGGCGAATATGCTGCCGCGCTGGAACATGGCGACGGTGAACTTCTGGCCGCAAATCGCATTCGCGTTCACGGGCCTCGAACTGGTTTCCGCGATGAGCGAGGAAATCAAGAATCCGCGGCGGATACTGCCGCGCGCGATTTGGGGCGCGGGGGCGTCAATCGCGTTCATCTATATCGTCGGCACGATGTCGGTGTTGGCGCTTGTGCCGGCGAAGCAGGTGGATCCGTTGAGCGGCGTGTTCCAGGCGATTACGGCGGGCTCGACGATTTTGAAGATTGGTTTCCTGGGAGTGCTGGCGGCGCTGCTGGTCACGGTGGGAAATGCGGGCGGCGTCGGCTCGACGGTGGCGGGAATCGCGCGCGTGCCGTTTGTGGTGGGGATCGATCGGTATTTGCCGAAGGCCTTCGGAAAAATTCACCCGCGGTGGCATACGCCGTATGTCTCGATACTGGTGCAGGCGGTGCTATCAGGAACGATCCTGCTGCTGGTGCAGATCAATCAAAGCGCGAGTTCGGCGTATCAGATCCTCGTGGATGCCGCCGTGATTCTATATTTCATCCCGTTCCTTTACATGTACGCGGCGGCGATCAAGCTGGCGTATCGCAAGGATCGCGTGCAGACGGCGACGACGGTGCTGATTCCCGGCGGCAAGACGGGCGTGTGGATTGCGGGCCTGTTCGGCTTCGTCGTCACGTTGCTCGGCATCGTGCTCTCGTTCGTGCCACCGGGCGAATCGACGAGCAAGCTGTGGTTTTTCGTGGAACTGGTGCTCGGCACGGGGATCACCATCGCGATGGGACTCGTTCTCTACTGGCGCGGCGTGCGCGAAAAATCTCGAACGCCTTCGAACCCCTGAGACAGGAAATTCCGCGCTTGACCATTCGCCTAGTGGGATGCTATCTGTTCCGGCAGGTCGGGCCCTGCTTCGGCATTTGTTCCAGAACAACTGGCCGTTGAGTGTATTTGCGGATCGCATCCTCACAAGGAGGTGACACATGGCGCGTCCCACGGGTGTAACAATTCTTGCGGTGCTTAGTTTCCTCGGCGCGTGTCTGACGCTGCTCGGAGCACTGATTATTTTTCTATTGGGCTCCGCAGGCATCGGAGAGATGGCGGGGCAGGGCCGAGCAATGGGCGGCCCGCTGGCGGCGATGGGCGCTTTTGCTGGCATCGCGTTTCTGGTCCTCGCGCTTCTCTATGTGGTCAACGGAGTTGGCCTGTGGAAGCTGCGAGGCTGGGCCCGCCTGCTGACGATAATTCTGGCGGGGATCGGAGTCGTTTTTGGCGTGATCGGAATCGTCAAGTCGCTGGCGCCATTGATGGTTGGGGTCCTCGCGTGGCACGTGATTCTGATCGCGATCGATGCGTGGATCTTACTGTATCTATTCAAGCCGCATGTGAAGCAGGCGTTTGGGGAACGCGCGATGTAACAGGATTCACTGGCGCGGATTTCGAATGTCGAGGCGCGGCGGGGAACTCCGCCGCGCTTTTTGCTGTACGCCGCGCATGTTCGGCAGCTAGCGGGTGAAAGTCCCGTCCCAACCTGATGGAGGTGAAGGGCAGCGAAGCGCAAGGGCGTCACCGTGAGGTGGGGTCTGAAGGAAGCGTGGAGCAAAGATACGGGCCG
>DATLTU010000011.1:0-9710 GCA_035533415.1 Candidatus Limnocylindrales bacterium
TGGGGAATACGGCGAGCCGCGCGCGCACGCCATTCAGGCGGATGTCCACTTCCTGCAACTGCAGAAGTTCCTTGAGGATTGCTCTCATGAGCCAATCAGTTTAACACACCCGCGCGCCCTGGCCGGGCCAGCGAGGGATTCTCAGCGGCCTGATGGGCGGCGCAAAGTCCTGAGTGCAGCTTCGTGATCCGGAAGAAAGTATCCAACGGCGATGCCCATGGCCCCATCGGAAATCGACTTGCCTCTGGGATTATTGTATGCGTCCGTGACTTTGATCACATCGCCCCGGTGAAGCGAATAGCCGCCGTGATTCGCGAAAGAAACAATCGGCATCGAGAGAACGTGGCCGGATGCGTTGGCATTGGCCTCCAAGGAGGCGATGGTTTCATTCGAGGTCGCGTCCTTCAATACGAGCCATTGTCCGTAATCATGCAAATGGCCGCCCACAGCCAGCAGACGGCCCGAATAGCGAAGCTTGAATTTGCCTGTTTTCGTGCTTTCTCCCGGAGGAAGGTTGTAGCTTGAATTGCCGCACCCGGCCACGTCGAACCAAACTGGATAGACATTCTTCGGGCCGTTCGATCCGGATTGCGCGATACGGTAGTCGATGCGGACTTCCAGGAACGCCTTCGGATAGGTTTTGTTCGTCGGATTAACGAACATCGTGGTGATACGAATGCGGTCGCCTTTTTTCACGTGATAACCGAAACCGGGAACCAGCGGCCAGTCGGTCATTTCGCCGCCCGCTCCGAAGATATGTTCCTGCCGGTTCGCGCAGAGGAGATCCCGGCGCGCTATGTTATAGAACGCGGCGTGGTGCAGGAGTTGATTCGGGAGGCGCTGCCCGCGTGCATTCGTCACTCGCGGATGATACGCGGTGAGCCAGCCATCGAACGGAATCGTCAAAAAAAAAGTGCGCGGCTGCGCGACGCTTCTATGTCCGGTATGAGCCGGCAGACTAACTGGCCCGACACGAATGGTCATTTCGCGCGCTGCGGCGTCGTTTGATATCCACAGTCTGGCTGTCTTCGACGCGGAATGCTGCATGTCCATCGCGTGCATCATCCCGTGATGCTTGACCTCCTGTTGCTCCGCTTGCGCGCCGCAGCACGGGACCCACATTGCCAGAAGCATGGTCAGTAAAACGAATTTCATTCCCCACCGTCCCCAGCGTTGATAGACAATCCCGCATCATACCGCGTCCGCCTGCGGTAGGCTCCCAAGAATTGTGTGGCGCGGAGACGGCGGGTTTACGCCGCGGCAAAATTCGGGCCGCCAATTCGATATGTTATGATGGCGTTTCGCGAGGAATTCATTCACGGAGGAACGCCTTTTGCCAGCACGGATATTAAGCGGTAACCCGATTCGCGACCAGATCTACGCCGAATTGCAACGGGAAATCGGCGAATTGGCGGCGATGGGGATTCGGCCCGGGCTCGCAGCGGTGCTGGTGGGTGACGATCCCGCGTCGAAAATTTACGTGCGCAGCAAAATTGCCGCGTGCGAGCAGTTGGGTCTTGGCAGTGTCCATCTGACGCCAACAGCAAGCACGACGACCGCGGAATTGCTCGCCATTGTGCGCGAATTAAACGCGCGCGATGACGTGGATGGCATCTTGGTGCAATTGCCGCTGCCGCTGCACATTGATACGAAGAAAGTCCTCGAAGCCGTCGATCCCGCAAAAGACGTTGACGGATTTCATCCGATGAATATCGGCAAACTGATCGAGCAGCGCCCCAGCATGGTGGCGTGCACGCCGCTCGGCGTGATGGAAATTTTGCGGCGAAATAAAATTCCGGTGGAAGGAACGGACGCGGTGGTCGTGGGGCGCAGCAATATTGTGGGCAAGCCGATGGCGCTGCTGCTGATGCACGCGGACGCGACCGTGACCGTATGCCACTCCAAGACGCGTGATTTGCGGAAGTTCACGCGCGACGCGGACATCGTGATCGCTGCCGCCGGACGCCCCGCGCTGATTACGCGCGAGGATATTCGTCCGGGCGCGACCGTGATTGACGTCGGCACGACGCGCATCACGGATCCACGCCTGGCGGAGAGGCTTTTCGCGAGACTCCCCGACCGGCTCGAGAAATTCCGAAAGAATGGCACGGCGGTTGTCGGCGACGTGCATCCGGACGTGGCTGAAGTGGCTGGAGCGATGACGCCCGTGCCCGGCGGAGTGGGTCCGCTGACAATCGCAATGCTGATGAGCAACACGGTGAAGGCCGCGCGTTTGCGCCGCGGATTGCGCGCGCCGGAAACTGCCGCGTCGCGCCGCTGACGGCCACGAGGTGTTGACCTCATGCTGACCCGATACTGACCGTATGCTAACCGTGGGACTCACTGGAGGAATCGCTAGCGGCAAATCCACGGTCGCAAAAATGTTGCGCGAACGTGGCTGCGCCATCATGGAAGCCGACTCGCTCGCGCATGAATACCTCAAGCCCGAAAACCCCGTGTCGCAGGAAGTGATTCGCGAATTCGGCCGCGAAATTCTTGACGCCAGCGGGAAAATCGACCGCGCGGAGCTCGGGGAGCTTGTGTTTGGCCATGCGGAGAAAATCGAGCGACTGAATGCGATCATCCATCCGCATGTGCTGAAAGAAATCGCGCAGCGGCTAAACGATCTGGCGCGAACGGGCGGAACGAGCGTTGCCGTCGTCGTGGCGGCACTGCACATTGAGACGGGCTACTACAAAACATTCGACCGGCTGGCCGTAGCGTGGTGCCGGGCGGAGCAGCAACTCGAGCGCCTGATACATCGCGGGCTTACTCGCGAGCAAGCCGAACGGCGCATCGCGTCGCAAATGCCGATTGACGAAAAGAGGCGGCTGGCAGACGACGTGATTGATTGTTCCGGCACGCTGGAAGAAACGCGCCGCCAGGTCGATGACGCTGTCGCACGATGGAAGCAACTGGGCTGACACGAATGATTGTTCGTGCATCTTCGTAATTTCGTTCGTGGGGAAGCAAACTGCTGATTACCGTGCGTGGTACGCGGCCTGCCGGTTTACGATGAGGCGTTCCATTCCCTGCGGATGCGGTCGCGTTCGGCTTCGCTGAGGCTGAACCATGATTCGGCAATGTCCCGGACACGTTCGAGCGACGCTTGCATTTCGGCGTGCTTCTGTTCCATCAACTCGCGTGAGGCATCGGGAGGAACATAAATCGTGGGAGCAACGACCATGACGGCGCGCGTAAAAGGATGCGGTATTTGGAAAAGGTCCCAGGATTTTTCGAATGTATGTCCGCGCTTCACACCAATATGAAACATAAAGATGGGCTGGCCGGTTTTGCGCGCGAGCATCACGGGACCGGGCTTTGCGACGTAGCGCGGACCGCGCGGGCCGTCGATGGTAAACGCAACGTCGCGCCCTTCTTCCAGGCGGCGCGCCATGACCACGAGGCCTTTCAGGCCACCGCGCGACGAGCTGCCCTGTGCCGTCCCGAAGCCGAGCCGCTCGATAACCCGGCGCGTCCATTGGCCATCAAAGTTCGTGGTGTTCATCACGACCGTGCCGCGATTACGCCACCACCACGCGGCAGAGAAAATCGAGCGGTGCCAGAACGTGCCAATCAGATGCTCGCCGCGATCGTACGCGCGCTGCGCATGCTGCCAGCCGAGAACTTCGAAACGCATGGTGGGACCGATGGCGCGGATGACGGAATATACGGTCCAGGCGATCACCGGAATTTGCATGCGGCGCCAGCGCGACAGCCTGGGCAGACGCGTGTCGTAATGAACATTGACCGACTCCACGATCGGCTCTTCGTTGCCGTCGAGACGCGATGCGGCTGGCTCGCTCATCGGCGTATAGTATAGCAATCGCCATGTCGAGATTGGTTCGCTTGCGGCAGCTTGGCGCATGGAAATGACGAATTCGCTCCGTCGAAAAATTCGCAGGATATGCTGCGCCGCGGTGTTTCTGGCCAGTGCGATTTTTTGCGCGGGCGCGCAAGTGCAGATGTCGCCGACGCTCGGCCAGGTGATCGGAGACGACATCTCCGTGATCGGGCCATCACATGTGATCGAGCGCGGAGCGGAGCGGGCGATTACCTTTGGCAGCGGAGGCACGATTGTGGTGCATTCCGGGAGGGCGCTCGTCGAATTCGCGGGCGGAGGCGAGCTGGAAGTTTGCGGACCCGCGAAGTTCACGGTCCTGGCATCGGGAGAAACGCTCACCGTGGCGCTGAGTTTCGGGCGCGTCCATGCGAAATTCAACGCGACGCGGCCGATCACGATTTATACGCCGCTGATTATTGCCACTCCGATGGCCATCGAAAACCAGGCGCGCGACGCAACGGTCGGACTGACCGATACAGGAGCAATGTGCGTGCTTGCCGAGCACGGAGCCGTGCAAGTACAACAACAATTGAGCGGCGCGACGATGATCGTGCCGCAGCCGAGCGAAGTCCTGCTGCAAGGAACGGCGTTCGGAGCCACACCAGCGATCGCGGGAAGTTGCCGATGCAATTTCGACGACACCAGCGCGCAAAAAACTCTGCCGACGGGGCCCATCGCTCAACCGGGACCCATGATTGCAGCGACGCCGAGCAGCCTTTCGCCGCGCAATCAAGCGGCAAAGCCCGTTTCTTGGCCACCCGCGAGTTCGCTATCCTCGCGAGCGCCAATACCTCGGGAGCCCGTGGCCGCGAAGGCGGAAATTGTTCCACAACATGCGCCGATGGTACGTCCGATAGCCTCAGCGACGCCGCCAGTAAAACAACCCATCACAAGAATCCAATTGCCTCCGATTGGCTACGACGCGAAAAGCGCCACTTCGCCCGCCGAACCGATCAGCGTGGCTACACTGATGCTGGCGAAAGCCGCGGACGTCGAGCCGGAATGGATATTTTACGGGCAGGTTGCTGAGCCGCCGCATGCAGCGAGAAAATCGCAACGGGCCGCGCCGCAGCATCAGCCCAAGGTGGTCAAATCCGAAGAATCACACACGGCAGAGAAGGCGCAGAAGGAAGGGTTCTGGGCCAAGTTTCGTGACTTTTTTTCCGGCGGCTCGCAAAAGATATCGTGCGCTGGAGCCGGTTGCGGTTAGCGGTTCCGTGGTGCATTCCGCCGGCTCGGATCTTCCACGCACACGCAAAACCTCAGCACGTCGCGTGAACCCTCGCCACAGGGTAAATTGCGCTACATGCCTTCATAGTTTGGCCCGCCGCCGCCTTCGGGTGGAACCCAGGTCACGATCTGATAGGGATCGGCGACGTCGCAGGTCTTGCAGTGGACGCAGTTGGACGCGTTGATTTTCAGCTTCGGCTTGCCTGCTTCGAGGACCATTTCGTACACAGCGGCGGGACAATAATACTGGCACGGATTGCCGTATTCGCGAACGCAGCGGTCCGCGCAGATATTCGGGTCCGCGACGACGAGATGGCAGGGCTGGTCTTCTTCATGGCGCGTACCGGAATGGTAGACGTCGGTGAGACGATCGAAGGTGAGCGTGCCGTCGCCTTTGAAGCGCGTGGACTGATCGACGAGTTCACGCGGACGGTTGAGCTTTTGAAAATCCTCGTAACCGGCGCGCGCGCGCAGCGGATCGACGAAGCCGCGGCCGCCGGTGATGAATTGTATTCCCGCGTTGAACAGGCCCGTCCAGAGGCCATTATGAAATCCCTGATGGAAATTGCGGACGGCCCAAAGTTCCTGCTTGATCCAGCTCGACTCAAATTTTTTCGGATATGCGCCGAGCGTTTTCGCGGAAGTGTCGCCGGCAGCGAGCGCCTCGTAAATCGTTTCCGCTGCGAGCATTCCGCTCTTGATGCCGGTGTGAATGCCCTTGAGCCGTTGTGAGTTCAGCAAGCTCGCGGAATCGCCAATGATCAGGCCGCCATCGAAATAACTCCGCGGCATGGAATACCAGCCGCCGTAAGGAACGGTTTTCGCGCCATAGCGGACCAGCTTGCCGCCTTCGAGGATTCTTTGGACATAAGGATGCGTCTTGAGTTTCTGAAACGCTTCGTGCGGATCGAAGAGCGAATCTTTGTATTCGAGGGCGACGATCATGCCGAGCGAGACGCGATTGTCGCGCATCCCATAGACCCAGCCGCCGCCATATTTATGCGTATCGAGCGGCCAGCCGAGCGTGTGCGCCACGAAACCAGTATCGATTCTCCCGGGCTGCACATCCCAAAGTTCCTTGATGCCGATGCCGTACGCCTGCGGATTCACACCGTCGAGATGAAGATGATCGACCAGCTCTTTGGTTAGCGAGCCGCGCGGGCCTTCGGCGAGAACGGTAATCTTCGAGCGCAGCTCGTAGCCAGGAGTAAAATTATCCTTAGGTGCGCCGGTTTTATCGACACCTTTGTCCTCCGTGATCACGCCCGCGACGCGATTGCCTTCGTAGATCAGCGACGCACCGGCGAATTGCGTGAACACGTTCACGCCGGCCTTTTCGACGAGGCCGCCGAGCCACTTGACAAGCTTATTGAGCGAGACGACGTAATTGCCGTGATTGCGCAGAGGCGGAGGCGTGACCGGCAGCTTCCACGCGCGGCTGGCAGTCAGGAAATAAGCGGCGTCTCCGGTGACCGGCGTATCGAGGGGCGCAGATTTCTCGAAATCCGGCACAAGCTCGCGGAGCGCGCGGGGGTCCAGGATTGCGCCAGAAAGCTGATGCGCGCCAAGCTCGCGCGCCTTTTCAAGTACGTAGACATTTTCAGAAGAAAGCGGCGGCGTGCGCCCTGCGGCGTTGTGCTGCTCGATCAAACGCGCGAGATAAAGCGCGCAGGCAAGTCCCGCGGGTCCCGCGCCAACGATGAGCACATCAGCTTCAAGCGTTTCGCGTTCGACCGGCATAAGCAATTATTGTAGCAGAACGCCCCAGCGCACCCGCGGCAAGCTGGCGCAAAAAATAACTCCGGCGTGCGAGCCGCCCAGCATGATCGGCGAGACGAACGGAAGCATCACGCACCGGATGATGGGATGTACGCGTACTTGGTTCTCAGAAAAATCCTCTCATTACTGAGAAGCATCTAATTGCACGGAATCCGAACATCCGAAGGCGGCTCTGGTAGAGTACTTCAAAACAGGGAGAGCGACGCATGGACACGAAGCGGGATACGAAATTGACCTATTCTGACGTGACACCAAAGGGCGCTTACACGAACCGCCGGAATTTTCTGTTCGGAGCGCTTGCAACGGTCGGAGCAGTAACGGGCTGGAAAGAATTTTCGAACTGGATGTCCGGCCCCGCCACGGGTTCAGTTCCGGTGAAGCTGAATGGTGTTCGACAAGGACCATTCAGCACCAAAGAGGCGATCACGCCTGAAATTGACGTGACGACGTACAACAACTTCTATGAATTTGGCACGAGTAAGAGCGATCCCTCGCGAAACGCCAAGAACTTTCGCACGTCGCCATGGACCGTGTCCGTGGAAGGCGAAGTAAAAAAGCCGCGCAAACTCAGCATGGACGACATCATGAAGATTGCGCCGCTCGAGGAGCGCATTTACCGGCATCGCTGCGTCGAGGCGTGGTCGATCGTCGTGCCATGGATCGGGTTTTCGTTCAGCAATCTGGCAAACCTGGTCGAGCCGACGCCGAAGGCGAAATACGTGGCGTTCCAGAGCTACTATGACACGCGGCAGATGCCCGAAGGACCGTCGGCGGGAATTCCATTTCCCTATCTCGAAGGCTTGCGCATCGACGAAGCGATGCATCCACTGACGCTACTGTGCGTGGGAATGTACGGCGAGACGCTGCCCAATCAGGATGGCGCGCCGGTGCGCATGGTGATTCCGTGGAAGTATGGCTACAAGAGCATCAAATCGCTGGTGAAAATTCGGTTCGTGAAAGATCAGCCGCCGACCACCTGGAACACGGAAAACCCGGCGTGGTACGGCTTCTACTCGAACGTGAATCCGAACGTGGATACGGTGCGCTGGAGCCAAGCGACGGAGCACCGGCTGGGCGAAGGACTCTTCGCGCGTCCAATTCCCACGCAGATGTTCAATGGATACGGGGACCAAGTGGCGAGCCTCTATTCGGGCATGGACCTTCGAAAATATTACTAACTGCGATTGCCGATGAGAGGCGGCGTGAATTCGATTCTGACAAACAAGTGGATGAAGGTTGCGGTCTTTCTTCTTTGCCTCGTACCATTCGCGGTTCTGGTCCGGAAGGCGTTTCAGGGTGGCTTAGGCGCGAATCCCGTTCAATTTGTCGAGCACTGGACCGGCAACTGGACGCTCCGGTTTCTGATCATCACGCTGTGCATCACTCCGCTCCGCAAACTGCTTCATGTGCCGCAGCTCATCCGTTTTCGCCGCATGCTTGGGCTGTTCGCATTTTTCTACGCGTGCCTGCACTTTTCCACGTGGGTCGGCATCGACCGATTTTTCAATCTTGCCGCCATGTGGGCGGACGTGCAGAAGCGGCGGTTCATCACCGTGGGATTTGCGGGATTCGTGCTGCTGATTCCGCTGGCGGTTACGTCCACGAAAGGCTGGATCCGCAGGCTCGGCGGCAAGCGCTGGCAACTGTTGCATCGTGCGATTTACGTGAGTGCGATTGCCGGCGTGATTCATTATTACTGGCTGGTGAAATCCGACGAGCGCAAGCCGCTGCAATATGCCGCGATTGTGGGAGCGCTACTCGTGTGGAGAGTGGGCGTCTGGCTCTACAAACGATGGCAAAAACCGGCGACGGGCAATCTTCCGCGCAAGGAACCCACTACGGCGGAAACGGCGTAGCAAGATTTTCCTTTTCCGTATCCGCGACGACTTTTTTACCTTCCTGCTCGGCATTGATGAATTGTTTCAGGCGATCCTGAGATTCGGCGCGATATTTTTGCACACGGAATTCTTCCGGTAACTTTTAGACGAACCGCGTGGCGTCCTAGCGAGCCTTGGGATTGCCGACAGCGGCAAGGACTTTCGGTTTTTCTTGTCTATCCGTGCCTGCAGAGCGCTGCCTGTCAGACTTCCCGCTGCCGGACGAATACTGATTGCGAAGCTCGCTTTCGGCCGCGAGCCAATCTTCCAGGTCTCGACCGCTTCCGCCACCACGCTGTACGTAGCGTTCGTACGCGCGGAGCTGAATCTGATCCTTTGTCGGTACATCCTGATGTAGGTCAGCCATGATGGATTACTCCTGAATCTGGATTTCAAGAACAAATTTAGTCAACGCAGGCCGGTACCACAATACCGCAAATACTGTACTCGGGATCGGCGTCGTCGAAATCGGCTCCGGGTCTGCGGCAGAGGTATTGCCACTGGCTGCAAAATCTCGGTTGGCAATCAGGGGCAGCTTCCGAGGCGGTCAAACTGCAAAGTCCCGCAGGGGCCACCGTGTGCAGTCACTCCATAGAGGACGAGATCGCCAACCGTGAGTGTGATACGGACGGTCACTACAGTATCGCAGCGGCACTAATATTCAATCCAGTGAACCCTGTAATTGTAAGCGTTAGACGCTCCGGCAAGGTAGCGACGTGGTGCCGCAGGCGGGGAACCCCAGAAAATATTGGCTTTACGTAAATTTTGCGGCTCTTAATGTTGTTTCCTTTCGGCATAGGCAACCTCCTGGCTGAAGTGTGTCTGTTGGCGCCGAAAGCCCGCGTCAAGCCATTCAAGAATGTAACCGTAGGCGGGGTTGTCGCGCCATTTGAGATGTAACCGAAAGGGGAGGCGCGCCGCCGTCGTGGCTGTGGGAAAGTGTGAATCCCGCGGGTTGTGCGGGATTTCCAAGCGCAGGG
>DATLTU010000012.1:0-35953 GCA_035533415.1 Candidatus Limnocylindrales bacterium
ATCGTTCAACTTCATCGAGGCTGGCGAGGGAGAATGGTCCGTGGCGATGAGGTCGATGACTCCCTCGCCGAGCGCCGACCATAGCGCTTCGCGATTGCTACGGTCGCGGATCGGCGGTGCGCATTTGTACTCCGTTGCGCCGTCGGGAATTTCGTCGGCGGTGAAGCAGAGATAGTGCGGGCAGGTCTCGGCGGTCAATGCCAATCCGTCTTTCTTCGCCTGGCGCACAAGCGGGATGGCGCTCGCGCTCGATAGATGAACCACGTGGATTCTGACGGCGAATTCGCGCTGGAAGCGAATCAAGAGTGCGATCGCTTCGTCTTCCGCCGCGCATGGCCGCGAAGCTAGCCACGCTGCGTATCGCCCCCGAGGAATCTGGGCTGCCGCAGGCGATGCGCTCTCGATCGGGCCGGGCAGTTCCGCATGAACCAGAAGCGGCGCATGGATGCTCCTCAGGACGGGCAATGCTTTCCGCAAATCGGACTCGGTCACGTGGCAAAATTCTTCGACGCCGCTGGGTACGAGGAAGGACTTGAACCCGAAAACTCCCGCATCCCAGAGCGGAGCAATTTCCGCTGCGTTTCCTGGCACAACGCCGCCCCAAAAGCCCACATCAACATGAAGCTTTTCCCGGGCCGCGATAAGTTTTTCCTCGAGGGCCGCGGCGCTGGTGGTTGCGGGAACACTATTGAGCGGCATTTCAATCAGCGTGGTTACGCCGCCAGCTGCCGCGGCGCGCGTTGCCGTCTCGAATCCTTCCCATTCGGTTCGGCCGGGCTCGTTGATGTGAACGTGGGTGTCGACGAGCCCGGGCATGACGACGGAATCTCCCGCTTCGAAAATTGGGGAGCCGGAAGGAAGATCGTTGAAATCCGAGATGCCGGAAACGACTCCGTCGCGGATATGGATAGCCGCTGGACGGATTGCATCCGGCAGTACGACTCTTCTTCCGCGAATGATTGGCTGCCGTGCGCTCATTCGGGAACTCAGTGTGCCGCCGAGCAATCTGTAAGAAAATCTTCGAGGAGGTTTTGTGCGATGCGGAGGCGATAACGCGCCGAGGAGCGCATATCGTCAATGGGCGCGATTTCGCGCGCCAGTTCCTGCTGGGCGGCGTGGATGGATTCCTCTCCGAGATCGCATCCGCGAAGAACGGCCTCTGTTTTTGCCGCGCGGAAAGGAAACGCGGCGACGCTGGCGAGCGCGATGCGGATGTCTACGATTCGTTTATGCTCGATGTGTGCCGTTCCGGCAAAACACACTTTCGAGATTGCCTGCGCCTTGCGCGTACCCACTTTGCGGTAATACTGCTTTCCGCCTTGCGCGCGGCGAGGCAGGCGAATGCGCGCGATCAATTCGTCCGGGCGCAGGTCCATTTTCTTGTAGCCGGAATGAAAGTTGCGGTAGGGAACCCAGCGCGGGCCACGCGCGCTCACAAGCTCGAGTTCCGCGTCGTACGCGAGCAGTGCAGGCGGGGAATCGGCCGCTGGCGAAGCGTTGGCAATGTTCCCGCCGAGGGTGCCGCGGTTTTGCGTGGCGATTCCGCCGGTCTCGCGAGCCGCGCGGCAGAGAAGTGGAAACTCATGCTGCATCTTGGGCCAGCGCAGAATATCCGTGTACGTAGTCAGCGCGCCCAGCGTGACGAAGTCGCTGTCTTCGCGAATCCCGAGCAACTCCCGCAGCCCCCAAATGTTGAGGAACCGGCGATGCGTTAGCTTGCCCGCCTCGAGCAGAACCATTAAGTCCGTACCGCCAGCGAAAGGCTGCCATTCTCCGGGCTCGCCTGCGAGGCGGTCGAGCGTCGCGGCGAGATCGCGCGGCGTCTCGAGCGCGTAGGCGGGAAGAAAGGATCTCATGATTTTCCGCTCCGTGCCTCGCAAGCGCGCACGACGGATTCGAAGATTTTCGTGTAGCCCGTACAGCGGCAGAGATTGCCCGCGAGGGCTTCGCGGATGTCGGCCTCGGCCGGTTGAGGGTTGCGCTCGAGCAGATTCACGGCCGCAAGGATCATTCCCGGCGTGCAGATGCCGCATTGCGCCCCGCCATGCGTGATGAAGCATTCCTGCACCGCGTGAAGCTGCTCGCCAGTGGCGAGCCCTTCAATAGTGCGTATTTCCGCGCCTTCCACTTGCGCGGCGGGAACCAAACAACTGTTCACCAACTTGCTGTCGAGCAAAACCGAACAAGCGCCGCATTCGCCTTCGCCACAGCCTTCCTTCGTGCCGGTGAGTCCAATCTGCTCGCGCAGCACATCAAGTAGGCGTTCCATGGGGAAGGCCGAAAACTTCATGGCCTTGCCGTTCACTGTGCATGTTACGCGAATCTTCCCGCGGGCTTCAGGCACGCATTGCCTCCAGCGCTTCCATCAGCACCTCGGGCGTCACGGGAATCCGCGGGAGGTTCGCGCCGGTGGCCTGTGCGACGGCGTTGATCACCGCGGGCGCGGCACCGTCGATCGGAAGTTCGCCAATGCCTTTCGCGCCGGCGGGCCCAAAGGGATACGGGATCTCCTCGAAGTGGACGCGAATTCGGGGGATGTCCATCGAGGTCGGCATGATGTAATTCGTCATCTGATTGTTGACCATGCGGCCTTCTCGCCAGACGACATTCTCGTAAAGCGCCAGGCCAATTCCCTGGGCCACTCCGCCTTCGATTTGTCCCGCAGCGAGAACTGGATGAATCACTTTGCCTACTTCCTGCACCGCCGTGAAATCGTCCACGGCAATCTCGAATGTGCGGAGATCCACGGAAACTTCCGCCACGTACACAGCCCAGGCGTACGCGCCATAGGCATCGCCGCGATAATTCTTGGCGTCCCAGTGCAATTCCGGCGGAGGCGCATACTGGCTCGTGGATTTGAGCGGCCCGCGCTGGGCGATGTAGCGGCGGCAAGCGGCGGCGAATTCCGCTGCAGTGTATCGCTCGCTGAGCAAGCCGCTCCCGATGAGTGTCTGCTTCAACCCCACGGCCGCTGATTCGACAAGCTTGCCGACAACCATGCAAGTGCGCGACGCGACCGTAGGCCCGCTATTGGGGACGTTTGCCGTGTCCGGCTGGGCAATTTCGATCGAGTCGTACTCGATACCGAGAGCGTCCGCGGCAATCTGAGCGAAAATCGTATTCGTGCCCTGGCCCATCTCCACGCTGGCGGCCAGCACGCGCACGCGTCCTTCCTCTGTGGCTTCGACGGCCACGATGGACGCCAGATAATCTTCGCCGGAGCCTGTAAATCCCGCCCCGTGGAGGAAAGCCGCGAAGCCGATGCCTTTTTTCGCATTCCGACCGCGATTTTCCCGCGTGAATCGCTCGCGCTTCGCGTGGTAATCGCTCATTTCAAAAGCGCGCTCCATCAGACGAGTCATGTCCACGGGTTCGCGGACCACTTGATCGACCGCGAGCGTTTGTCCCTCGCGAATGAAATTTCGGCGGCGGAATTCTTCAGGTGTGAGGTCGAGTTCTTCAGCGACGCGGTCGAAATGGCGTTCGAGTGCAAAGACGCTTTGCGGCGCGCCAAATCCGCGAAAGGCGCCGTGGGGCGGCGCGTTGGTTGCAACGGCGCGGCTACGAATCCGGACGTTCGGGCATTCGTATGGCCCTGCGGCGTGGATTGTCCCCCGGGAAAGAACGACAGGAGAGAGCGTTTCATACGCGCCGCCGTCGAGCACGAATTCAATATCCATGGCGAGAAGTTTTCCATCGCGCGAGACGCCTGTGCGATGGCGGATGCGCGCAGGATGGCGCTTGGTGGTTGCCGCCATGTCTTCCGCGCGGTCGTAGATGATCTTGACTGGTTTCCCGGACTTCCACGCCAGCAGCGCGGCATGGCACGCAATCATGGAAGGATATTCTTCCTTGCCGCCGAATCCGCCGCCCGTTTCCATCTGGATGATGCGGATTTTCTCGGGCGGCAAGTCGAACAGCGCGGTGAGAGATTTGTGGATGTAATACGGACATTGCAGCGAGCCCCAAATCGTGATGCCTTTTCTTCGATCGGCAGTGGCAACCATCCCTTGCGGTTCGATATAGAGTTGCTCCTGCGAGCCGGTGAAATACTCCCCTTCGATGATGCGATCCGCTTTCCTCCAGGCACTTTCGAGATCGCCCTTTTCAACGACGATGGACTGGAAGGTGTTATCGCTGCCCCAGATGATTTGCTTCCTCGCGAGCGAATCCTCAATGCTGAAGATCGCCGGAAGCGGCTCGACTTCGATGCTGACTGCGCGGCGGGCTTCTTCGAGCAGATAAGCGTCCGCATGTGCTAGGAGAACGACGGGTTCCTCGGGATGGTTGACCACGCCAGCGGCGAGGCACGGCTGATCGTCAACAATCAATGCGACGCAATTTTTCCCTGGGATGTCTGCCGCCGTCACAACGGTGAATTCCTGCCAGGGTATTCCCTCGGCGAAGCGGATACTGCGAATCGTCCCGCGCGGCGCTGAACTCCGCACCGTGACGCCATGAAGCATGCCCGGAAATTTCAGATCGTCGACATAGCGAGCCTTGCCTGTGACTTTCTCGCGTCCTTCTTTGCGGCGAACGGATGTTCCGATGACCGGGGTTGGCATGCAAAGCCTCAGCAGCGAAGCGTGTAGCCCATCTTTTCCTGCGCGGGGAACAGTTCGAGCCTCGCCTCACGGCGACGGCGGCGCGACCGGCTGCTTTGCAAAACAAGCATCCGCGCGCCGCGCCGCCGTCTGCTATCGGATCAGCGGACCTTGTTGGCCTCCGCGATCGCCGCGTCGAGTTTCTGCTCGCCTGCCTTTGCTTTCTGATCGAGATACTCAAAAACGGCGTACTCCGCCGCGTTGGGCCGTCTGTAGGCAAGGCCGACGTCGGCCGCGAGATATGCCAGGTGGCTCCGGAGTTTCGTCTCGTGCACCAGGCTGCCTTCGCTGGACTTAATGTCCAATTGCACGAGACTCCGGATCTCCCGATCGAGACTGGCGATCGCCGGGCCCGCCTGGGCCTCGGTCAGATGGTGCTGCTCAACTGACGCCTTGAGCTTGTCGCGCGCGGCGATGGCTTGATTGATCGCCCTGTCGAGCGTGTCGAGCGTGCCATGTATCTTGAGTTCGAGCGCGAGGCGTGCCGCAAGCCCCGCTTGGCTCGCATGCAGCCGCGGATCCAGGGCGACGTCGAGACTTTGCCGCGTCGTCTGACCGCCGTAGTCAAGCACCACCGAGTATGTGCCCGGGACAACCGTTGGCCCCGCGACGGTGTCGGGCAGACCACCTGCCGGGACCGGAGGCTGAAACCCCTTTACCTCCGCGGCGCTGGCGTAGCGCAGATCCCACTGGAAGCGATTCATGCCCGGTTCGATAGCCGTAAGTTTCTCCTTCGCTTCCTTCGCTGCGGCCTCCGGTGTCTCGGTCTCATTGGTTTCTGCGCTTGCATGCTTTTTCAGGTGCAGGTCGAATTTTCGAACCACTTGTCCCTGCGCATCGGTGAAGTCGATCGTCACGGGCGTCTTGCCGTCATACCCAGCAGGAACATTGAAGAAGACGGTCGCGCCGAATGGCGGGTTCTGGCCCGAATCGCTGGGCTTGAATCCTTCGTCCGGTTTTCCGTACGCATGGGTTAGCCACGCTTGTTCCGGGGCGAAGAGGAATGCGCCGTCGGATTGCACCGCCGGGTTCTTGGTCAATTGCTCGAGCAATGAGAGATTGTCGAGGACCCAGAATGAACGGCCGTGCGTTGCGATTACCACGTTGCCCTGGCGTGTGTTGATCGCGATATCGCGCACCTGTGCGAGCGGCAGGTTGAGCGTCAGCGGCTGCCAGTGCGCGCCAGCGTCGAGACTCACGTAGACGGTACTCTTGGTTCCGAGGAAGAGGAGGTTCGGGTCTTTCGGGTCCTGCCGGATCGCGAACACGTATGAGTCATCTGGCAGACCGGTCGTCAAGGCCGTCCAGTCCTTGCCGAAGTCGGTCGTCTTGAAGACGTACGGCCGGAAGTCGTCCCACATGTAGCGCCGGGTGGTGAAATAGGCCGTGCCGCGTGCCGTATAGGAAGGCTGGATCGAGCTAATCCATGAATGCTCCGGAAGACCTGGCGGATTCACCGCCTGCCATGTCTTTCCGCCGTCCGTGGTGACGTGAAGCAAACCGTCGTCCGAGCCGGCCCAAATCACGCTGCCGTCCATCGGCGAAACCGCGAGCGCCGAAATCGAAGGGTAGATTTCCGCTCCCGACTGATCGAAGTTGACCGGACCGCCGCTCGGCATCTCGGTGCTCGGTACGTTGCGAGTCAGGTCCGGGCTGATGCGCTGCCAGGTTTTGCCGTAATCGTTGCTTTTCAGCACATACTGCGAGCCGATCAGAAGCTCCTTCGGGTCGGTCGGCGAGAAAAGAATCGGATGGGTCCAGCCGAAACGATACTTGAGCTCGAGTGACGATGCGCCTTCTTGGTAATCCGGCCAGGGGCTTATGCCCTCGTATTGCCCTGTGGCCATGTCGTACCGCATGAAGATGCTGAAGTAGCCGCTGCCGTAGGTGATGTTCGGGTTGCCGGGCTGCGGAACCGAGTAAGTGCTCTCGCCATAGGCCACGCGATGCCACGCGGAGAGCGGAATCGATCCGCCGCTGGCCGCGCTCGGCCCTTCGAAGGAACCCTCGTCCTGTTGCGCGCCGTAAATATGGTACGGAAACTGATCGTCGAGGTTTACGTGGTAGAACTGGCCAGTCGGCTGATTGTGCTCGGTGCTCCAGGTCTTGCCGCCGTTGGTCGTGACGGTCGCTCCGCCGTCGTTCCCCTCGAGCATGATCTGCGGGTCGTCGGGGTTGATCCAGACAATGTGGTTGTCGCCGTGCGGCGTCTTCAGCTTCTTGAATGTCTTCCCGCCATCGCGCGAAACCCACAACGCATCGACTTCGGGCGCGTACACTGTATTGGGATCCTTCGGGTCCGCAAAAATGCTCATGTAGTAGAAGGCGCGCTGGCGCAGCTTCCACTCGGCATTTACGCGCTTCCAGCTCTTGCCGCCGTCGTCTGAGCGGAACACTCCGCCGTGCTTCGCCTGCACGATTGTATAGACGACATCCGGATTGCTGGCGGTAACACTCACTCCGATGCGTCCGAGGACGCCTTGCGGAAAGCCATCATTTCGCGTCAGGTTTGTCCAGTGCGCGCCGCCATCGGTGCTTTTATAGAGGCCGCTGCCCGGTCCGCCGCTCGAAAGCGACCACGGTGTCCGAGTGGCTTGCCACATCGCAGCATAAAGCACATGGGGATCGTTCGGCTCCATCACCAGATCGATCGCGCCGGTCTCGTCGTTGACAAATAGGACCTTATTCCACGTCTGGCCGCCGTCAGTGGACTTGAATACGCCGCGTTCCGCATTTGGCTTGAACACGTGCCCCATCGATGACGCGTAAACAATGTCCGGATTCTTCGGATCCACGGCAACGGCGCTGATCGTATGCGTGTCGCCGAGCCCCGCGTAATGCCAGGTCTTGCCGCCATCCGTGGATTTGAAAATGCCATCGCCCGGGATCATGTCGGTGCGGATGTCGCTTTCGCCCGTGCCCGCGTAAATGATCTTGGGATCGGATGGCGCCACGGCAAGAGCGCCAATGCTCGGGCTTGAACCTGGCAGTTTGCCGTCCGAAATGTTTTTCCACGTGATGCCGTAGTCGGTGCTCTTCCAGATGCCGCCACCGACGCCGCCCATGTAAAAGAGGTTCGCCGTTCCGGGAACGCCGGTCACGGCGACCACGCGGCCGCCGATATAGGGACCGACGCTACGCCATTTCAGCTTGCCCATCAGCGCTTCCGGCGAGACCGGGCCAGCGCTCGCCGCCGCGGCCAGCAGTAGCAGCGCGCTGACGATTGTGAAAGCAACAAAGGCGCGAGACCGCCGTTTCCCGGCCGCGCCGATTTCGGATCTGATCCTGACTGTAGGTTCCATTTTTAGTTTCCTTTTCCGCACAGAAAAATGCGTTCCGCAACGCCGGGTTAAATTTATGCTGAATTTCCATTTTGGCTTCCCGGGCAGCCGATAATGTATACCTGACCGCCCCGGCGTGCAATGCTCTCTCGAAGTTCCCGGCCGCATACTTTCTCGGAGGTTGCGGGGAAATCTCAAAGGCCGGAGCCGAGGCGGTTGTATACAGGTCGACTCGCAGAACAGCGCGACGGCTAGGGATTCTTCACCCTCATTTGCTTTAGAATCTGGCCGAGTTGCTGTATTTCCTTGCCGTAGCCGTTCCAATTGCCTTGGCGTAGGTCCTGCTGCGCTCGTTCGTAATGCTGATTGGCTTGCTGGACGAGGCTCTGGAGCGAACTGGGAACGGTTTTTGCGGTTGGCGTAACTGACGTGCCGGTTGGTCCTGTCGACCGGCCGGATTCTGCGGACGCGCTCGCGCCGCCGAAGATTTCGTTCAATGCGTCCCCTAGCGATCGCGCCATCACTACGTGGTCGGAATAAGCCACGATCACTCGCTTCAATTCAGGGAGCGAGGCGCCCGACTCGGCGGCGAGGTAGAGCGGCTCGACGTAAAGAACTGCGTTCTGCACCGGGACCACCAGCAGCGTGCCGCGAAGCACTCGTGATCCGCCCTGATCCCACAGCGTGAGCTGTTGAGAGATCGATGGATTCTGGTTGACTCGCGATTGAATCTGCTCGGGCCCGTAAATTAGTTTCTCTTTGGGGAAGGTAAAGACCAGAACTTTACCGTAATCGGCTCCATCGCACCGGGCCGCCATCCAGGCGATCATGTTGTTCTTGCGCGCTGGCGTAAATGGAACCATCAGGATGAACTCTTCGGTCTTCCCGATTTCGGGCAGTTTCATGACGGCGTAATAAGGGTTCATCGGCGTGGAGGTTCCACCGACCATGCGCGTGGCCACCCGCCACAAGTCTTCCTTGCTGTAGAAGACCCGCGGGTTTGTCATGTGATAGACGGCGTACTTGGCCGCCTGAATGGCAAAAAGATCCTGCGGGTAGCGGATGTGCGCTCGGAGGTCGGGTGGCATCTCCGAGAGCGGCTGAAAAACGCCGGGAAAGATGCGTGCGTAAGCTCGGATCAGCGGGTCGGTGGGATCGCTGATATAAAACCTCACCCGCCCGTCGTATGCGCTGATAGTGATCTTCACCGAGTTGCGGATGTAATTGCCAACGCCAGGGGTCGGCTCGGAGTAGGGATAGTGGCGCGAAGTCGTATATGCGTCCACGATCCACTGCAACGAACCGTCGTTCGCGACCACCAGGTACGGATGGGTGTCGTAGGATAAAAATGGGGCGAGCCGTTCGACGCGAGCCAGGATCCGGCGGTAGATCATGATGCGGCTCGCGGGCTGGATGTATCCAGAAAGAAGAATGTTGATATTGCTGAAGCGCAGCGCAAAAAGCAGCCGCCGCCAGAAATTGCCCACGGGGATGCCGCCCGAGCCCTGATAGGTTGTGTACACGTTTTGTTCGCCCGAGGGGTAATCAAACTCCTTCGCGCCTGTCTTAACGAAGCAGTAGTTGTTGGGCAGCTCGCCGTAATAAATTCCCGGCCGTGTGACCTGCAGCGGAATCGACGAGACCGGAGGAATGTCCTTGATAAAGAGAACGGGCAAGCCATCCGGCGTGGATTCGTTCACCGGCCCAAGGCACAGCCCGTAACCGTGCGTGTAAATCAAGTGCTGGTTCACCCAGTTCGGGTCCGGCAGGCTGTTCACGGAGAGTTCGCGCGCCGAAAGAGAGACTTGGCGTAGCTTGGAATTGATCGTGTAGCGGTCGTTATAAACGCGCACAAAATCGTAATAGGTGCGGATTTCCTGCAGCTGCTGAAACGTGGTGAGCTGCGGCTGATGATCCCACAGCCGGAGATTTCGCATCGTGGCAGCGTTCTGCTGGATCGACGCAGCCGTTAAATCCTGGATCGCCGGAAAGTTGCGTTGCTCAAAGCGGTTGAGCCCGTATGCTTCGCGCGTAAACTCGATGCCGCGCGCGATATACGGCTCTTCTTTCTCAAGCTCGCTGGGCGCAACGAAGTACCGCTGTACGAATCCTGGATAAATCGAGCCGCCGACGATCGCCACCAGAATCAGTGCGCCAAGCGAATACAGCGCGGGTCGGATCCGGCCCGTCTGTGAGCCGGCAAAAAAAGCGAGCGCGGTGATCGCGCACAGCCCGAGCAGAATCCACAGCACGGGCCACGTGACGTGAATATCCGTGTAGCCGGCGCCGTAGACCAGGCCTCGCGGCGAGTACACCAGGTCGTACATTCCCAGCCGCGCCCGCCATGCAAACAGCAAAAAGAAAAGCCCACCCAAGGCCATCAGATGCGCGCGCACCTTGCGATCCATGCCAAGGCCGGTCGGCGAAATCCACATGCCGCCTTCAATCAAATACAGCAGCGCCGCCGTCAGCACGCAGATGATTAGGATGGTGAGCCCGAAATGGTAGAGGAAAAATAAGAAAGGCAGCCGGAACAGGTAGAAGCTCAGGTTGATTCCGAAGATTGGATCGGTCTGAGCCATGCGAACCGCGTGTGTCGCGAGGAGGTAGCTTTGCCAGTGCGTCGCTGCCCATTGGCCAGCAAACCATCCTATGATCAGAATACTGAACCAGACCAGGCCGCGAAAAACGGCGGGGAATCTCTCGAGCGCGGGAAATTCGATTGTTCGAGCGACGACGCGATATCCCGAATGGTGCGACACGGCTCGCGCGATCCAGAGGTTCGCGCCGGCGAGCAACATAAATCCAATTCCACAGTAGCTGCTGAGGGCGATCTGCGTCTTCAGTATGGTGATGTAGATCTCGCGAAAACCGGTGTGATTGAACCACAGCCAATCGACAAGCAGTCTCACTCCCCCCGAGAAGAGCGGAAGAATAATCAGAAGGATCAGAGTAAGCGCTGCAAGCAGCTGGGCGATGCGATTGTGCCGCATATGAATTCTCCGCGCGTAATCTGAACACACGCAGGGCCAGGTGTCAAAGGCCGGCGGAGCAAGTTGTACAGCCGAGGACGTCTTTTTCGGAAACTTGCGTCGCAATCCGCAAAAAATCAGCAACACCGTGAACAGGTTCCGAGCTCTTCGAAGCGCGATGGCATCTTTATGGCAGCGTGCCTTGCCAGATCACATCACAGATAAACATGTGAAAAACACTGTACATTCTGTTTTTTTAATTTGGCACTGGTTCGCTCGAGGCGAGCATGCGCGAGGCCGGAACCCTCCCCGCCGCATATCTTTGTGCTAGAAAAGGAGTTGAGACGGTTAATCCTTTATCGGACCGGCCAGAATTCCTGCCGTTGGCCCCGCAAGTGCTCGACTGAGGACCGCCCAAGCCTGTCTGCTTGGACTGTGTAAGTTCGAACTCTGTCCTGCGGGGAGCGGATGATGGGAGGTTGTTTGTCGAAAATTAGCAACCAGACGCAGGAATTGATTCCCGAGCGCGTTCTGTTCGGGTCGTCCCAGGCCATGCAGGAAATTCGCGCCATGGTCGAAAACGTCGCTGGCACCCCCGTCCCGGTTCTTCTTCAGGGCGAAAGAGGCACTGGCAAACAGACAATCGCGAAGGAGATTCATCGCCGTTCACCCTTTGGAGCCGCAGCGTTTGTCCCGCTATTCGAGCGTTCCGAAATTCCTCATCCATCGGAGCGGGATTCGAAGAGTTTGGAGCGCGGCGAACATCCTCCTCCTCTCCGGCTGAGGCTTTTGGATATGTCTCGCAGCGGCTCTGTGGGTACGCTGTTCGTGGACGACGTCAACGAGCTCGATCGCGCTTCGCAAGCGACACTGCTTGAGTGTTTTCAAAACGACCGCGCCCATCCAGTGGATGCCGCGGCGCATCGCCTGATCTTTCCGCGCATCATTTGCGCCACGCGGCGGGATTTGCAGAGCGAAGTGGCGCGCGGCGCTTTTCGTATGGACCTTTGCTATCGCATCAATGTCGTGACCATCCAACTACCCAGTTTGCGCGACCGCAAAGAAGATATTCCGGCACTGAGCGAATACTTTCTCGAAATCTTTTGCCGGGAGCAAGGTCGCGATTGCCGTCCGATTCCAAGCAACCTCATCGACGTTTTCTTCCGGTACGATTGGCCCGGGAATGTGGGCGAGTTGCGAAATTGCGTCCAGCGCTACCTAGAGACGGACGGAAATGCAGAGGTTGTTGCAGATTTGCTGGTTAAGAAACGGATCCGGCTCAATACTCGCCAACATAAACGCGCGCTGAACTTAGTTTCATTAACCGCCGATACGCCGCAGGTCGCCGAACCAAAAGAGCACGAAGAGAAGGAACTGATTCTCAAGGTACTTCGGGAACAGCGGTGGAATCGCAGAGAGACCGCCAGAATACTTCAGGTCAGTTACCACACGCTGCTCAACAAACTGAATCGAAACGACATCGACGAAAAGAAAACGTCTGGTAGTTCCCACGCGGTCGTCAAGGCTCGCGAGAACCCGCTGCGATGAGTAGGAAGCCGACCCGAGCAGGCGCGCATTCGATACCTGGCGCGGTGGTCATCGGCGGTGATTACCAGGGCCTTGGAATCGTTCGCAGTTTGGGACGCCGGGGAATACCCGTCTGCGTAATCGATGACGAACTCTCGATTTCTCGCTTTTCGCGGTACACGACATTTGCGTTCCGCGTTCCGGAATTACGTAACACGAATGCAACAATTAAGACGCTAATGGAACTGGGGCAGCGCCTAGACCTGAGAGGGTGGGTACTTTTCCCCACTCGCGACGGGCTCGTTGCGGACCTTTCGAAGCATCACTGTGTTCTCTCACAGTGCTTTCGCGTTCCGACGCCGGGTTGGGAAACAATACGCTGGATGTGGGATAAGCGGAGCACCTATCAGCTCGCGAGAGAGTTGAAGATTCCGATCCCCGAGACGTGGTTTCCGCAGACCGCCGAGGACTTGGATCAGATAACCACGCCGTTTCCGCTCGCTCTGAAACCGGCGATCAAAGAGCATTTTTTCTATGCCACGAAGGACAAAGCCTGGCGCGTTAACAGCCGAACGGAACTGCGCGAGCTATTTTTCCGTGGCAGTGCCGTGGCGGGTCCGGGCGAGATTTTAATCCAAGATTTAATTCCCGGTGGCGGGACGCAGCAATTTGCTTACTGCGCCTTCGTCAAGAGTGGCAAGGCGGTCGGAAGCATGGTCGTCCGCCGCCGGCGCCAGCACCCTCATGATTTTGGCCACGCCAGCACATTTGTCGAGACCGTCGAAATGCCCGAGGTCGAAGCTCTGTCCGAGCGTTTCCTGCAGGCGATCAATTACTACGGGTTGGTGGAGATCGAGTACAAACTCGACCCCCGCGACGGCCAATTGAAGCTTCTCGACGTGAATGCGCGAACCTGGGGCTACCACACGCTCGGCCCTTGTGCGGGCGTTGATTTCCCCTATTTGCTGTACGCCGACCAGATTGGAAAGATGGTGGAACCGTGCCGCGGCCAGCCCGGAATCTCATGGGTCCGGCTGCTGACAGACTTTCCCACCGGTATCATCGATGTTTGGCGCGGCCGCTTGCGCGCTCGCGATTTCCTAAAATCATTGCGAGATTTTCACACGGAGGCCGTATTTAGTTGCAAAGACCCGCTTCCGGGGATGATGGAATGTGCCATTCTGCCTTACCTGATCGCCAAGAGGGGTTTCTGAGGCCATGAACATTTGTTGGACCGTCCGATGGAACTGTGCGATGCAAGGTCCGGAATTGATTTCGATCCCCGGCGAAATGGGATCGGGCCAGGCTGTGGATCCTGATGCAGCGAGGGAGAAGCAGAGATGACAACACCAGCAAAAATCTCAGGCCACGTGCTCGAGCGGAATATCTATATGGACGGCGAATATTTGCAGAAAAATCCGCTTTGGCACAGCGACGAATCTCCTTTCAAGGTCAGGCAAATTCTGGGGATGATGAAGAAGAATTCCATGGATCCGAAGACCATCTGCGAAGCCGGTTGTGGCGCCGGGGAAGTTCTCAAACTATTGCAGAAGGCCATGGATCCCGCTTGCCGTTTCCAGGGTTACGATATTTCACCGCAGGCCCTGGCGATGTGCGAAACCAAAGCAAACGAGAGACTTCATTTCAAACTCGCGGATATCTGTCAAGATACAGGAGCTTCCTTCGATTTGATGCTTGTTCTCGACGTATTCGAGCACATCGAGGATTACTTCGGATTTTTGAAGGGCATTCGTCCGAAAAGCAACCTGAAGATGTTTCACATTCCGCTGGATTTAAGTGTACAGGCCGTGCTGCGCAAGCGTGGCCTGTTGACGCGCCGGGAGAATTTCGGCCACATCCAGTATTTCACCAAGGAAACGGCTCTGCAAACTCTGAAAGATGTTGGCTATGATGTGGTGGATTATTTCTTCACTCCGCGCTGCATCGAATTAGGCGATCTGCTCGCACAGAAAATCGCGCGCCTACCGCGGCGAATATGCTTTGCAATTCATCAAGATTTGACCGTTCGGATTCTCGGAGGCTACAGCTTGCTAGTCTTGGCGCGATGAGCGCGGCATTGCATGCACGCCACTTTGGACGATGAGGCCAGCAGAAACCGGCCCATGGAAAGCGCACAGCACGGGTTCGATTGGCTGGCAAGGCGAGATTATCGTTTCTGGGAGCGTCTGTTGACAATTCTTAAAGTGAGTTAGCAATGGCGACTTGCGATGTCACGATTGTTGGTGCGGGCCCATACGGGTTATCCGCAGCGGCACATCTGCGCACAATCAAGAACCTTGAGGTCGTTGTCTTCGGCGAGCCGATGTCGTTCTGGGAGCGCCACATGCCGAGAGGCATGTATCTTCGCTCCGCCTGGACGGCCACGCACATCGCGCACCCGAATGGTTCGCTGAACCTGGAAGCGTATCAGGCGGCGTCCGGCAACCATCTTTCCGCTCCCGTGCCGCTGGAAGGCTTCACGCAATATGGGCAATGGTACCAGCGCGAAGCAGTGCCCGACCTCGATCAGCGCAAGATTGCGCGTATCGAGTCTCATTTAAATGGGTTTCAGGTCACGTTGCAAGATGGAGAGGTTCTCAATTCGCGCCGCGTAGTTGTTGCTGCGGGCATTGGTTCATTTGCCTGGCGGCCACCGGAATTTGAGGGCCTTGGGTCTTCGCTGGTATCGCACACATCCGACCACGAGGATCTCCGGCAGTTTACGGGCAAGCGAGTGCTTGTCGTTGGGGCCGGCCAAAGCGCGCTTGAGTCGGCCGCGCTGCTTCACGAAGGGGGCGCTGAGGTGGAAATCGTCGCGCGCTCGCAGCGCATTCATTGGCTGCAAGGCTGGGCTTCGAAAACACTGCATCGCCGCTTAGGCTCGTTTACCAAAAAGCTCCTTTATGCGCCAACTGATGTGGGACCCGCAGGCATTAGCCAGCTCATGGCGCGGCCCGATTTGCTCAGGAGATTGCCTCGCGCGCTTCAAAGGAAACTCTGGAAGCGTTCCGTCCGTCCGGCCGGAGCGCGCTGGCTGGTGAAACGCCTCGAGCACGTGCCGATTCGCCTCGGGCGCTCAGTTGCCTCCGCTGCGCCGGTCGGCGAGCCAGTCAAGATTCGTCTCGACGACGGAAGCGAGCGAATCGCTGATCATGTCCTTCTAGGAACGGGATACAGAATCGACATTGCCAGATACGGATTCCTCGCCCCAAGGCTTTTTCAGTCCATACGCCACCTCAATGGTTATCCCTTGCTCAGTGAGGGACTCGAGAGTTCAGTCCCAGGTCTGCACTTTTTGGGTGCACCAGCCGCCTGGAGTTTTGGGCCGCTCATGCAATTTGTCTCCGGAACGAAATACGCTTCGCGCTCCCTGACCCGCCGCATCGCCGCGAACCACTGATTCACATAAGCACGATTTGAGCCGGGCCGGTAAGCCTTCCGTTGCGGCAGGGCTGCGGTAGATATGACGTCGCCGTCAAGCGGCGTCAATCGTCGTGCGCTGCGCGAGTGAGATGATAGAATCCGTGGCGACGAACATGCCGCTTTCCTCCGGTACAAAACTCGGTCCCTATGAGATTGCCGCGGCGATTGGCGCGGGCGGCATGGGTGAAGTGTATCGGGCGCGCGACACGCGCCTCGCCCGCGACGTGGCTATCAAAGTCCTGCCGACGTCGTTTGCAGGCGATGCGGAGCGCCTGCGGCGCTTCGAGCAAGAAGCGCGCGCGGCGGGCGCGCTGAATCATCCGAATATTCTCGCGATCTATGACATTGGCACGCGCGACGGCGTGCCATTTCTCGTCACCGAATTGCTCGAAGGAGAAACGCTGCGCGAGCGGCTGCGCTCGGGGCCGCTGCCGGTGCGCAAGGCGCTCGATGTGGCGATTCAAGCCGCGCACGGAGTGGCCGCGGCGCACGAAAAGGGAATCGTCCATCGTGATTTGAAGCCCGCCAACCTTTTCGTCACGAGCGATGGCCGCGTGAAGATTCTCGATTTCGGCCTGGCGAAACTCACGCAGCGCGACGTTTCTGGCCTCAGCGAAACGCAATCTCCGACGCGGACAGCGGATCCTGTGACACAAACGGAAGCTGGCGTGGTGCTGGGCACAGTGGGGTACATGTCGCCCGAGCAGGTTAGAGGAAAACCGGCCGACGCGCGCTCGGATATTTTCGCGCTGGGGACGATCCTCTACGAAATGCTTTCCGGGCAGCGCGCGTTCGAGAAGGATTCTTCCGCCGACACCATGGCGGCGATCCTGAAGGAAGACCCGCCGGAACTGGCCGGCGAAGGAAAGAGAATTCCACCAGCAGTCGAGCGCGTCGTGAGGCACTGCCTGGAAAAGAATCCCGCCGAGCGCTTCCAATCCGCGCGCGACCTTGGGTTCGACCTCGAATCGCTCTCCGGAACCTCCACTACGAGCACCGCGGCTCTCGCGACAGCAAAATCGCGGCAGCGCAAATGGCTCGCGCCGCTCGTCGCGGTGGTCGTTGCGCTAGCCGTGGGCGCGGCGGGAGGCTGGTTTTTCAGCCGCGGCGTTGCGGTGATGACGCAGCCTACGTATCACCAACTGACGTTCGATCGCGGGCTGATCTACGCCGCGCGGTTCGCTCCCGACGGCCAATCTGTTTATTACAGCGCGGCCTGGAAAGGCCAGCCGGTCCAGGTCTATTCGACCAATCCCAGCAGTCCTGAATCGCGCCCGCTGAATCTCACCAATTCCGGTTTGTTTGCGGTTTCCTCGTCAGAGATGGCGCTTTCGGTTGGGTGCAAGGAAATATTCATTGGCGATTGCCAGGGGACTCTAGCCACCGTGCCGATCTCGGGCGGTGCTCCAAGGGAGATTTCGGGCAGCGTTGTCTCTGCGGACTGGTCCGCTGACGGAGAGATGGCGGCCATTCGCGATTTGAACGGAGAATATCAAGTTGAATTCCCTCTCGGTAAAACAATTTACAAGAACGCCTCGGGATGGCTCGACTTTTTACGAATCTCCCCGAAAGGGAATATGGTCGCCTTCGCTGATCTTTTGCCTGGCAGCGACATCGGACGCGTGGTGATCCTGGATCGCGCTGGCAAGCTGATTGCCAGGTCGGCCGTTTTCCCCAGCATCGAGGGAGTGGCTTGGCCGCCCGCCGGGAACGAAGTGTGGTTTGCCGCCGGGCGCAACGAAGCCTGGGCGAACGCGATCCACGCTCTCAGCTTTTCCAGCAGGGACCGCTTGATCCTCCGTTTGCCCGGCATGCTTCGGCTGCACGACATTGCCCGGGATGGGCGCGTTCTTCTTTCCAAAGAAATCTGGACGTCAGGCCTGGAATTCCACGGCCCCAATGATGCGAAGGAGCGCGATCTTTCCTGGCTGGACTCCGCTGTGGTGACAGATCTTTCGTCCGATGGCGATAGCCTGGCTTTTGAAGAAGCTGGTGCGTCGGCGCATGCCGATGAATTCCAAGCGTACATGCAAAGAACGGACGGGTCTTTGCCCATCAAAATGGGGAGAGCAAATGACCCCGTTTTTTCCCCGGATGGGAAATGGGTGCTAACCGACAGCGTTCCATTTTCCAAATTTCTCCTTCTGCCCACCGCCGCGGGAGAAACCAGGCAACTGGAAGCCAACGGAATTCAGCAATGCGCTTCGCTGGGCTGGATGCCGGACGGGAAGGAAATTTATTTCGCGGGCAATGACGGCAGGGAATGGCGAATCTACCTCCAGAACATCTCCGGTGGCGTGCCTCGCGCCGTGACCCCGCCCATTTTGGTGAAGCCGAACCATATTGAGTCGGACCTGGTTTCTCCGGACGGAAAGGCCCTCTTCGCTCGCGATTTGAACGGCAAGGGCTGGCTGTATCCGCTTGCCGAAGGAAAACCGCAAGCTGTTCTGGGCTTGGCACCCGAGGATATTTGGGTGAACTGGTCAAGCGATGGGCGTTCAGCCTATGTCTACCAGGATGACAAAACGCACGCGCAGGTGTTTCGCCTGGACCTCTCCACCGGGAAGCGGCAAATGATCATGACCGTGGGCCCAGCGGACCCCTCGGGTTTGACTTCCATCTCGCCAATGAGAATCACGCCCGACGGAAAGGCATATGCTTATACCTATGGCCGTGCGTTATCAAACCTCTACCTCGTCGACGGTGTGAAGTGACGCTAGCGGCGCGAACAAAACTCGGGCCGTACGAGATTGGTACGGCGCCCGGCGTTCGTCCATCACGCGGTATAATGCTCCTTCATTTTCCTTGCGGCCTAAAAACATTTGATACTTGGGAATGTCGGGTTCCCGCGCATTGAGCGATCATCTGATTCCATCCGAAACGGGACAGCGAGGACGGCGCAGTCCGAATACCGAATCCGCGCCCGTTTCAGCCGGGAAATCCAGCACCGTTCACATTTATTTTGCGGCGTATCTTTGCGCCGTTGTTCTTATTTTTTTTGGCACGCTGCGCCATTTAGCTGCGTTCGCGCTGCACCGCGAATACTGCTCGCATATCCCATTTATTCCGCTCATAAGCGCGTATTTGATTTTTCTGAGAAAGAAGAGGATTTTCTCGAGCATTCGGCGCTCGTTCAGCATTGGCAGCGCTCTGCTCCTGTTAGCGATCGCCTCGTTTTGGCTGTCTCGCAATAGTGCGTTTTCGCTGAACGAGAATGACGCTTTGTCCTGGGCCACAGCTTCCATCGTTGTGATCTGCATCGCGGGATTCGTCACCTGCTACGGCGCGCGAGCCTCGCGACACGCGCTCTTTCCGCTCCTATTCCTGTTTCTCATGGTGCCCGTCCCGACGGTCGTTCTCGAAAAGATGATTTTCTTCCTTCGTGAGGGCTCGACCTCCGTGACCATGGGGATATTTCACCTGCTGAACGTTCCCGCGGACCGCAATGGATTCACGATTAGCGTGCCCGGCGTCACGATAGAGGTCGCACAGGAATGCAGCGGAATCCGCTCAACCTTGGCGCTCTTGATCACGTGCTTGCTGGCGTCCTACTTGTTCTTGCGAACCAATATACGACGTGTTGCATTTGTGTTGCTCGTAGTGCCGATGTCGGTCGTGAAAAATGGCATCCGCATTGCCACTCTGACGTTGCTCAGCCTCTACGTCGATCCGGGATTCCTTTACGGACGTCTCCACCACGAGGGTGGAATCGTGTTCTTCCTTTTGGCTCTTCTCCTGCTCGCCCCGATTCTGTGGCTACTTCAAAAATCGGAACGGCCGAAACAGCCGAAAGTATCCGTCCGCGCGGACACACAGAAACGAGATGGCAATGCGGCGGCCGTGGCGGAGAAAACCAAGCCCGCGCCCGATCGCTGAATTTCATATGTGACCACGGGCCGGAGCCTTCCAAGTTTGCGATGCGCACGGGGCGTTTTTTCCGGATCCGGCCTCGTTAGAGGCGCCAGGATTGCCTTCTGCGCAAAATGGGCAGATATAAAAAGTTTTATTCACAAGGAAGAATCGTTTATTTACGCTCGTGACCTGAATTCTGCCAACCCGTTTAATGTCAATCAGACACGCGGTGGCAACGAGATTGCCTGCATCGGTACGGGGTGTGGTGTTCGATATGCGTCCAGCCAAGGGAAAGGCGGCCATTTTTTCATCTCGAAGAGCCTGCGGCCTCGGTCTGTTCGCAGGGCCTTTAGTCCTGTTGGCGATGGTCTGTTTCGCCGCGTCTCCAGCTCGCGCGTCCCTCGCTACCGTCAACCTGTCCAATATCACCTTCAACGGAACATCAGCGTGCTCAAGTTCGCCGTGCGAAATATTCAATATTTCCTTTGAATGGAACACGAGCACGAACCAATTGGCCGCTGGGAGTATGTCGTTCCAGTCGCAAGGGGCTTTCGGGAATTTCTCCTTCGAGGGAGCCTACCAGTGGGGAACTGGGACAGCGTTTTTTTGGGCAGATCCGCAAGGCGTCGTTTTAGCATTCGTCAGCCCGTGTGGTGCTAGCCAGTTTCCCTCGGGATGCACGTTCAATATCGATCAGGCGTTTGTCACTTGTGTGACGCAGGCATGTGCAACCGACTTCGGTGTTTCATGGTCGAACCCTTTCGTCACTGCAAACAGTGGTGCGATTTCGGGCGGTGATCCGACCTCGGTTCCCGAGCCTTCTATTTACATTCTCCTCGTGTGCGGCTTGCTTTCCCTCGTTCTGTTCCATCGACGGTCGAATCGCGAATGGCAAAGGACGGCCCGCACTTAAGGGGCTGACGCCGCAGTACCGTTTGCCGCGTTCACCCGCAGCCCCGAACACCTCGCGTTTTTGCCAGCTTGTTCGCCCAGATCTAAAACTTTCTGTATTGCACCTGATTGGCCACGCGACTGCGAGCAACGCGTGATATCCGTTCCTTTGAATTTTATGCGCGCCCGGGATTGGTTTCTATGGCCGCTCGCGTAGGGCAACCAGATTCTCACCAACCGGCACGCCGTTCGCCACTTTGACGTGCAGCAAGGCCTCAAACGGCTTCGGTTCGCCCGACGCTGAAACGGGGAGCCGCAGCAGTAACTCCTCAATCGAGCTTTGGCGGCAGACGTAATCGACCGCGCCCTGCGTGCCGAAGGTGGTCGTGCCCGCGAGAATCAGCACGGATCGAGCCGGATTCAATCCCGGCATGAGTGCCACGACGGCATAATCCTCCGTCATTGGGTCCGTTGCGCGGTTGGCCAAGAAGTCGCTCTGTTCTCCGGGATTGGGATGCACGCTGACGATCGCCAGGTCGCCCTTCCGCGGGCCTGACTTGAGCCGCTGAAAAACAAACTCCTTGGTGCTGAGGATCACCCGTAGCGTCAAGTTCTCCGACGGCGAGCCGAGAAAAATCAGGTTATTGTTCTGTGCGTCATCGAGCGTGAAAAGCTGCCCGCGCTTCACGACAATCTGGCGGTGGAACAAGGTAAACACGCGGTCCAGATCGTGCACCGCCATCACTTCGCCGACGCCCGTGTACTGATCGAAGATGAGATCTCGCGAATCCGTGGCCGGATTGAAATAGCGCAAACCCGTTTCCGGGCGCCCCACGAAATTCGCGTTGCTGTAAATCACCAGCGGATCTTGCGGATCGGCGACAAATGGTTTCCAGAAGGATCGAAAAGCACTGGGAATTTCATCGGCCTGTTCCGTCCCAATGGCGGAAGGCGTTCGGCGAGCGCTCCACAGCGAAATGATCGCGGCGATGGATGCAGCCAGCAAGACCGCGAGAGTAGCTGTCGTCCAGACCCATTTTCGCCCTGTGAGCGGAGCCGTCGCGCCGTCGCGTTCCATGCCCGAGCCATTCGCGGACATTTTCGCCGCACCATGCGCCCGGTAATGGAAAGAAAGAGCGTGCGTGCCTTTCGGCAGCTCGACAAGAATTTCGTCCTCCGCGCCTTCCGAGCGGTAGTATTCCCCCAGCTTCATGCGGAGCCGCCCCAATTGCACGCGCACAGTCGAGTCCGAGTGCGGATCGAAATCCTCAGCGCGCCCCAATGCCTCGGTGGCGATTTGATATTCGTTGAGCGCCGCGCTCGGTTGTTCCAGTGCGTGAGCAGCGAGATAGCGAATCAGTTTGCATAGGGATGGCGACCCGTGCAGGGCGGCACTGGAGCAGATCCGATCGATCTCGCCTAGATGGCGATCCTTTTCAGACATCGGGCGTTCCCGTTACGCGCATGTAACCTGAAGTTAACAAACTCGCTAACTTTAGGCAAGCCAATGGCTTGCCTGCGTAACTGTATCATTCTGCCGGGAACTTGCGCTGCGGTGGTGGCTTGCATCAAATTGTGACCGGTTTTAGGGGTGTGGCTTAGGTGCTTGGGACGCCCGTGCGCGGACATACTCATTATCTTGCCAAGTTCACAAACACCTGGTCTAGCGTTGCGGATGCGTAATTCTATTTCTATGTTTGATCGGGATGGATCCCGATCAGATTCCGGTAAGGCCGCCGCTTCCCGCTGCGGGTCTGTCGTGGGAGCCAGCAGTTATTTCGCCGATCTCTAACGGCACAATCGACTTTTGAGAATCGCGTGTTGAAAAAGTGGAGGTCTGAACGTCATGGTGAATACGAAGAATGCAACGGTGAAGAAACTATTCGGCGCGACAGTTGCTCTTTTTCTAGTTCTTGCCGCGATGCAGGTCTCCCAAGCCCAAACAACGACCGCCCGTCTGCAGGGGACGGTCACGGATCCCTCGGGCGCCGTGTTGGTTGGAGCAGCGGTCAACGTGACGGATTTGGATACGGGTACCGTCACAGCCGCAAAAACGGACAGTGCTGGCATGTACGTTATTCCCGCGCTGGCCCCGGGTCATTACCGCGTCGAAGTCAGTCAACAAGGATTCCGTAAGGACGTTCGCGCGCTCACACTGCAGTTGATGCAAGTCGCGGTAGTGGATTTCAAACTCGAAGTCGGCGAAGTCAGCCAATCGGTGACGGTTACCGGCGGCGCGCCTCTCGTCGATGCGGCCGACTCGACGATCAGCCAGGTGATCGTCGGTGCGCAAATCACCGATCTGCCGCTCAACGGCGGAAACTTCACGCAGCTTGCCACGTTGATGCCCGGCGTCACGCGCGGCATACCGGGCGGACAAGCGACCGGCGCCGGAAACAACGCGGAAACCTTCCGATACGGCCAGGAGGGCGGCGCATCGCTGGCGGTGAATGGCTTGCCGCCGCAGGCCAACAATTTCATTCTCGACGGTATCGACAACAACGAGTCACTCGTCAACACCATCGTGTTTTTCCCGCCGTTCGACGCCATTCAGGAATTTCGCATCGATACCAGCGTGGCGCCGGCCGAATACGGCCGCGCCGGCGGCGCCATCGAAGTGACCTCGCTAAAATCGGGCACAAATTCTTTCCACGGCGATGCCTACTGGTTCCACCGCGACCAGACCCTTGATGCCAGAGACTTTTTTAACTCGAGCAATCCCGCTTTTGCCCGCAATTTCTTCGGCGGTGCAGTGGGCGGTCCGATCATTAAGAATAAACTGTTTTTCTTCGGCGATTATCGCGCACTGCGCCTCAACCAGCCGGGAGAAAGCGGCGTGGGGACCGTGCCGACGGCGTTGATGCGCCAGGGCGATTTTTCCGAGCTTCTCTGCACCGGGAATCCGACGTGTGCGGGGACTGGTTTGGGCGCGCCCGTTCAAATCATTGATCCGACTACGGGCACGCAGTTCATGGGGAACGGTTCACAGCCGAACGTGATCCCCGCTGGGCGCATCAATACCGTGGGACAAAACTATCTGAACGCCTTTCCGCAGCCGAACTGCAGCGCGGCCACGGATTCCCGCTGCACTTCGATCATCAATAATTACGTGAATTCACGGGACCTGGTCGAAAACTGGAACGATTTCGACGTTCGCGTTGATTTCGATCTGAACGCTGACAATCAGTTTTTCGGGCGCTTCAGCCGCGGACGCGCTAACCAGACCAGCACTACATTCCTGTCGACGCTTCCTTCCGGCTTTGGATCCGGCATCAACTTCAACCACCCCTACGGATCGTCGCTCGGCTGGACGCACATCTTCGGGCCGAATGTAATTAGCGAAATGCATTATGGTTTCGTCCGCACCAGCTATGGATATACGCCGCCGGATCAAGGTGTGGCGCTTTGCACCAAACTCGGAATCGTGAACTGCAACACCAGCCCGCTGCTTGGCGGCATCGCGTTGATCGGTGGTTACAACAACCAGATCGAATACACGGGAGACTATGGTCCCTACCTCGTCCCGCAAACCGGTTTTGAATGGAACGACGCGATCACCTGGATCCACGGGAAACACACGGTCAAGTTCGGCGCCAGCCTTATCCGCCGCCAGCTCAACCTTTTCCGCCCGTTGGCCGGCAAGGGTTACTTTTTCCTGTTTGGCAACGGCGGCGGGCAGAGCCCGACCAAATACGAAGTCTCTGACCTGCTTGCCGGATTCGTGAATTCCTACTCCGTCGGGCCGCCCTTTGGAATGGTGGGAACGCGCAGCTGGGAAAATGGCTTCTTCGCACAGGATGACTGGAGCGTGTCGCCGCGCCTGACCTTGAATCTGGGTTTGCGCTACGACGTGCTGACGTGGCCCACCGAAGTCGCCAACCGTCAGGCCAACTTCGACCTGGCCTCGGGCCAGCTCACGTTGGCCGGCAGCGGCGGGGCGTCCCGCAGTCTGGTTCCCAACGATTATTTGAATTTTTCCCCGCGGCTGGGGTTTGCTTACCAACTCACCGGAGATGGCAAGACGGTCGTGCGCGCGGGCTTCGGCTTGTTCTATTTCCTTGAACGTGGCGGCATCAGCAATCAGCTCGCGCAAAATCCCCCCTTCAGCGGCGAATCGACGTTCAGTTACGCGCAAGGCTACCGCATCACGCTTTCCGGCCAGACCGGGTCCCCCACGGACAATAATTCCATCGACGCGACCGAGCCTTTGCCCTTGGGCTTCCTGACGAACCTGAATCTTAGCAGTCCTACGGGCGTCAGCGTTTTGTCTCAGCCGACAACGAACACGACCCCGAGGGTCGCCGAATGGAACCTGCAAGTTCAACGGGAACTGAACTCGAACACCTCGCTCAGCGTGGGCTACGTTGGAAACCACGGTGCGCGCCTGATGACAAGCTACAACGCGAACGTTCAGCCATTCAACGTTGCTCCCGGCGCTGGGTTAGCTTTTCCGCAGCTTGGTGGTGTGAACGTGCTGGCCACCGTGGGCAGATCCAATTATAACTCGATGCAAATCCAACTCAATCACCGGATGACTGCCGGGCTGCAATTCACCGGTTCGTTTACTTGGCAGAAAAGCTTCGACGGCCCGTGCAGCGAAATTATGGATTGCGGCCAGCCGCAGGACCCGAACAATCTCAACGCCGAGTACGGTGCTTCTGGAATTGACCAGCCTTACGTCATGGTGCTGAGCTCGCTCTATCAGTTGCCATTCGGTCGCGGCCAGCGCTGGGGCTCGGATTGGGCGCTTCCTCTCGATGAAGCTCTCGGCGGGTGGCATCTCAACGGAATTTACACATTATCCGCGGGCCTTCCCTTTGATGTTTCCGTTGGAGGCTGCAGCAACAGCTATACTCGTCCGGACGTGGTCGGCTCCATTCACATTAGTCCCGGAAATCTCAGAAACTATGCCAACGCTTCCGCATTTGCTCTCCCTCCCGCCACGGTCTATGGCACTGCTTGCACCTACACTCGGCCCGGGAACGCGGCGCGGAATGTTTTGCGCGGCCCCGGACTCTCGAACATGGATCTGGCGATCTTCAAGGACTTCTCGATTAGTGAGAGAGCGAAGCTCCAATTCCGCGCTCAGGCTTACAATCTGACCAACACGCCCCATTTCGGTCAACCCAACGGGTCACTTGGCAACTGGAACGTGAATTCGAGCGGTCAGCTCACTGCCAGCCCCAACCCCAATTTTGGGCAGATCACGGGCACCCTACCTTACACGAACCGCGAGGTGGAACTGGGCCTTCGGGTTATCTTCTAAAGAAGCCTGGAGCGGGAGGCGGGCCTTTTGTCCCGTTCCAGCAAGCGAAGGCAATTTCACGGGAGTTCGATCATGTTTCGCTCGCGGAGTGTGCAGGGAGCCACGATATCGATTGTCGCCGCTGTGTTTCTGGTCGTCACGGCCTGTCTTGCGGCGCACGAAAGTTCTCACGGGGCGCAATCGCCATCGCAAGTCTCGGCAGGCAACGCTCCTCCCGTGATCACAAAAATCGAGCCGCCGAACTGGTGGACGGGCATCACTCCACGCGTGATGCTGCTTATTTCGGGCCGAAATTTGACGGGCGCTACAATCTCCTGCAAGTACCGCGGATTTATCGTTTCGCACGCGAAAGTCAGCGACGGCGGCAGATATCTCTTTGCCTGGATGCGGATCCATTCCACCTCGCTCCCCGGGACTGTGCCCTGCGCAGTGCGCACTCCAGCAGGCGCGGCGGCGATGCAGTTTCCACTCGCCTCGCGGCCTTCGTCGATCGGAAAATTTCAGGGTCTCACGGAAAGTGACGCGATTTATCTCATCATGGTCGACCGCTTCGCCGACGGCGATACCGCGAATGACCATCTGGCCAGCATGCCGGGTACGTTTAGCCGCTCGAATCCGCGCGCGTACCACGGCGGCGATTTGCGCGGCATTCGCGAGCACCTCGGCTACTTGCGCAGCCTTGGCGTGACGACGTTGTGGCTCACTCCGATTGTCGCCAACGACAGCCATTCTCCTCAGGATTATCACGGCTACGGCGCGGTGGATGAGTACGCAGTCAACCCGCACTTCGGCACTTTGGGCGATCTCCAGCAGCTTGTGGCCGCGGCCCATCGAGACGGCATGAAGGTGCTACTCGATTACGTCGTCAATCACGTTGGCCCGCGCAATCCCTGGGCTGCCGCTCCCCCGGAACCAGACTGGTTCAACGGGACTCTCGCGCATCACACCGAGGCCACGAGCGATTTTCAATACCTCACCGATCCACATGCTCCTCCGAGTCTCTGGAGAAATGTTGTGGATGGATGGTTCGCAAATATGCTGCCCGACCTGAATCAAAATGATCCCGATGTCGCGCGGTATTTCATCCAAAACGCAACGTGGTGGGCGGAGGAAACGGGCATCGACGGCTACCGCCTCGACACGTTTCCCTATGTTCCGCGGCGCTTCTGGTCGGAGTTTCACGCCGCTTTGCACCGCCTGTTCCCTCATTTTTTCACCGTCGGCGAGGTTTTCAATTTCGACCCGGTCGTGACCTCATTTTTCGATGGCGGTCGCGCGCAATTCGACGGCGTCGATACCGGAGTTACATCCGTTTTCGATTATCCGTTTTATTTCACGCTACGCTCGGTGGTGCTGAACGGTACGCCGCCAAGTCAAATGGTCCGCGTTTTGGCCCGCGACTCGCTCTACGCGCGCCCGCAGCTGCTGGTCCCGTTTCTGGGTAATCACGACGTACCGCGATTGGCGAGCATGCCGGCGAGCTCAGAGAAAAAACTCCGGCTGGCGTACGGGATTCTGCTGACCATGCGCGGCATTCCGGAGCTTTATTACGGCGACGAAATCGGAATGAGCGGCGGAGGCGATCCCGACAACCGTCATGATTTTCCCGGCGGATTTCCGGGCGATTCGCGTGACGCATTTCGCGCCGCCGAACGCACTCCGCAGCAACAGAGAACTTTTTCTTATGTCCAGCAATTGCTGCGCTTGCGCCGCGAGCACGCTGCACTCAGCGGCGGCTCGCTGTGGAGTCTTGCGTGGGATCAAAGCTCCTATGCGTATGCTCGCGTTGCGGGAAATGAGAAGTTGCTCGTGGTTTTCAATGCGAGCGGGGCAGGGCATTCGCTTCATTTCTCAGTTGCAGATACACCGGTGGCTCGCAGCATTCGCATCGTTCCGCTGTTTGGAACCGGCACGGCAACGCTTCGCGCCGATACCGTTGAAATAACACTTCCCGGAGAGGGGCTTGGCATCTGGAAATTGGAATAGACAATTCAAATTGCCAGATAACGCATATCTGCCGAGCGCCTTTCGTAAAGGACACCTAAAGTGAAGAAGCTCTCGATTCCCGTAATAGCTCTGGTGTTCAGCGCGCTAATTTATTCTCCGGCGTTGTTCTGCCAGAACGCGCCGGGCGCGCCGGGGGACATGCCCACGTGGACCGCGGGCAGCAAGGAAGGCGTAGGTACTTCGACGACGCTGAATTCCAAAGTTTGGTTCACGCTCGGGGGCGGCATTCTGACGGAAGTCTATTATCCGCGAGTTGACACTCCGGACGTGCGCTCTCTCGAGTTCGCGGTAAGCGATGGCCATCGCGTGTGGATTGAATCGAGCGATTTGCAGCACTCGATTCAGTGGATCGATCACCACGCTCTGCTCTACCGCCAAATCAGCCGCGACCCGCGCGGCAAATTCACTATCACGAAAACATACGCAACCGATCCGGCGAGAAATACGCTGCTGGTGGACGTAACGTTTTCAGGCCCCGCCGGAGATTCGCTCTATGTGCTCTACCATCCAGCATTGGATAACTCCGGCTATGGCGAAACGGGCGCAACCATGGGGCAGTCCCTCGTCGCGGAAAAGCAAAACGTCGCCACCGCGTTGCTCTGCAGCGCCGGTTTCGCGCGAATGTCTAGCGGCTTTCAAGGGACGAGCGACGGCTACACGGATTTGCTCCTGCATCACCATCTCGCATGGACGTACACACGCGCGGAGCAGGGGAACGTGATCCAGGTTGCGCGCGTCATCTCACCGAAGCAATTCACACTCGCGCTGGGCTTCGGCTCATCTCCGCAAGCCGCTATTGAAGCTGCGCGAGCAAGTCTGCGCGAAGGCTTTTCCGCGATCCGCACGGCCTATTCTCATGGCTGGAGCGCGTACGGCCGCGGGCTGAAGACTGTCGCGCAACCTTATGAGCCGGAGTTCCGCCTCGCGGCCATGGTGATCCGCGCGCACGAAGACAAAACGTTTCGTGGCGCAATTATCGCGTCCTTGAGTGTCCCCTGGGGATTTGCGGCTCCTGCCAATACGCCCGCCGTCGGAGGCTATCACCTGGTCTGGGCGCGCGACCTCTACGAAGCAGCCTCCACACTCCTCGCTGCGGGCAAACGCGCCGCCGCCGAACGCTCGCTCGCCTATCTGTTCAACGTGCAGCAGAAACCCGATGGCAGTTTTCCGCAGAATACATGGGTGGACGGACGCCCCTACTGGACGTCCGCGCAGATGGACGAGGATTCCTATCCGATGATCCTTGCCTGGCAGCTTGGAAAGAATGATCGCGACACTTGGGAAAAGCACATCCGTCCCGAAGCGGAATACGTTGTCGCGCACGGGCCCGCCACGTTGGAGGAGCGTTGGGAGGAACTGCCGGGCTATTCGCCCTCCACAATGGCCGCGGAAATTGCCGGGCTCGTTTGCGCCGCGGACATCGCGCGAAAAAATGGCGCGACGGAAGACGCAAAACGCTACCTCAGCACGGCCGATGATTGGTCCGCGCACCTCGAAAAATGGCTGGTTACGACGACGGGGCATCTGGGCGGCCCGGTCATATCGAAAGAGGGCTATTACATCCGCATCGGCGATAGTAAAAACCCGAACGATGGTTACCGCCTGGATACGCGCAACGGCAGCGGAACTTGGCCTGAGAGTGACGTTGTCGACGCGGGCTTCCTCGAATTGGTGCGCCTCGGAATTCGCCCCGCCGACAACCCCACGATCGAGCGTTCCCTCAAGGTCATCGATTCAACCATTCGCGTAGAAACTCCGAATGGGCCGTCTTTCCGTCGCTACAATCACGATGGCTACGGGGAAACCTATTTCGGAGGGCCATGGCAGGGGCAGGGCATCGGCAGGCTCTGGCCAGTTTTCACGGGTGAGCGCGGCGAGTATGAGGTCGCCCTCGGCCAGGACGCGACGCCTTACCTTCAGGCCATGCTACACTTCGCCAACGCTGGCGGCATGATTCCGGAACAGGTGTGGGATCGCGCCGATCCCACGAAATACCATTTCGTTTTTGGGCAGGGCACAGGCAGTGCGACTCCGCTGGTCTGGAGCATGGCGCAGTTCATGCGGCTGGCCCTATGCGTTCAGGAGAAGCGCATCGTCGAACAGCCATCCGTGGTCGCCGCCCACTTCCTGAAAGGGAAGCGACTCTCCACGCACGCCGCGGCGTCAACCAAGTAAGTTCGTGGCGAAAACACAGCCATCAGCGTGCTATTGCGGATTTGGGCCCTGCGTTACCTGGACCAGATTCGCCGGCTTGAGCCACTTCGCAAACGCGGCCTGAACGTCCGGCGCTGTCAATTGGACGTAGCGGCGCGCCGCAATCTCCGGCTCGTCGAGCGGCAGGCCCGTCAGGGAACGCGATAGCAAACCATTGGCAATGCTGCCGACGCTCCCTTCCGAGAGCGGAATCTCGCGCAGCAGCAGCGCCTTCGCCTGGCGCAATTCGTGCGGCGTCACGGGCGTGCTCTGGATGGCATCGAGATCGCGCACGACGATGGCACGCGCTTTTGAAACGTTCGGCGGGTCGCACGAGTATTGAACGCTGTACACCGTGCGCGTCCGGCCAAAATCGAACGACGAGTCGACAAAATACACCAGCCCGCCATTCATCCGCAGGTCGCGGTAGAGGCGTGTGGCGTAAAACCCACCGCCGAGCACGTGATTACCGAGTTCGAGCGCATAGTAGTCCGGATTGAAACGGTTCATTTCGACTGTCTCCGCGAGCGTTACAATGTCCTGCACGCGGCTCTTGTCCGGCACAGCGGCTGTCGAAGGCTTGTTCGCGGCCACCGTCGGATAATCCGTGTCCGGTTTCGGTCCCTCCGCTTTCCACGCGCCGAAGTATTTCGCGATTTCCGCCTGAGCGTCCTGCGGCGCAACGTTGCCGATTACAACGATGGTGGTCAGGTCCGGCCGAAAGACGCGCGCATAGTAGCTCTGCACGTTGGCGAGCGTGAGCGCGGAGACGCTCTGGGGCGTCGAATGGCGCAATTCGGGGTCCGTCGGCGGATAAAGCGCCTTGTCGAGCGCCAGTTGAAACAGGAAGCCCGGGCTTTGCAACGTTCCCGCTACGCTTGCGGCCGTCTGCCGCTGCACGATCTGAAACGCCATCGGCGGCATCGCGGGATGCAATTCGTTGTCCGCGAGCAGCTCGACGCCGCGGTCGAAATCCTGTGGCAGCACCTGGAGCGAGAAACTCGTGCCGGCGGATTCGTGCGCGGCGATGTCGTCGAGCGCTTTTTGATACGCCATGCGGTCGAGCGTGGTCGTGCCGTAATCGAAAAGTTGGCCGAGCACGTTGCCAACGCCTTCCTCGCCCTTGGGCTGCTCGAGGTCCGGGTTATTCTTGATGCGCCCGAAGACGCTGACGGTGTTGCTGGCGTTTTCCGGCACGACAATCACCTTGAGGCCGTTCGGGAGCGTCGAGACCACGGGATGCACCGCCATCGTGGGGATGGTCAGGCGGGCGAGCGCGCTCGAGGCCCATTTGGGCAGCGCGACTGGCTTAACCTGCGACGGCGCGAACGACTCCTGCCCGCCGAAGGACTTCTGCGAAATCGGTTTGCCGGAAGGCTGTGGAGTAAGCACCGCAACCACCGCGTGCTCCGGCGTCAGATATTCGCGTGCCAGGCGATCTACGTCCGCCGGGGTCACTTTCTGTATCGCTTCCACATCGTCCTGGGGCGAATTTCGGCCTTCGACGGCGACCGCGTTGGACCACTCAAAGGCCAGCCCGGAGATCGAATTGCGGCGGAATTCCGCGTCGGCGAGCTCGTGGCGCTTGGCGGCCTCCACCAAGTCCGCAGGCAGCCCATTCTTCACGTCGTCCGCCAGGATTCCTTGAATTTCCTTGACCAGCGCTGCGCCATCACCGCCCTTGGGATACCCGGCGAGCGCCACTCCGAGACCCGCGCGAGGCATATCGCCAAAACTGGTAAATTCGGCAAATAGAGCCTTCCCGGTCGGCACCAGGTCGTAGAGGCTTCCCCGCTCGCTGCTCAGCACATCGGCGAGGACTTTTGAAGTAGCGTAATCGGGGCTGTCCGTGCCCGGCATGCGAAAGGTTATTGCGGCAACGCCAAAGGGAAAATCGGTATTCAGATTCAGCGTTTCCGGCTTCACGGCCTCCAGATTTACGGCCGTCCGGGGCGGAAGTTTCTTCTCCGGAATGCCGCCATAGAGTTTCTTGACTTCGGCGAGCACGGCAGGAGGGTCCACATCGCCCGTAATGACATACACGGCGTTATTCGGCGCGTACCATTTCTTGTAGAACTCCTGCAGCATCACTGCGGTGGTCTTATCGAACGAAGGCCGCGTGCCGAGCGCATCGTGCTCGTATGGCGTACTGTGAAAGAGCGCGGCCAGCAGCTTCGAGTAAAAAACGTAGAAGGGATTCGAGTAGTCCTGTGCGACTTCCTGTTCGATGGCGCCGCGCTCTTTCGCCCATTGCGCCGCCGCGTCGTCCACGCCGCTCATGCGCAGCGCTTCGATGTGCAGCGCCACATCAATGTCTTCCGAGGGAACCGTAAAAAAATATTGCGTCACGGTATCCTGCGTGTCCGCATCGAAATTCCCGCCCATCGCCGCGGTGATTTCGGCGAGCTGGTCGGCGGAAAGGCCGGGGTTGCCGCGGAACATCATGTGTTCCTCGGCGTGCGCCGTCCCGGGGAAGCCGGCAGGGGCTTCATCGGAGCCGACTTTGTAGTTCATCACCGCCGTGGCCACGGGAGCCAGCGCGTCGCGCACAATGACCACGCGAAGGCCGTTCGGCAACGTCGCACGCAGCACGTTGCTCGCTTCGCTCGTCTGTTCCACTGCGGCCCGCGAGCCGAGTGAAGATCCCAGCAAGAAGAACAGCGCCACCAGTGTGGCAATCACCGCCGAAACAGTTTTTCGATTGCGCGACATTAGAATTTCCTCCTGCGCGAGGGCCGGATGCGTCGGCTCCGCGAGCGTTCCATCATAATCTATTCGCCGGGCGCCGCAAAAACGTATTACTGAGAACGAACTTTATGGCTCGGTTTCATCCCAGTCGCTTCAACAGATGGTCTCCCACGCGTAGCGCGTTCGCCATGATGGTTAGGCTGGGATTCACAGCTGCGATCGACACGAAGAAACTCGCATCGACGACGTAGAGATTATCCAAATCGTGCGCCTTGCAGCTCAGATCAAGCGCCGAAGTTTTGGGATCGCGCCCGAATCGGGCCGTTCCGGCCTGATGAGCGGTGCCGCCAATGGGAATGTTCTTGCCCAGATACAACGATCGGGACATCAAGCGGTCGTGCAGATCCAGGTCCTTGAGCATACTCTTGAGCTTCGCGGTCAAGCGGTGATGTCCCTCCATATTGCTCTCCTCGATGCTCAGCGTGATCTCTCCCTTCCGGTTGACGCTCACGCGATTATTCGCATTGGGCAGATCTTCCGATTGCAGCCAGAAATCGATCGAATGCTCGGCCATGTAATCCATGGCAAACTCGGGTTTCCAAACGGCCCAGTCCGGCGCTTCTCCCTTAAGCATCTCGCCATCGGTCTTTCCCAGCATCTGGATTCCGCCGAGGGGGTATTCCCAATCGTCGGAGCGAAAGTAGAAGTCGTTCAGGCCCAGCGTTTTTTGGAACACGGTTGGGTTAGGGCGTCTGGAAATAGCCATAAAGGCGGAGTTGTTGTGGCGCATGTAATGGCGTCCCACGACATCTGAACCATTCGCGAGTCCATTCGGGTGCTTGTCGTTCGCCGAGCGCAGCAGTAGGGCCGCTGAGTTGACCGCTCCGCAAGAGACCACCACGATGTCCGCTGAATACTCCTCCGATTGCCCGTCGCGCTCGATCAGGACCTTTGTAACCACCCTTCCCGACGCGTCCGTTTCGAGGCGCTTGACGTATGCGCCCGTGAGGAGCTGGACATTCGAATGTTCGAGGGCTGGATCCACGCAAATGATCTGTGCATCCGCTTTGCCGTTGACCAGGCATGGAAATCCATCGAATGCCGCGCACCGCACGCAAGCGCTCGTGTGCAAGGCCTTGCCATCCTTTTCATCGAGCAGGATGCCGAGGGGCAACGGGAATGGGTGATGGCCGCACCGTCGCAAATCGTCGTAAAGCTCTTGAATGCGCGGCTCGTGGCTTACGGACGCGTAACGATAGGGAGCGCTTGCCGGACCTTCCGTGGGGTCGATTCCGTGTTCTCCGTGGACGTGATACAGATCTTCCGCCTTCGTGTAATACGGTTCGAAGTCCTCATAGCGGAGCGGCCACGCGGGTGAGATGCCGCCATAGTGCCGGACCTCCCCAAAATCCTCCTTGCGAAACCGCAGCAGCGCCGCGCCGTAAACCTTCGTATTCCCGCCGACGTAATACTGAATGCCTGGATGAAACGGCTTTCCGTCCTTGTCGTACCAGATCTCTTGCGCCCGGTACTTCGAGTCGATAAAGACGGCGCGCGAGTCCCAGTTGTCCTTCTCCCTCGGAAGGTATCCGCCCCGTTCCAAAAGCAAAATCCGCTTGCCGGAGGGAGCGAGATGGTAGGCGAGCGTGCCGCCACCGGCTCCCGTGCCGATGATGATGACGTCAAAATGATTTTCTTGCGGCATTGCTTGCTCTCCTAGGGAATTATGGGAGCGAGCGCGATACAGCTCAGGCCCAGAACAAAGAACAGAAACATAATCGCGAGCAAAACCTTGACTCGGCTTCCTGCGCCATGAAACTCCTTCCACACGAAAATGCCCCATATCGCGGAAATCATCGTATTGCCTTCGCCAAGAGAGAACGACGTGGCCGGTCCGATCATCGGCACGTAGGAAGCTACAAAGTTGGCAATTGTACCGGCGCCCCAAATCGCTCCGCCCAATACTCCCCACGCGTGCAGACTCAATCGTCCCTGGAAATAGTCCTTCATGCGCAGCTTCTCGCCGCTGACCGGCCGCCGCATTAATCCATAGTTCAAAGGGAAATTGGAAACAACGGCGCCCAGGGCAAAGACGAAATACACAGTGTAGGGCCCCAGATGGTGCGGGCCTGTCAATGCCTTGGCGACGAATGGGTAAAAGAGCCCCACAGCGACTCCGCAGCCCAAACTCAACCCAATCCCTTTCCTACTGGCCTTCGCCCCACCGGAGAGGCCCCGATACGCCATTGCATCCAGGAGGATGGCGATGCAAATCAGCCCGATTCCGCCAAACAGAAGAATGGGATTTCCTTTTGGCGCAATCGCGTAGTTGATGATGGCTCCAATCACCAGCGCCAGTCCTGCTCCGATCGGGAACGCCACCGCCATGCCCGCGACGGATATTGCGGCCACGAGAAGCAGGTTTCCAAGATTGAAAATGGCGCCTCCCAAGAAAGCTTCGATGAGGCTGCGAGGGCTTGCGGTGCCTAGATTGCGAAAAAAACTGTCCGGCGAAGTGGAATTTCTACTTCCGAGTGTCAGTCCAAACAACACTGCGCAAAGCAACAGACCCAATATGTAGTCCCAGTAGAAAAGTTCGAACCGCCACCGTTTGTCGATCTTCTGCGTGTTCGCCCAACTGCCCCAGCAGAGCATGCTGAAGAGCATAAGAACAAGAGCAGTCAGGTAGGTATGTGGGATAAACAATCGTCACCTCGCCCGTAACCGGGCGGATAAGTCGCGTCGAGCAAGCAGGCTAGTTACAGAAACTCCGCCGCCGCTCGATTCATCTCGCGCGACGAGCAACGCGGACTATTGTGACACGCCGGGTAGCGGAAATGCCGATTTTGACGCGGAATAGCGGGATGACGGACGCGCGTATGCAGCGGAACAAACTCGCTGCTACGAGGTCTTGCCCTTGCAGGCCGGGTGCCCGCACGAACAATCGATGTCCGGCGTTTTTTCCATGGCCTCGCACTGGGTGCTGCAGTATTTCCCCGACGTTGTCATGCACGAGCAAACCGGGTGTGCGCACTTCTCTGCTTTCGTGGTCGCCATTTCTTTTCTCCTGAGTTTGGATTAACAGCAACGGTTCCAAGCTGCGATATTAAAGTACTGGCGAATGGCCTTCTGTCCCATAACGAACACATTCCAATTTGGGTCGGGCAGTGCCAAGCGCAATAGCGTGGAAGAGTGAAAGGAAAAAATGGTTGCGGGGGTCCGCACAGCACCGAGCCTGACGCTGACTTT
>DATLTU010000013.1:0-46997 GCA_035533415.1 Candidatus Limnocylindrales bacterium
GCGATTGTCTGTTGCCGTGCGTGCAAATCCACGCCTATAATTCGCATCTCGGCCTCCTTCGATCCGAGCTCTGCAGGTTGACACCGCACAGTTTACTCGGCTCCTTGTGAGGCCGACGTCGTTATGTCATCAAGCTGTTAGGGGAGCGGCGCCTGGGCGCCGAGCGCGAGGGACAGTTGCGGCGAATGCCAGGAATGGCCGCCGGAGCGATCCGGACGCACGTCGAAACCATATTTCGCGCGCAATCGTTCGACGCGATCCGCGATTTCGCGGCGATAGCCCTCCGGCGCATTGCCGTGGCGCGCGTACCAGTCGCGATACTGCCGCGCCAGCTTCGGAAATTTTGCGGTCACGAATGGAAGGAACTGCTTCAGCGCGGACGGCATCAGAAAAAGCACGCGCCCGGCGAACCATTGCGCGCCAGCGTTGCGCGCGGCCTGTGCGAGCGCATCGAGATCGTCTTCGCCGTCGGTGATTCCCGGCACGATCGGCATGGCCAATACGCCGGCGGAAATCCCCGCGTCACGAAGGCGGCGCACGGCGGCGAGCCGGAGATCCGGACGCGGCGCACGAGGCTCGAGCAGGCGCGCGAGGCGCGTGCTAACGGTGGTTATGGAGAGATTGACGCTCAACGCGGAGCGCTCGGAGATTTTCTTCAGCAGATCAATGTCGCGCACGACGCGATTCGACTTCGTGGTGATCGAAAGTTGCAGACCCTCGCGCTGGGCCATTTGTTCGAGGATTGCGCGCGTGGCCCCGAATTCCTGCTCGGCGGGCTGGTAGGGATCGGTGGCCGTGCCGATGGCGATGTGGTCTCCCCAGATTTTTTCGTTTTCCAGATCACGCGCAACGAGCGCGCCGGCATTTTCCTTGACGTAAATTTTCCGCTCGAAATCGCCGCCGTCGAGCTCCATGTATTCGTGGGTGTAGCGCGCGTAGCAATAGTGGCAGCCGAATTCGCAGCCGCGATAGGGATTGACCGTCCAGCCGAAAGGAACGCGGGGCGAATTGCAGCGGTTCAAAATCGAGCGAACGGGCAGCAGAAAATATTCCGTGCCGCGCTTGGCGCCGGCAAGGGAGGAAGAAGCGGCGAGGCGTGCGATACCGACCAGATTCTCTGCGGGCTTCGAACTCCGGCCACTGGCCGGAGGGGACGGAGAAGCACCGCGAGTCTCACCAATGCCGTTGGGAGCGGCGGCGGGAAAAAGGGTGAGACTGGTCGCGATCGAGCGGCGCGGACGGGGCCTTTGCAGCGCCGAAGCGGCTCGAAGTGTGGGAAAAGTAGCCATCGGTAACGAAAACCTCGCCGAAGTGAGTGGGGCGAATATATTCGCTTTACCTTCGCCATGTCAAGCGAAAAGTTTCGCCATTTATTCGCCTAATATTTCTGGCCGAAGGGCCAGCCGCGCGCCTGGAAACACGCGGGACGCACGCATTTCCCGCCTCGGGGGGCGAAGCTATACTCGATCTATAGTATTGGCGATTCCTGGCGCGGGAGCGGAGTTGAGCGAAGTCCATATTCTGATCATTGATGATGATGAAGCGAGCCAGGACGCGCTGCAGCAGGTGCTGGACTCGGAGGGCTGGAGGGTCTGCGTGGCCCCCATTCCGAGCGAAGCGATGCGCGAACTGGCGAACGGGCATTGGACGCTGGTGGTCGTCAACGTCGCACTGGCCGATTTGACCGGGCCGCTGTTTACGACGCTCAAGGAACTGGCGCAAGCCGAGGCCGACCCCGGCACGGGACACAAGCGCTTGCGCGTTCTTTTTTTGGTACCGCTGCTCGCGGCGCGATGGGCGCGGCCAGTGCTCGACCAGGAGCGCCTGCCGTACGCGATGAAGCCGCTCAACCTGAACGATTTCCTCGAGAAAGTCAGCGATTTGCTGCTGGAGGCTGGAGCCATTCCCCAGCCGATTCGGAGTATAAGCACGATGGCGGCGGGGAAGGAACGGCGGCAGAAAGAGCGCCGCGCGGGCCGCGACCGCCGAAACGGGAAAATGTTCGCTTCGCGCGAGGACTACATGATGACCGAGGAAGAAATCGCAGAATACGAACAGCAGGAAGCGGAAGAGCGGAAGAAACGCGAAGAGGAAGAAAAAAAACGCGAGATGCTGTAGGGGCCATCTTCATCGCAAGCGACTGCGGAATAACCTGCTAGGACCCAATTTTCCGATTTGCCCGGCGCGGAAGTGTGCCCGGCCATCAAAGCCCGGCATAGTATTTTCATATTATTGCGAGGGGCATGGCGCTCAGATAGGCTCGGGCGCATTTTGGGGTCTCCTTGTCCCTATACATCGCGTGTGTTTGCAGTTAGCTCAGGGTTTGCGCAACCATGAAGAAAATTGTCCCGGGCCTGCTCGCCGTACTTTTACTGACCGCCGCTTACGAGTACGCGTGGCCAACTCCGACGATTCATTACTACGTTTTCGTGATGTTGCATCTTGCCGTGGGAATTGTGTTTCTCTCGCTGCTCTTCGTTTTCTTCGGGAAAATCTGGCGCGATTCCAAATTCATTGATCGGGCGGGATGGAGCCTGCTGGCGCTGGGCGGCGGCATCGGCGTGGCGCTGATTTTTACAGGCACGCTGCGCAAGGATTTTCCGCTGCTGGACGTGCACATCATCGCGAGCGCCATCGGCGCGATTCTGCTGCTCGGCGCGTGGGTGCGGCGCAAGAACTGGCTCCCCGCAGGGGCTGCTTCCGGCGCGCTGTGCTGGCTCGGAATCGTGGCCGTCTTCGCGGCGGTTTCGTACGGCGCGTGGTGGGCGCGCAACGTTCAGTGGCAGGAGTCCTACAAGATCGCGAACCCGGCGATTGCTCCCGCGACGATGAATCAGGAAGGCGGCGGACCCTCGGGGCCATTTTTTCCGGCATCCGCGGAGGTGGCACACAACGCGAAAATCCCGGCGAAGTTTTTTCTGGAATCGGAGACGTGCAAACAATGCCACGCGGACATTTACCGGCAGTGGAAAAGCTCGGCGCATCATTTTTCGTCATTCAATAATCAGTGGTACCGGAAGAGCATCGAGTACATGCAGGATACGGTGGGGATTCGGCCGTCGAAATGGTGCGCGGGGTGCCACGATCCCGCGCTGCTCTTGACCGGCATGTTCAACCGGCCCGTACGAGAAATCGAAAATACTCCGGAGGGGCAGGCGGGACTGGGCTGCGTGATGTGCCATTCGATCGTGTCGGTTCAATCGACGATGGGACAAAACGGATACGTGCTGGAATACTCGCCGCTAGACAACCTGGCGACGAGCTCAAATCCGGTGGTGCATCATCTGGTCGATTTCCTGATTAAGCTCAATCCGGAACCGCATCGCCGGGTGTTTCTGAAGCCGTTTGTCAGAAACCAGACGGCGCAGTTCTGCTCGACGTGCCACAAAGTGCATCTGGATTTTCCCGTGAACCACTACCGTTGGACGCGCGGCTTCGATGAATACGACAACTGGCAGGCGAGCGGGGTTTCCGGCCAGGGCGCGCGGTCGTTTTACTATCCGCCGCATCCGAAAACGTGCACGGACTGCCACATGCCGAAAGTGCGCTCGAACGATTTCGGAAACATCAAAGGCTTCATTGACTCGCACCGCTTCCCCGGAGCCAACACGGCGCTGCCGTATGAAAACGAAGATGCGAAGCAGCTCGAGACGGTCGAAGAGTTCCTGAAAGCGAATCAGGTGAGCGTGGATATTTTCGGAATTTCACCCGCGCAGACGCAAACTCGAGCGGCGCATGGGATGGCGGCGGAAGCGTCGTTCGGCGCGGAGCCGCAACTCCAGACCACGTTCGGCGTGGGCGAGGAAGCGGCGTTCCACGCGCCGAAAGGACAACAGAGATTCGCTACGCCGGCGTCGCAACTGACGGCGCCATTCGGCCGCTTTCCCGTTGAGGTACGCCGCGGGGATACGGTGCGCGTGGATGTGGTGGTGCGTACGCGGGGCGTGGGGCATTTTTTCCCGGGCGGCACAATTGACGCGTTCGATTTGTGGCTCGAACTGAAAGCCACGGACGAAAATGGGCGGACGATTTTCTGGAGCGGGCAGGCGAGCGCGCATGGAAACGGGCCCGTGGATCGCGGCGCGCAATTCTATCGCGCGCTGCTGATCGACGCGCATGGCAATCCGATCAACAAGCGCAACGCGTGGGCCGAGCGCGCCGTGGTCTACGTCCATCTGATTCCCCCGGGCGCGGCGGACACAGTTCATTATCGTCTGTATATTCCCAAGGACGCGGGCAATCGCATCACGCTGACGGCGAAACTGAATTACCGGAAATTCTCCTGGTGGTTCACGCAGTTCGCGTTCGCGGGAATTCCTGATCCGGCGCAGCACAAGCCCGCCATTTCTCCGGATTATGACGATACAAAATGGGTGTTCACGGGCTCGACGGCCAGCGATTCGGGGAAGAGAAAGGGAATTCCGAACCTGCCCATCGTGGTGATGGGCGAAGACAAGGCCGAATTGCACGTGCTGCCCGCAAACGCTCCGAAGCCCAAGCCGCGCATCGACGTCCAAGCGGCCGATTGGCAGCGGTGGAACGATTACGGCATCGGATTGCTGCTGCAAGGGGATTTGCAAGGCGCGGACGCCGCTTTCAGGAAAGTTGCGCAGGCCGTTCCGGGGCGCGCGGACGGCTGGGTCAACATGGGCCGCGTGCTGCTGCAAGAGGGCAATTTGTCCGGCGCGGAGAAGGTGCTGCTGCACGCGCTGCGCGTGTCGCCTTCGTTGGCCAGCGCGCACTACTTCTACGCCAGCGTGCTGCGCGACCAGGGACACTATAATCAGGCAATCGCGCAATTGAAAATCACGCTCCAACAGTATCCGAAGGATCGCGTGGCGCGGAACGATTTTGGGCGGACGCTGTTCCTGGAGCGGCGTTACGCGGAAGCGATTCGCCAATTCCAGGCGGTGCTGGCTATTGACCCGGAGGATGTAGAGGCGAATTACAACCTCATGCTTTGCTACAACGGGCTGGGCCATGCGAATCGCGCGCGGCAGTACGAGGTGCGGTATTTGCGCTTCAAAGCGAACGAAGCGGAAGGCGCGCTGACCGGCCCCTATCTTCGCGCGCATCCGAACGATAACAACGAAAGCCAGCCGATCCACGAGATCCGTTCCGGGCCGTTGCAGCCGGTGGCATCCAGTTATGGCGATCCGCCAAAATCGAAAGGCTCTCGATGATGAAGAAGCGGTTGGTTCGGAAATTCTGGCCGGCGCTGGCTGTGCTGATTATTGGCTTCTCCTTTCCCAGTTTGCGCGCGCAGAAGAAACGGCCGGCATCGCCGATCACGTTCCAGGATGTGACGCGCGCGGCGGGCATTCATTTCATCCACAACAACGGCGCGTTCGGAAAAGAGTGGCTGCCGGAAGCGATGGGCTCCGGCGTGGGCTTCATCGATTACAACAACGACGGCTGGCAGGACATTCTGCTGATCAATGGAAAGGACTGGCCCGGGCATGTGCGGCGCCACACGTACATGGCGCTGTACCGGAACAATCACAATGGCACGTTCACGGACGTGACGCGCCAGGCGGGACTCGACGTGGAGATGTACGGAATGGGCGTGGCTGTCGGCGATTACAATAACGATGGCTGCGACGACATTTTTGTCACGGCGCTTGGGCAAAGCCATCTGTTCCGCAACAATTGCAATGGCACGTTCACGGACGTGACCAAGCAGGCGGGCCTGTGGGGACCCAATGAGTTCAGCACCAGTGCGGCATGGGTGGATTACAATCGCGACGGCAAACTGGATTTGCTGGTGGCGAATTATGTTCGATGGACGCCGAAGACCGATATTTATTGCACGCTGGACGGCAGGACCAAGTCGTATTGCACTCCGCAGGCCTATCACGGAACATCCCTGCGCCTGTGGCGCAACAATGGCAATGGAACGTTCACGGATGTAACGAAGCAGGCCGGGCTTTATGATCCGACGTCGAAAAGTTTAGGCATCACGATTCTAGACGCCAATAACGATGGCTGGCCGGACATCTTCGTCAGCAACGATACGCAGCCGAACAAGCTCTACATCAACAACGGGAACGGCACGTTCACAGAAAAGGCGGTGATGTCCGGCGTGGGGTTCAGCGACGATGGCGTGGCGCGCGCGGGGATGGGCGCGGCTTCTGCGGACTACGATCATTCCGGGTATCCGAGCATTTTGGTTTCCAACTTTTCGAACCAGATGCTGGCACTCTACCACAATGAGCGCAACGGGTTGTTCGTGGACGAAGCGCCGCATTCCGAAATTGGCCACTCGAGTTTGCTGACGCTGGGCTTTGGCTGCTTTTTCTTCGACTATGACAACGACGGATGGCCGGACATATTTGTGGCGAACGGGCATATTCAGCGCGACATACAAACTGTTCAGCGCGACGTTCACTATGCGGAGCCGCCGCTGCTGTTTCACAATCTGGGCAACGGAACATTTGCGGATGCGACGCGCGAGGCGGGTGCATCGTTCAACGTGCCGCGCGTGGCGCGCGGAGCGGCCTACGGGGATGTCTACAATAACGGCAAGCTGGATATTTTGGTTTCGACGAACCCGGGATCGGCCGTTCTGTTCCGCAATGAAGGCGGAACGAATCACAGTTTGCGCGTCAAGCTGGCCGGCACGCGGTCGAATCGCGATGGCATCGGAGCCGTGGTGGACGTGACCGCGGGAGGCATGACGCAGGATAAGATGCTGACGAGCGGCTCGAGCTATCTGTCCTCGAGCGAGCTTGTTCTTACTTTCGGCCTGGGCCAGAATACGAGCGTAAGCAAGATGGAAATTCATTGGCCCAGCGGCCATGTGGATCGCCTGAAAGATATTGCGGCAGGCCAGACCGTCACGGTGAAAGAAGGAAGTGGAATCGTTGGCGCCCGACCGTACGAAAAAGACTGAAGAGCGAAAGATAGCCCGGAAGTCGCGCTGGCTGGTGGCGCTGGCCGCGTGCATAGCCATGGGCCTCTCGATTTTTTTCGCCGCGCGGCCGTCAGTCTTCGCGCAAGCGGGGCGCGGAGCGGCAAGAATTGAGGCGGCCGAACAGAATAACCTCGGCGTCGCATACATGAATCGGCAGGAGCAGAAGACCGCGCTCGAGAAGTTCAAGAAAGCCTACTCGCTGGATCCGAAGCTTTACGCCGCGCGATTGAACCAAGGCATCGCTCTTTTGGCTTTGGAGCAATTGCCGCAAGCGCAAGCGATCCTGAACGAAGCCGAAAAGCGCGAGCCGAAGAATCCGCGCGTGTGGTACAACCTGGGCCTGCTGGAGAAATCGCTTGGCCATCCGGGCGCGTCCGCTCAGGATTTCGAGCGCGTGATTGCTCTCGATCCTCGTGACGCCGATTCGCAATACTTCCTTGGCCAGAATTACATGGCGCTGCACCAATACCCGAAAGCGATTGCGGCTTTTGACGCCGCTTTGAAATTGAATCCCTTTCACGCGTCGGCGGCATTCGCGCTCGCGCAGGCCTATCAACGGTCGGGCGACACGGCGCACGCGCGCGAGTTCCTGACGCGCTTCCAGGATGAGACCGCGAAGAAGATAGGCACGCCGATGAGCATGACCTACGGCGATCAAGGGAAGTATTCGCTCGTGGAGCAGGTTCCGCCCGGCCTCGAACCGGTTCCCCCGCCCATTCCCGTGCATTGGGTGAATGTGACCGCCGAGTCCGGATTGCCCACGCGTGCAATTCGTCCAGATCCGAAACTGCATCAGAATGGTGCGGCGGCTTCGTTTGGCTCGGGAGCTTGCGTCCTGGATTACGACGGCGACGGGCGTCCCGACATATTTCTGGCGAATGCGGATGGCAGCGGCCATCCGGCCCTTTACCACAATCTCGGCAACGGACGATTCGCGGATGTGACGCGGCAATCGGACATCCAGATCGCGGGAGCGGGAATGGGATGCACGACCGGCGATTACGACAATGATGGACGTCCCGATCTGGCCGTCAGCTACGATGGCGGAGTCGCGCTGTTCCACAATGAAGGCAACGGAAAGTTTCGCGACGTGGCGGCGGCGGCCGGAATTCACGTGACCGGGCAGGCCATGGGGCTGACGTTTGTGGATTACGATCACGATGGCGACCTGGATCTTTACGTCACGCGCGCGTCGAAAGATGAGCGAGGCTCGTCCGGCGGTGGAGCGGCATCGAAACCCATCGACGAACTCTGGCGCAACAATGGCAACGGAACATTTACGCAGGTGACAGAACAAACCGGCCTGGGCGGCCCCGGCGCAAGCTGGGGAGCGACGGCGAGCGACGTCAATAATGATCGGGCCGTGGACCTCGTCATCACCGCGATGGATGGGCCGCCGCTTGTTTATCTCAATCCGCGCCAAGGGTTGTTCCACGCGGAGCAGCCGTGGGCTTCGCGGATGCCGGCAGCGGCCGTGGGCGCAGTGGCTTTCGACTTCAACAAAGACGGCTGGATGGATCTGGCGTTTACGCATGACGGCGCGCCGGGACTTTCCCTGTGGCGCAACATCGATGGCAAGAAGTTCGTTCCGGTCGATTTGCCCAAGGTTGATTGGGCGCGCGGCTGGGGCGTGGCGGCGCTTGACTACGACAACGACGGCTGGATGGATCTGGCTGCCGTGGGCGAAAATTCAACCGGCGGCCATATCGTTTTACTGCGCAACGAAGGGCCTGTTGGTTTCCGCGACGTTACAAAAGATACCGGGCTGGACAGAGTTCATCTGGCGCATCCGCGCTCGATCGTGGCGGCTGATTTTTTTGGCGACGGCGGCACCGATCTGCTGATTACGCAAAATGGCGGAACGCCCGTGCTGCTTCGCAACGTGGGTGGAAACCGCAACCACTGGCTGAAGCTGGCGTTGCAGGGCCTCAATGACAATAAGAGCGCGATCGGGACAATCGTCAAAATTTTTGCCGGCACGCTGCAACAAAAACTGGAAATTCCCGCCGCGTCAGGCTATCTGGGGCAGAGCGACACGACTATCACGGTAGGCCTGGATGGCGCAAAACGGGCCGGCATCGTGCGGATGTTATGGCCGACGGGCGTGCTGCAGGATGAAATTGACCTGCCGGCGGATGCGAAGCAGACGATTACCGAGATTGACCGCCGCGGCAGCTCCTGCCCGATTCTGTTTGCGTGGAATGGCCGCGAGTTCCAATTCGTTTCGGATATTCTCGGCGCGGGAATTATCGGCCACTGGGTCGCGCCCGGGGAGCGGAATATCCCGGACCCAAGCGAGTATCTGAAGGTAAGCGGCGCGGCGGTGCAGGCAAAAAATGGCCGTTTGCATTTTCGGCTTCTGGAGCCGATGGAGGAGCTGGACTATCTCGACCGGGTTCAGCTGCTGGCGGTGGACCATCCGGCGGGCGTCGAGGTCTATCCGAACGCGCGTTTCGCGATGAATCCGCCGTTCCCGGCGTTCCGGGTGATTGCCAGCCGCGATGTGCATCCGCCGGCGGGCGCGTGGGACAATCGCGGGCAAAATGTGCTGCCACTGCTCCTGAAACGCGATCACGAATTCGTGAAAGGCTTCACGGGCCTGCCTTACGCGGGCTTCGCGAAGCCGCACTGGGTGGAGCTGGATTTAGGGAAGTGGAACGCGCGGCGTCCGCTGCGGCTATTGATCGACGGCTTCACGGACTATTTTTCCGCGAGTTCGCTCTACGCGGCGTGGCAAGCGGGAATCAAACCGATTCCGCCGTACGTGGAAGCGCTGGATGCGACGGGCCATTGGCGGTGCGTGGTGGATCCTATGGGATTTCCCGCGGGCCTGGAACGCACGATGACCGTCGACCTGACCGGGAAACTTCCTCCGGGCACGCGGCGGATTCGCATTGTGACGAATCTGAAGATTTACTGGGATCGCATTCGCATCGACAATTCCGCGGCAGATACGCCGTATCGAGTTTCCAAGGTTCCGCTGGGTGGCGCGCGGCTGGAATATCGCGGCTATCCCAAATACGTGGAGGGGAGCACGCCCGGCGATCTGAGCTACATCTACAACGAAGTCAGCAAGACGGGGCCGTACGCGCGGCAGGCGGGAAACTACACGCGCTATGGCGACGTGCGCGCGCTGCTCACGCGGGCCGACGAAGAATACGTGATCTTCGGCTCTGGCGACGAGGTGGCTCTCGATTTTGATCCATCCTCGCTGCCGAAACTGCCGCGCGGCTGGGTGCGCGACTATTTCTTCCATGCGGACGGATTCGACAAAGATATGGATTTTTACGCCGACCTGGGAGCGACGGTCAGCCCGTTGCCGATTTACACGCTCCGTTCCTATCCCTACCCGCAAGGCATCAGCTACCCCGAGGACACGCGCCACCTGGAGTACATGCTCTTTGACAACACGCGCGCCGTCTCCGGCAACGCGCCGAGCAGCTATCGTTTCCAATATCGCAAGCAAGGACCATAGCGGTTCGGACGCGGGACAGTGCCTCGATGAGCGCGACATTGGAATCTAGCAAACGCGCGTTATATTCTCGGATGGTGCCGCGCACGCCGCACCGCTCTCCGACCTTCGGACTTTTCCTTGGCCTGATGATCACGCTGGCCGCCGTGGTCGCCTATTCGTGGTACACCACGGTGCAAATCTCCCACTTGCGCGAGCTGCAGCGCAATCTGGCCGATGAGTACCGCAAGGATTCCCTGCAGTTGCTGCGCATTCAGAATGATTTGAATTCGCTGGGCCTGGCGATGCGCGACATGCTGGCGAACGACGAACCGTACCCTCTGACGGCATGGTCCGCGCAATTCGAGCAAATCCATGATGATCTGAACGACGCGCTGCGGCTCGAAGGCGAGTTCGCGACCGTGCGGCGCACACCGGAACAGATACATTATCTGGCGAATTCCTTTTCGCAATTTTGGGACGCGGTCGATCGCACGTTCTCGCTGGCGCGAAACGGCAACGACGCGGCCGCGCGCGAGCAAATTCGCATTTCGCTGCAAGCGCGGCAGGCGTCGCTGACGGCGGCCGTGGCGCGCCAACTGGTGCAGAACAACGAGGGAGAGGAGCAAGCCGCGCGGCAAGTTGGGAGGATCTACGATCGCGTCCAACGACAAGTTTATTTTTTTCTGACGGCAATTCTGATCGCGATTTTGGTCACCAGCCTCTATGTGATCCGCGCGAATCGCCGGCTGTTCGCGCAACTGGGAACAGTCTCAAACCAGCGCAGCGAGCTGGCGCAGAAATTGATCTCCACGCAGGAATCCACGTTGCGCTACATTTCCCGGGAACTGCACGACGAGTTCGGCCAGGTGCTGACGGCCATCGGATCTCTTCTGAGCCGCTCGGAAAAGCAGATACCCGATGGATCCTCGCTGCGAACCGATCTGCATGAGGTTCGCGACATCACGCAACGCACCCTGGACAATCTGCGCTCGCTTTCCCAGGCGCTGCATCCGGTGATGCTGGACGAGGCGGGCCTGGAAAGCACACTGGACTGGTATATTCCGACCGTCGAGAAGCAAACAGGGATTGCGGTAAAGTACGAGAAAACAGGCACCCCTTTTGCGCTGGACGCCAGCGCGGCCGTGAATATTTATCGAATCCTGCAGGAAGCGCTGAACAACGTGGCGCGACATTCCGGCGCCCGTGAAGCGTGGGTGCGGTTGCGCTACTTGCCGGACACTCTGGAACTGGAGATCGAGGATCACGGCGCTGGACTTGGCGCACAGGGTAAAAGGACGGGGATCGGCTTGGTGGCGATGCGCGAGCGCGCGGTGCTCCTGAACGGTGTGGTCGAATTTGTTCGGCCTTCGCAAGGCGGGACGTTAGTCCGTCTGCGAGTGCCGAGAGGGATGGCAGATTCGCATGTCCGATAAAATTTCCGTGCTGCTTGTGGATGACCACGCGCTCGTGCGCCGTGGGTTCCGGAGGATGCTCGATGATGAACCGGATATTGTGGTGGTTGGGGAGGCCAGCGCGGGCGAGGAAGCAATCCGCCTGGCCAAAGAACTGCGGCCGCGGGTAATCGTGATGGATTGCGCGCTTCCGGGCATGAACGGGATCGAGGCGACACGGCGCATTCTGGAATTTTCGGCACAAACTCTGGTGCTGATGCTGAGCATGCACTCGGAAAATACGCTGGTTCGTCAGGCGCTCGATGCCGGTGCATGCGGATACGTCCTGAAAAGCGCGGTGGATATGGAGCTCGCGACCGCCATCCGGCGAGCCGTGCAAGGAGAAATCGTATTGTCCCCACAGCTGGTGCATGCGGCGACGTTGAAGGGAGAGCGCAATGCGGGCCTGACGCCGCGCGAGCTTGAGATCCTGCAACTGATCGTCAGCGGCAAATCGAACAAGGAAATTGCCAGCCACCTCGATCTGAGCGTGAATACCGTGTCGGTTCACCGCGCCAACATCATGGACACTTTGGGAATTCACAAGACCGCGGAGCTGGTGGTGTATGCCATTCGCAATGGATTGGTGAACATTTCATGAATCGAAGGGAGTTTTTGCTAGGGCTTGCCGGCGCCGCGTACCCGGCGCGCGCACTCGCCGACGATCTGTTCGGCATTTCTCCACCGCAGGCATTGCGCCCGGGATTTCGAATGGTGGATGTAACGTCGCCGGCGGGGATTGAATTTGAGCACTACACCGGCGCGTATGGAGGAAAACTTCTGCCGGAGACGATGGGCTCCGGATGCGCTTTCATTGATTATGACGCGGATGGCTGGCCGGACATTCTTCTAATCAACAGCATGGATTGGCCGGGCCACAGACGGCGGCGCTCGACGATGAAACTGTATCGGAATAATCGCAACGGGACTTTTACCGACGTCACGCGGCGCGCCGGGCTGGACACGGAGCTATACGGGATGGGGGCAACCATCGGCGATTACAACAACGATGGCTTCCCGGACATTTTCGTGACGTGCGTGGGGCAAAATCATCTTTTCAAAAATACGGGGCGAGGAACATTCGTGGACGTCACGCGTGAGAGCGGGCTGAGCGGAAGGGAGAGTTTCAGCACGTCCGCGTTATGGTTCGATTTCGATCGCGACGGCATGCTGGATCTCTTTGTGTGCAATTACGTGAAATGGTCGATGCAGGACGACGTGTTCTGCAGTCTGGACGGAGTGCATAAATCCTATTGCACGCCGGAAGCGTATCGAGGCGAAACGTGCTGGCTGTTTCGCAATCGAGGGAACGGAACGTTCGAAGACGTGACGGCAACGAGCGGAATTTTCGATACGAGTTCGAAGTCGCTGGGCGTGGCGATGCTCGATTACGATCGAGACGGCTGGCCGGACCTGCTGGTGACCAACGACACGCAGCCCAACAAGCTGTATCGCAATCAGCGCAACGGCACATTCAAGGACGTTGCGGTGGAAGCGGGAGTAGCCTTCAGCAATGACGGAAAAGCGCGCGCTGGAATGGGCGTGGACGTGGCCGATTTCGAGGGCACGGGCTTTCCGGGAATCGCGATCACAAACTTTGATGATGAAATGATCGGGCTGTACCGATCCATTGGGCATGGGATGTATGAAGACGTGGCGATTCAGGCGGGCGTCGGCGAGCCATCGAAGAACACGCTGGGATTCGGCTGCGTCTTCGCGGATGCGAACCTGGACGGAGCCGTGGATCTGATTGTCGCGAACGGGCACATCGACGAGACGGTTCGGAACATTCGCGGCAACGTCGGCTACGCGCAACCGCCGCAGCTCTTTCTGAACAACGGGCACGGCGATTTCCACGACGTTGCGTCCGAGGCTGGCGCGGCATTCAGGCAGCCGAAGGTCGGGCGCGGGCTTTGCTACGGGGATTTCGACCGGGATGGGGATGTCGATCTGCTGATGACCACGAATAACAGCTTCGCCCATCTGTTCCGGAACGATCAGCTCTCCGGAAACCGCAGTATTCGTTTTCGTTTGGTTGGCACGAAGTCGAATCGGGACGCCATTGGAGCGCATGTGCGGATTTTCAATGGCCGGGCAACGCAAGCCCGCATGGTGAGGAGCGGGTCGAGTTATTTGTCGCAATCGGAGCTGCCGGTGACGTTTGGAGTGGGGAAGCGCGAAGGCATCGAGCGCGTGGTCATCGACTGGCCGAGCGGCAGAACGGAAGAATACAAGAATCTCGCTATGGGCAAGCTCTATGAATGCACCGAAGGCAAAGGGATTACGGCGCTGCCGGGATTTTGATCACCGCAGAATCCAGACAAACGAATGGAGCGAGTTGCTGGCCGGCGATTCGCGCTTGGATGCGACGCGATTGGCTCGTTGCCGAGCCGGCGCTGCCGCCAAACAGAGCGCAGCATGTCTGGCGGAGTCGGCTCGAAATCGTAATTTACTTCGAGTAGGCCGCCGCAAAACGTGCAGCGATGGCCCTGCTGATTTTCATCCTGCTTCTTCTCGCAGGCTGGTTCCGTACACTGAAGGTAGGCTCGCACGCGTGGTTTGCCGGCGCCGCAGACGTGCGAAAGGTATCACATTTTCAGGCGGCGATTGCGTGACAGGAAAACCGGCGCACGCATTCGAAAGCGGTCGTTCGTGGCTCGATTACGATCCAGCGCTGCTCGCGGCGGAGGAATCGCGCGCGCCGCGATTCTCGGCCTTGAGGAACAGCGGCTGCGCCGCAACGCCATGGTGATTGAACTCCGCGACGAGAAGTGCGGCAACTTCCGCGGCATTTTTTCGAGCAATTGCCAGGACCGCGGAGCCTGCCCCGCTGAGAAGTACTCCGATTAAATCCGGGTGACTCAGCTTTAGGCACTCTTCGAGTCCGGGAATGAGGCTGCAACGATACGGCTGGTGGAGGCGATCGCGGAAAAACTCGGGTTGCAGATCAAAACGGCCGGAAAACACAGAAGCCACAAACAAAGCCGTGCGCTGAAGATTGTGAACCACGGCCGCGCGGCTGTACGCCGAAGGCAAAACGGCGCGAGATTGTGCGGTGGGCATGCCGATGGCCGGGATCACGGCGATGAATTCCAAATCTTGCGGCACTTCGGCTTTGAGAGTCAGCACGTCACCCGAGTTTTCGCGCTGGGCACAGACGACGAGGCCGCCGTAATAGGCGGCCGCAACATTGTCAGGATGCCCCTCGATGCCGGCGGCGAGGCGAATTATCGTGTCCGCGCTGGGACTGACGCCGCAGATTCGCGCCCCCACCAGAATCCCGGCCACAATCGCCGCGGCGCTGGAGCCAAGCCCGGACCCGACGGGAATTTCGTTGTCGATTTCAATTCTGGCCGTCGGAACGGCGGTACCTCCCCATTCCGCGACCGCGCGAATTCCCCGGACCACCAGATTCGGATCGCCGCTCGGAATCGACTCTGGCCGGGGTCCTTGATAGACAATTTCGAGGCGATGCGGATTCCGCGTGGCGCGCACATGCAAATAGAGATTCAGCGCGAGCGCGGCGCAGTCAAAGGCGCAGCCTAGATTGGCCGATGTTGCCGGTACGATTGCCGTTGCAGTGTCCGGCATTTCAATCGCCGGCCACGGGCGCGCCAACTTCCGCGAGATAGGCTTCAAAGGCAGCCAGCTTAGGCTCAATGGCCGGCGTTTCGGTGAATTTGCCCGCCAGCGCATCCGTCGTCTTTAATCCGTTTCCCGTGATGCACAGCACGGTGGTTTCATCGGCGCGCAGCCTTCCTTGGGCGAAAAGGCTTTTCGCCGCCGCCACGGTTACTCCGCCGGCCGTTTCCGCGAAAATGCCTTCCGTTTCGGCCAGCAGGCGGATGCCCGCGACAATTTCCGGATCGCTGGCGTCCTCGGCCCACCCTTCGCTCGAACGGATGGTCTTTAGCGCATTGTAGCCGTCGGCGGGATTACCAATGGCGAGCGACCGGCAAATCGTCCTGGGCCTTTGTGGATCGATTTCTTCCGCGCGGTTCTTAATCGCGGTCGAGATCGGCGAACACCCCGTCGCTTGCGCGCCAAAGAATTTCACGGGCTTGGCCTCGACAAACCCTAGTTCGCTCAATTCCTGAAAGGCTTTGGAGATTTTCGTGATGAGCGCGCCGCCGGCCATGGGCACGACAACGTTATCCGGCAAATGCCATCCGAGTTGCTCGGCAATTTCGAAGCCGACAGTTTTTGAGCCTTCCGCGTAATACGGGCGCAAATTGACGTTTACAAAACCCCATTGGTAGCGCTCGGCGATCTGCGCGCACAGCCGGTTCACCTGGTCGTAGTTTCCCGCGATGCGGATCACGCGCGCGCCGAATATCTCCGTGCCGAGAATTTTTGCGGGCTCGAGATCGGCGGGAATAAAGATCCATGCGTCGAGGCCGTTTCTTACCGCTTGCGCGGCGACGGCATTGGCAAGATTGCCGGTGGAAGAACATCCCACCACACCGAATCCAAACGCCTTGGCCTGAGCGAGGGCAATGGCGACCACGCGGTCCTTGAAAGAGAGCGTGGGAAAACACGCGGCGTCGTTTTTCAGGTACAGGCGATGCGAGCCGATTCGCGGACCGAGCCTCGGCGCAGGGACGAGCGGCGTAAACCCGACGGGCAGCTCCGAGCGATTTTCGGGCGCAACGGGCAGCAGTTCGGCATAGCGCCAGATGTTTGCGGGCCGCGCGGCGATTTTTTCGCGCGTAAGGCATTCGCGCACGGCGTTCAAATCGTAAGCGACCTCAACCGGGGAAAAACATTCCTCGCAGAGCACGATGGGGCCGTTTCCCAGCGATCGTCCGCATTCACGGCAGCGCAATTGAAATAACGGAGCCATTTCTTTTTCCTCACTCACGCCGAGGTTGAATTGCGGCCTCGGGCCGCCGCGCCGCGAAAAAGCGGAGTGATGGCCGAGTCTGGGAAGAGACGCAAAATGCTCGAATGCATAAGTCTCATGTCCCCCGCGACTCGGGGCAGGATTTGGCACCGCGGTTCGGCGATGCGCCGCACCCGGTTGCCGTGGCGTCCTCGGGCCTGTTCCCTCGGCCACTCTTCATGAGACTCAGATCGGAAGGATCTGAGTCTGAAGGTTTGATCATGATACGGCAAAAAAAGGCGCCCTTCAAGGGTCGGAATGCGAATGGATCAAACTGCAGCTAATGGAGATTGGCCCGCGCGGATCTCCATCGACTTTAGCCCCTTGTTGAAAAAGCGCGCTTGGTTGTCATTCCGGCTACACGAGAGGGCCGCAGTTTACTGAAATCTGAGGAAAATGCAGATCCCCTGCCTGCGGCAGGCAGGCTCGCCGCATGGCGGCTCGGGATGACAGCGAATGGGGTTTCTCAGCAAGCCATTCGAGCGGCCGGCGCGGGAAGCATCGGCAGAAGCGCCGCGATGCAGCGCGCCCGTGCGCATCATATTCGGTGTTTCTGCCGCGCCATTCCGCGCCGATTTCGGCCCGTTCGCTGAAAAACGTTGTGATGCGAGAGGCAGATCGTTACACTGTTGCCCGTCATGCTGCATCCTTGTCCGAAAAAGCGAATGATTTGCACGCATCTTAAGATGCGTCCGCATTCTGGCGGGGAGGGTTTGCAGAGCTAAGACAACCGCAATCCGTAAGGCTCAAACCCACCGCCAAAATGACCTGGCCGGTGGGTTTTTCTGTTTTTAGGGCCGAGCGATTCGCGCGCTGTTCGCATCTAAAGGAACATTCTGAAAATTGGAGGAGACCAGGCAGTGGAGAAATATCGAGTCGGGATACTGGGGGCTACGGGAGCAGTCGGGCAGCGGTTTATGCAGCTACTCGAGAGTCATCCCTGGTTTGAAGTCGCCGAAGTCGTCGCGTCGGAGCGCTCCGCCGGAAAGCGCTATGCGGACGCCGCAACCTGGCGGCTGGAATCGGCTCTGCCGAAAATGGCGCGGAACCTCGTGGTCAAGGATTTGCAGTCGACGCTCGCGTGCGACTTTGTGTTCTCGGGCCTCGATTCTTCCGTAGCGGGCGCCGCGGAAGAAGCTTTTGCGCGGGCGGGCTACCCGGTGATCAGCAATAGCCGCAACCACCGCATGGATGCGGACGTTCCACTGCTGATTCCGGAAGTCAACCCGGAGCACGCCGCGATCCTTCCGCAGCAGCAGGCGGCGCGGCAATATTCCACCGGGTTTATTGCGACGAATCCCAATTGCGCGGTGATCGGCCTTTCGATCGCACTGAAACCGCTGGAAGATGCGTTCGGAGTCTCGGAAGTTTTTGTCGCCACCATGCAGGCGATTTCCGGCGCAGGGCATTCGGGAGTTTCGGCAGGGGCGATCCACGACAACGTGATTCCCTACATCAGCGGCGAGGAAGAGAAACTCGAAGCCGAGCCGCAGAAAATCCTGGGAAGACTCGATGGGCAACATTTCGTCCCGGCGGATTTCCGCGTCAGCGCGCAGTGCAATCGCGTGGCGGTGCTCGATGGACACATGGAATCGGTTTCCGTCCGGCTGAAGCGGAAAACTACCGTGGCTGACGTTCGCGAAGCGTTGCGCAATTTCACGGGCGAGCCGCAGCGGCTGAATCTGCCCTCCGCGCCGAGGCATCCGATCACGCTGCAGGATGAGCGTGACCGGCCGCAGCCGCGCCTGGATCGCAACACCGACAACGGCATGACCGTGGTGATTGGCAGAATCCGTCCGTGCCCGCTCGCGGGCTTCAAATTCACGGTGCTCTCGCACAATGCGATTCGCGGAGCGGCCGGAGCCGCGATCCTGAACGCGGAGCTGCTTGTGGCGAAGGGGTATTTGCCGAGGCGAACAAACGCAGAGTCCGAGCTGGAAAAACTGCTGGAGGCGAGCGCGCAGCTGCGCCGCTAGGATTCGGCCAAGCGCATCGCGGACGCTAACGCGGCAGTGGCCGGCAGCGTGGCGAATGGTTCACACAGCGATGCCGCCGGCGAATTTTGCGGCGGATTCGGCCAGCGCGATGGGCGCGCCATCGCGCAGCGTGACGATTTTTCCAGAATTCGCCGCGACGCGCTCGCCCGGCAATAAAATCCCGACAAGATTCAACGGATCAGCCGCCGATACGGCAACGATTTCGCCGGAAGCCTCGTTTTTTCTCATGGCGCGTACGGATTCGACAGCCACAGGCAGAGCAAATTGCTCTCCCAGAAAACCGCTGACGAAACGGCCGCCGCGTATTTCGCCGCGGTCTTCCAGCCGGCGAAACGCAATCAGCAGTTCACGCCAGCGCGGAACGATGCTTTCCCGCGCGACCACTTCGCGAAAAACCACGCCATACCTTTTGAGAAGCATCCAGCACGTTGCTTCCACCGTGCGCGTTCGCTCGGGGGCTTCGCTGGCATGGAGCAGCGACCAGCGTCCCAGGCTGTGCCGCGGGCGCGCGTTGTGGCCGCGGCCATGGCCGGAGCGGCGCTTCAAATCAATCAGGGCGCGGATATTATCGAAACCGTCCGCCGTGATCATCCCCGCGGTCACCAATTCCCAGAGCGCCATTTCCGCTTCGGCCTTGAGCTTCCCCGTGCCGCGAACGATATCGGCAAAAAACGAAGCGCCGCGCTGCCGCAGGTAAATCAAAATGTCGCGCGCGTTGCGGCTCAGCCCGCGCGGAGCATCGGCATCACCAGCGGCGTCACCTTCGGCGCGCTGCAGAACCATCCAGTCGGCGTCTTCGCGGATGAAAAATGCAATAGGCGCGACGCTTGTGGGAATCACGCGGCGATTCGCTCCATTTTGCTCCGCCAAAGTGGCCGGATGAGGAGAGAGTCGCCCCCATCCCACAGCGCCCGTCAAGCAAAGTTGATCCAGCGCCGTGGGATCGTAGTTCGCGATTCTACGCGCGAGAATCTCCCGCTCCCACGCGTTCGCGGGCGCTTCGAATCCTTGCAACTGCCGCAGAATTTCGAGCGTGCCGCGTTCGCCGAAGACCTGCGTTCCGGGTGCGACGTGCTGCCAGCGCAACAGCCAGCGCATGAACTGCGCAGCGGTGACGGGCTGGATTTCCTTGCGCAGCGCGCCGAGCGTGAGGCGATGAATTCGCGCGAGCAACCGGCGGTCGCACCATTCCGTTTTGCCTCCAGAAGCTCCGGCAAACTGGCCGCGCAGGATCGAGCCGCTCGCTTCGAGGCGCAAAAGAGCCTGATCGATTTCCGGGGCGGCAATTCCGAGGACGCTGCTGAGTTCTTGCGCGGTCACGGGACCACCATGCGCCATCCAACCCGTGAGGCAAGCGGCGAGCGCATCTTCGCGCGAAGGCGCATCCGTCTCCACATCCGGAAGTGGCGCGTCCCAGCGCGCGGCGGGGAAAAGCGCGCCGAAACTTTTGGCTTTCTCCGCCGCGACCCAGTACGTCCGGCCGCCTGCGGAAGCGCGTGCGGCACGTTGGTTAGCAGCGAGGACTGAAAAATAGTTCGTCCAGCCGCGGATAGAACTGGTGAGCATGCTGGCGAGCGGAGATGCGCCATTCGCGGATTCCGGCAGCGCGATCAGCGTTTGCAGAGCGTCATGAAGCTCATCCGCGTCACGCACATCGGGCCACGCCTCTTCACGGACTTCCGCAATGGCCGCAGGGTCCAGGCGGCCAATCTCCGACAACACCGCCTCCGGCAGCATTCGCCGCATTTCGACGGCGCGCGCGCGGCGTTCCTCGAGCGGGGCGTCATCGAGAAACGCGTAGGGATTCGCATTCAAAATCTCATGCGAAAATTGCGACGGCACGGGCGTGTCGACGGCGACACAGTGAATGCGTCCGGAAGACATCGCATCCAATATGTTCTTGAGGCCTTCGATATCCATCGCCTCCGTCAGCGCGTCCTTCATGGTTTCGCGCACGAGCGGATGATCGGGAATCATGATGTCGCCGGAAATATTCTCCTGGCAGGCCAGCGCTTGCGGGAACACGCCGGCGAGCAAATCATCGGAACGCATGCGCTGAATTTGCGGAGGCACTTTTTTCCCGCCCTGAAAGCGCAGCAATGCCAGCGCGCGGCCGGCGGCCCATCGCCAGCGCGTCGCGAAAATCGGGGAAGTCAGTACGGCCTGCGACAGCAAGTCCTCCACGGTCGCCGATTGCAGAAAGTGAAATACATCCGCGAGAGGAAAGCTGTGCTGCTCGCCAAGCGAGATATTCAGGCCATCGTCGGTGGCCGCAGCCTGCAATTCGAAATTGAACGAGCGGCAGAAACGCTTGCGCAGCGCCAGTCCCCAGGCTTTGTTGATGCACCCGCCAAACGGCGCGTGAATCACCAACTGCATGCCGCCGCTCTCGTCGAAGAATCGCTCGGCGATAATGGTTTGCTGGGTTGGCACGGCGCGCAACACGGCGCGGCCAGCGATGACGTATTCGACTGCCTGTTCCGCGCCCGAACGGTCGAGGCCGCATTCCCGCATCAGCCAATCGACCGCCGCATTGGCCTGCGACACAACGCCGCGAATGGGGCCGGGCGCCATATTTTCGGTGAGCGAATCGATTTTCCGCCGAACTTCCGCCACTTGCTCGGAAAGCTCCGGCGTGCGGGAAGGAGCTTCGCCGCGCCAGAAGGGCACATTTGGCGGCGCACCGTTGGCGTCCTCCACCAGCACCGATCCCGACTGCACGCGCCGAATCCGCCAGGAAGCGTTGCCCAGCAAGATGATGTCGCCACGCAAACTTTCCACGGCGAAATCTTCATCGACAGTGCCAACGGTAATGTGTTCGGGCTCCGCGATTACGGTGTAAAGCGCATTGTCCGGGATTGCACCGCCGCTGGTGATTGCGGCGAGGCGGCTGCCGCGGCGCGCGCGCAGGCGTTTATTTACCCCGTCGCGATACAGATACGCACTGTAGCGCCCGCGACGCGACGCAATTCCATTCGCGAGCGTCCCGACGACTTCATCGAATTCCTTTCGAGACAGATTGCGGTAGGAGTACGCGCGCCTGACCAGCGCGAACAAACCGTCTTCCTGCCATTCCTGCGCCGCACACTCGGCGACGATCTGTTGCGCGAGCACATCGAGCGGGCATTCGGGAATCAGAATGCGATCGAGCAAACCAAGGCGTATCGAACGCACCAGGGCCGCGCATTCCAGCAATTCGTCGCGCGTGGTTGCGAACAACCGGCCTTTGGGAATTGCTCCGCGCCAGTGGCCCGCGCGCCCCACGCGTTGCAAACCGACGCCAATCGCCCGCGGCGAGCCAATCTGGCAGACCAGGTCCACGGCACCAATATCGATTCCCAATTCCAGCGACGCCGTCGCGACGAGCGCGCGAATTTCTCCCGCCTTCAGCTTGCTTTCCACGGCAAGCCGGCGCTGCCGCGACAAACTGCCGTGATGCGACGCGACAGCATCTTCGCCGAGCAGGCCTGCCAGATGATGAGCCACGCGCTCCGCCAACCGGCGCGTGTTGACGAAGATCAGCGTGGAGCGATGCTGCTGCACCAACTCCGCGATGCGGCGGTAGATTTCCTCCCACATTTCGCTGGAAGCCACGGGGCCAAGTTCGCTGCCCGGCACTTCAACGGCGAGATCGAACTCGCGGCGCTGCGCGATTTGCACGATGGTCGGCGCGGGGCTCCCGTTTCCGACAAGAAACTGACCCACCAGTTCGATTGGCTGCTGCGTTGCGGAAAGCCCAATGCGTGCGGAACGCTTTGCCGCGAGCGCGTCAAGGCGTTCGAGAGAAAGCGCGAGATGCGTTCCGCGCTTGTCGTCGGCAACGGCGTGAATTTCGTCAACGATGACGGTTTTGACCGTGCGTAAAAGTTCGCGGCTTTTCGCCGCCGTCAGCAGAATGTAGAGCGATTCCGGGGTGGTTACCAGAATGTGCGGCGGCCGCTTCTGCATCGCCCGGCGCTCGTGCATCAAGGTATCGCCGGTACGGACCGCCGCGCGAATCTCCGGCATCAAAAAGCCGCGCTGGCCCGCGAGCTGCAAAATTTCGCCCAGCGGTATTTCCAGGTTTTTTTGGATGTCGTTTCCGAGCGCCTTCAGCGGCGACACGTAGACCACTTCGATTTCGTCCCGAAGCTCGCCGGTAAGCGCTTTGCGCACGAGCCGGTCGATGCAAGCGAGAAACGCAGCCAGCGTTTTGCCGGAACCAGTGGGCGCGCAAATCAACGTGTCTTTTTCCGCGAGGATATGCGGCCAGCCCTGCTCTTGCGGCTCGGTAGGCGTGCCGAACTTTCGCTCGAACCATTCACGAACGAGCGGATGCGCCCAATCGAGCGCGGCAGGCGGCGGAAGATTCTCAAGAGACGGGTTCACGGGCGCGATCGGCAAAAGCAGTTGTCCTTTACTATTTGGATGTGCGGCTATTGTCCTAGAATTTTAATCGAGAAGCAAAAGCGCGCTAGCATTCCAATCGCCGGACGATCAAGCCAAATCCATTTTATGGCTACCCGCGCACCGGGCTCGACACTCGATCTTGACAACGCCCGCTTCGATCCGCATACTCTCATATAGGCGAAGAAAAAGCGAAGATAAATTCTCTTCCCTCCTCGCCAGGATTCCGCCATGGCCCAGAACATCGCTGCCCTACGCGCCAAAGTCGAATTCGATCTTCGCGGCCGCGCCTCCGCGCCTTTTGACTATCGTGATCACAAAATCATCGAAACAGTTCCCAGCGGCATTGAAGAAATCGATTTACTGGCCGGAGGCCTGCCGCGCGGCGGCTTGACGGAAATTTGCGGGCCGCCATGCTCCGGGCGCACCAGTTTTCTTCTCTCGGCTTTGGCATCGCGAACGGCTCATGCGGAAGCGTGCGTACTGATCGATGGCAGCGATAATTTCGATCCGCATTCCGCCGAAGCGGCGGGAGTGGAGCTGAAGCAATTGCTCTGGGTTCGCTGCCGGAACATCGAACAGGCACTGCGCGCAACGGATTTGCTTTTGCAGAGCCGCGGTTTCGGTTTGATCGCCGTGGATTTGAGCGAGATCGCCCCTGAAACTGTTCGCCACGTTCCGCTGAATGCGTGGTTCCGCTTTCGGCGCGGCGTGGAGGATACGCCGGCAATTCTGGTGGTTCTCGACCAGGAGCCCAATGCCAAGACCTGCGCTTCGCTGGTTCTTCGGCTTGGCTCCGAGCCCGCGCGCTGGCTGGCCACGCTGGAAAATCACGCGGCCAATCTTTGCGTGCATCCGTTTGCGCGGCTGCTGGATGGTTTTGATGTTCGCGCTGAAGTGCTCCGCTCACGCATTCAGCCGGCCGTTGTGGCGCGTGTTTCCAATGGTTCCGCGTTCGCATGCGCCAGCGGTGAAACGGGAAGTTTCGAAACAAAAGCAATTTGGAATGGCACGGGCAATTTACGGATTGACCCGCGGCCGAAAGACCCCCAAACACGAGAGTGAGGATTTCGCCGCCGCACTTCTCCCATTGGCAAATGAATTTCCATGGCCTTCGCTTCCATCCACGTTCCCGATTTTCTGGTGCAATCCATCGTGCGCGGGGAAGCATGGGCCGGCGCGCACGGCGAACCTGAGCTTCGCCATCGCGCGATCGCGCTTGTTGATGGAAATCCTCCGCTCGAGAAAGTTGTGGCAGCGAGCGAAGCCGCCATGAACGCGGGAATTCAGTTGCACATGGCCAAATCGCAAGCAGCGCAATTCCGCGGCGTCGAAATTCGCAACCGCTCTCGAGAGCAGGAAAGAGCCGCTCATGCAACTTTGCTCGACCTCGGCTGGTCCTTTTCCCCGCGCGTGGAAGATACCGCGCCGGACACGATCGTCCTGGATCTTGCCGGCCTTGCTTCTTTGTTCGGCACGGAAGAAAACGTGGCGAATCAGCTGGCGCGGCGCGCCGAAGGATTCCGGCTGCTCGTAAACGTCGCCGCCTCTTCTTCTATTGAAGCAGCCATCCTGGCCGCGCGCGGGTTTCCGGGAATTAGTTTGATTCCTGCTGGCGAGGAAGCGCTGCGGCTAGGGCGCTTGCCGGTTGGCGTGCTTTCACCGTCCGTGGAAGTTCTTGAAACGCTGGAGCGCTGGGGCGTGCGCACTTGCGCGGCATTGGCGGCGTTGCCTCTTTTGCAGCTTTCGGAACGTCTCGGCCAGGAAGGAATACGCCTGCACGAATTGGCGCGCGGCGCGAGTTTGCGCTCGCTCGTGCTCGCCGAGCCATCCGTTTGCTTTGAAGAAGAAATGCCGCTCGATTATGGCGTCGCGGAGCTCGAGCCTTTGGCGTTCCTGCTCGGCCGTTTGCTCGATCAATTGTGCGCGCGCCTGACGGCGCGGTCGCTCGCCGCTGGAGCCCTTCGCGTGCGATTCGATTTAGAGCGCTCGCCAGAGAAACATTCCCGCTCTTTGGACGAGAATCCTCGCCACAAGCCCGCGCCCGGCATTTATGAAAAGGTTTTGACCCTGCCTGTGCCCATGCGCGATTCCAAAATGCTTCTGCGATTGCTTCGGCTGCAATTGCAATGCAATCCTCCGCAAGCGCCGATTCTTAAAATTTCACTTGCCGTTGATCCCGCGCGCCAGCGCACTGCTCAGGGCGGATTGTTTCTTCCCAGCTCTCCCGATCCGGAGAAATTGGAGCTGACGATCGCGCGCCTTACGCATCTGGTCGGCGATGCGAATGTCGGTTCGCCCGAATTAGTGGACACGCATCGCCCGGGCGAATTTCGCATACGCCAGTTCGTCCCTTCGCGCGATGAATCTCCGCTGCGTCGCAATTTCCGCAAGGCAGCGACGGCATTCCGCGCTTTCAGGCCTTCGTTGCCGGTTACAGTCGAACTGCGCGAAGGGTATCCGGCGCGCATTTCGTTTCGTGGTTTGCGCGGCGAAGTGGTTGCCGCCTCCGGCCCGTGGCGCACTTCCGGAGATTGGTGGCAGGAGGATCCCTGGCAGCACGACGAATGGGACCTGGAAATTCATTTTCATTCTTCGCCCGTCATCCGCCGGGAACGAAACTCCGCTCGATGCCCGCAGCGCGGGCTCTATCGCGTTTATTACGACGCGATTCGCCGGAGTTGGTTCGTGCGTGGAATTTACGACTGATTTGCGCGATGACTTACATCGAGCTTCATGCGCGCTCGGCATTCAGTTTTCTCGAAGGCGCTTCCTTGCCCGAAGAATTGGCCGGCGCGTGCGCGCAATACGATATGCCCGCGATGGCGTTGCTCGATCGCGACGGCGTTTACGGCGCGCCGCGCTTTCATCTGGCCGCAAGGAAAATGTCGCTTCGCGCGCACATCGGGGCGGAAGTCACATCCACGGCCGGATGGCGCTATTCCTTGCTCGCCGATTCCGCCGCCGGCTACCGAAATCTTTGCCAACTGATCACGCGGATGAAATTGCGCGCGCGCAAAGGCGAGGGCTGCGTTTCCGCTGAAGAAGCCGCAGAAAAAGCGACTGGCCTCATCTGCCTGACGGGCGGCGATGAAGGGCCTCTGGCGCATGCGCTGATCCACGGAGGAATCGCACGCGGAATCGAATGCGCCGGGCAACTCCGCGAAATTTTTGGCCGCCACAATGTCTATATTGAATTGCAGCGCCATTCCCGGCGCGAAGAAGAATGGCGCAATCAAGCCGCGCTGGAGATTGCGCGCCAATTGCATTTGCCATTGCTGGCGACCAACGGCGTCTGTTACGCGCAGACGCCAGCGCACGAAGTGCTCGACGTCTTCACCTGCATTCGCCACCATCGCACGCTGCAAGCCGCGGGGCGCCTCCTCGCGGGCAATTCCGAGCGTTATTTGAAATCCCCCGCGGAAATGTCGAGGTTGTTTGCGGATCTTCCCGAAGCTATTGCCAACACCCAAGCCCTCTCTTCGCGCTTGCAATTCACGCTGAACGATCTGGGCTACCAGTTCCCGCAATATCCCGTGCCGCGCGACGAATCGCAAATCGGTTTTTTGCGCCAGCGCACCCGCGAGGGAATGATGCACCGATATGGCGGCGGCAATGAACGCGCGCGCAGCCAAATCGATCGCGAACTAGCCTTGATCGAGAAACTCGGCCTCGCTGGATATTTTCTGATTGTTTGGGACATTGTTCGCTTCTGCCGCGAGCAAAATATTCTCGTTCAGGGCCGCGGCTCCGCAGCCAATAGCGCCGTTTGCTATTCGCTGGGCATTACTGCCGTCGACCCCGTGGGGATGGATCTTCTTTTTGAGCGATTTCTTTCCGAAGAACGCGGCGAATGGCCGGACATCGATCTGGATCTTCCGAGCGGAAATCAGCGCGAACGCGCGATTCAATATGTTTACGAACGCTACGGAAAATTGGGCGCGGCCATGACCGCCAACGTGATCACCTATCGCGGCCGCTCGGCGGCGCGCGAAATCGGCAAAGCGCTTTCGTTCGATCCCGAAACTTTAGGCCGCCTGGCTGGGCTCGTCGGCGCCTGGGAATATAGAGACGATAACGACACGCTGGCGCGGCAATTCCGCGATGCTGGCCTTGATCCAAGCCATCCGCGCATTCGCAAATTTCTCGAACTCTGCCTTGCGGTTCAGGATTTGCCACGCCATTTGGGGCAGCATTCCGGCGGAATGGTTGTTTGCCAGGGACAGCTCGATTCCGTCGTGCCGCTCGAGCCCGCGGCCATGCCCGGCCGCGTGGTCGTGCAATGGGACAAAGAAGATTGCGCCGACATGGGCATTGTGAAAGTCGATCTTCTGGGCCTGGGCATGATGGCCGTGCTCGAAGATTCGCTGAAAATCATTCGCGATGATTATGGCGAGGAAATCGACCTGGGCCGTCTGCCCGCCAACGATCCCGCTGTTTACGATGCGCTGCAACGAGCGGACACCGTTGGCATGTTCCAAATCGAAAGCCGCGCGCAAATGTCGTGCCTGCCGCGCCTGCGGCCAAAATGTTTTTACGACATTGTGGTGCAGGTCGCCATCATCCGCCCGGGGCCGATTGTCGGAAAAATGGTTCATCCTTATTTGAACCGCCGCCAGGGACGCGAGCCGGTGGAATATCTTCATCCGTCGCTCGAACCCGTTCTCGCGCGCACTTTGGGCGTGCCGCTCTTTCAAGAGCAATTGCTGCGCATGGCCATGATTGCCGCGGGATTTACGGGAGGCGAAGCGGAAGAGTTGCGACGCGCCTTTGGCTTCAAACGCTCCGAAGCGCGCATGAAAGACATCGAGATAAAACTTCGCCGGGGGATGGACAAAAACGGAATCGCGCCGAAGGTTCAGCAAAAAATCGTTCAGTCCATCATTTCGTTCGCGCTCTATGGATTTCCCGAATCGCACGCCGCGAGTTTCGCGCTGCTCGCTTACGCCAGCGCTTACCTGAAATGCCGGTACCTCGGCGCTTTCACCGCCGCGCTTTTGAATAATCAGCCGATGGGCTTTTATCACCCCGCAACAATCGTCAAGGATGCGCAGCGGCACGGCTTGAAAGTCAGGCCCATCGACGTGACATGTTCGCACTGGCTGTGCACGCTTGAAAAATTCCAGAGGAACAGCTCCCAAGATTTAGCTTTGCGCCTGGGCCTGCGCTTCGTGAAAGGCTTGCGCGCCGAAATCGCTTCGGAAATTGTCCGCGAACGCGCGTTTCGCCCGTTCGCTTCGATTGAAGATTTGAAACTTCGCGTCCCCGCGATCCACAAATCCGAGCTTGCGGCCCTTGCCGAAATCGGCGCTTTGAATTTTATCGAAGGCAAGCGCGACCCAAATGGCGAGAATCGGCAAAGCATTCATCGCCGCGATGCTTTGTGGCAGATCGAACGTGCCGCGCGGCGGCCGGGGGCTCTATTTGAAACGCTTGAGACAGCGCCCGCAAAATCAGAAAAAGACGCCCGTACGGAATCAGAGCCTGCTCCATCTTCCGTTGCTTCAATTCTTTCAGACTCTCCGCTACTCCCCATGACCGTGGAGGAAAGGTTGATTGCGGATTTTCGCGGGACAGGCATGACCGTGGGCCCTCATCCCCTGGCATACTATCGCGTGGAATTGAAGCGGCGCGGCATTCGTTCGGCGAATGAGCTCGAACATCTTCCGCATGGCACGCACGTCCGCTTCGCCGGAGCCGTGATCGCGCGCCAGCGCCCCGGAACAGCGAAGGGCTTCGTGTTTCTCAGCCTCGAAGACGAAACCGGCATCGCCAATGCCATCATCACGCCGCAACTTTTCGAGCAGGATCATGCGGTAGTCGTGCATCACCAATTTCTGCTGATCGAAGGCCGGCTGCAAAATCAGGACAACGTCATCTCCGTCAAAGTCGAAAGCGTACAGCCCTTGACCATCACCCGCGCCGAAACTACTTCCCACGATTTCCACTGATCATCGGGCCGCGCCGCCAAGAGCCTGAAACGGCCAGCAGAAAACGGATATATGCTTTGCGCCAAAACATTCTTGACACGAGGATATTTTCTCGCCGATAGTGAGTGCCTATCGTGCATCTTCTATGCAAAAACATTTAAGCGACTACACCCGGCGATCTCTTCTGAAGCTTCTTGGCGCGGGCGGCGGCGCATTCGCTCTCAGCCATTTTGCCGCGGCAAACGCCTTCGCGCAGCAACAGCCTGCCGCCGCAAAGCGTCTTTCGCCATTCACAGGCCCGGGCGCGAATCCGTACTGGAATTCCGTCGGACCCATGGCCACCTATCCGCAAAAAGCGCCCTTGATTTTGCTCACCGATCGCCCGGTGCAACTCGAAACGCCGCGCCATTATTTTCTCGATCCCATCACGCCCAACGACGCATTTTTTGTCCGCTGGCATCTTGAAGGGATTCCCAATGAAGTGGATCTAACGTCCTGGCGTCTTCACGTCGAAGGCAACGTCAATAAACCGCTCGAGCTGACTTTTGCCGACCTGTTGCACAAATTCAAACCCGTCTCGCTGGTGGCTGTGAATCAATGTTCAGGCAACAGCCGCAGCCGGTTCGAGCCGCGCGTCGCGGGAGGCCAGTGGGGCGATGGCGCAATGGGCTGCGCGCGCTGGACGGGCGTGCATTTCCGCGAACTCCTCGAGATGGCGGGCGTGAAGAACGGTTCAGTCCAAGTGCAGATGCAAGGACTCGAGCGCGGGAAGGGCCCCAAAGGCATGCCTTCTTACGCGTTCAAAAAATCGCTCGATCTCAGCAATCCTGCACTCGACGAAAGCATCGTCGCGTACGCCATGAACGGCGAGCCTCTGCCCATGCTCAACGGTTTTCCGGTTCGCCTGATTGTCCCGGGATATTTCGCGACGTATTGGGTGAAATGCCTTACGACTGTTCGGCTGCTTGATAAGCGTGACGAAAATTTCTGGATGAATCCCGCGTATCGCGTCCCGGATACGCCGCGGGGCACGACCACGCCCGCCGCAGTAGCCGCCGACAAAGTAAAAATGATACCCATCGCGCGCATGCCCGTCCGGTCCTTCCTTATTTCGCCCGATGGCGCAACGAAAATTCCCGCGGGTTTGCCGGTCACCGTTCGCGGCACTTCCTTGAGCGGCTTTGGCCGCGTGGTCAAAGTAGAATTCTCCGATTCCGCGCGGGGAGGCTGGCACGAAGCGACGCTCGGCGAAGACTTCGGTCCCTACGCGTTTCGCACCTGGCAATACGCGTGGACGCCGGAAAAACCCGGAACATACATTTTGGCCGTGCGCGCCACCGATGAGAAGGGCAACGTCCAACCCGACGAGGGAGTTTGGAATCCGGGCGGCTACCTTTGGAATAAGATCGAGCGCCAGGAAGTAGTCGTGGGAGAAGCAGCATGAGCGGGGCGACAAAAAAGCGGCGGACATTTATCGCTTTGCTGATTGGCGTGTGCGTGGTCGCGGTCGGGGCAATCTACGGCGACCTGCAGATCGGCTATTACACACCAGTGAATCTCGGCCGCGTCGCACAGCCTGCTGCGCCGAAATTTCGGCCGGATGGAGTCTATCGCGTTGCGGCTTATCCTCTTTACCAGCCGAATTTAGTTCCGGGCGTGGGCCGTCAGGACGCCGCCGCATACTGCAACACTTGCCACACACCGAGCTATATCACGATGCAGCCACCGCTGCCGGCGGCCACTTGGAAAGCCGAAGTCGATAAAATGGGCAAAGCCTTTGGCGCGCAGATCCCAACCGGCGCGCAGGCCCGCATTATTAAGTACCTCGACACGCATTACACCCCGCAAACTCGCAAGCGCTGAACGCTTCTGGATTCGCTCGCGCGGGTATATACTCCCGCATTCTGATCGAAATTGACATTCGAGGGGAGCCATCCAATCGTGAGCCATTCTCGCCGCGTCACTAATTCGTTTGTTATTTTCTTCGCCTGCCTCTCATTTTTTTTCGCCGCCGCGCCTCAGTTGGCACACGCGCAGCAGGTCAACCCCGATCTCTATAGCGCGCTGCGTTGGCGCCAGATCGGCCCGTATCGCGCGGGACGCGTCACGGCTGTGGCAGGCATTCCCGGAAAGCCCGCGATTTATTACATAGGTACTCCGGGCGGCGGCATCTGGAAAACCACCGATGGCGGGACGGTGTGGAAGCCGATTTTTGACGCCGAGCACGTCGCTTCGATTGGCGCGGTGACGCTCGCGCCCTCCGATCCCAGCGTTATTTACGCGGGCACGGGCGAGCAAACGCAAGGCAAGGGCGTCTACAAATCCACGGACGCGGGCGCGACGTGGACGAACATCGGCCTGGCAAACACGCATTACATCAACTCGGTTCTCGTGGATCCGCGAAATCCCAATATCGTTCTCGTTGGCGCGATGGGCGACCCCACGGCGAGCGAAAACCGCGGCGTTTACAAATCCACCGACGGCGGCAAAACCTGGAAGAAAGTTTTGTACAAGGATGACATGAGCGGCATTGCCGATATGACGCTCGATCCGAACAATCCGCGCGTCGTTTATGCCGCGATGTGGAAACCGGCCGCGCGCGTCTTTTTTCCGCCGACTGGAAAGCCCGCGCCGGGGCCCGATTCATGGATTTACAAATCCACGGACGAGGGTTCCACGTGGAAAATGCTCGCGGGCGATGGCATGCCCTCGAAAAAATGGGGCCGCACGGGACTCGCGGTCGCGCCGGGCGATCATGGCCGCCGCGTGTTTGCGATCACCAGCGAGGGCCTGTACCGGTCGGACGACGCCGGCACGAACTGGCACCGCGTTACCGACGATCCTCGCGTGGTCGGCAACGGCTATTTCAGCCGCGTGTTTGTCGATCCGAAGAATCCCGATGTCGTTTACGTGATGCAGACGTGCACGTATCGTTCCACGGACGGCGGCGTGCATTTCTCGGCCTTCAAAGGCGCGCCCGACGGAGACGACTACCATGTGCTGTGGATCGACCCGAGAAACAGCGACCGCATGATTTTGGGCGTCGATCAGGGCGCGACAATCAGCGTGGATGGCGGGAAGACATGGACGCTCTGGTACAACCAGCCGACGGGCCAGCTCTATCACCTTTCCGCCGACAATCAATTTCCGTACATCATTTACGCGTCCCAGCAAGACAGCGGCACGGTTGCGATTCCCAGCCGCAGCGACTTTGGGCGCATCCGTGATCGCGACGTTTTCTCTCCCGCTGGATATGAATTCGGCTACATCGTCGACGATCCGGTTCATCCTTATTTGGTCTATTCCGACGGCGCGCCCGGAACCATCGTGCGTCTCAATCGCAAGACGAATCAGATCGTTGCTGTTTTTGACCGCGGCAGCAAATATCGTTCCACGGAAAATGCGCCCCTGGAATTCTCTCCCGAGGATCCGCACACGCTGTATTACGGCACGCAATATGTCCTCGAAACCACGGATGGCGGCATGAACTGGCGAACGGCGAGTCCCGATCTGACGGTAAGACCGAAAGAAAATGGGCCGGCGAAAGGTACAAAGAAGCGGCCGCCGATCAGCCCGCGCAATGAAGTGATCTCCGCGCTGGCACTGTCGCCGATTTCCGCAGATGTCATGTGGGTGGGAACGGACGACGGCTTGATTCAGGTCACGCGCAATGGCGGCGCAACCTGGCAAAATGTTTCGATGCCGGGGCTCGGCGCGCGCAGCCAGGTCAGCATCATTGACGCTTCGCATTTCAACGCCGGCGCAGCGTACGCCGCGGTTGATCGGTTCCATGATTCGCATCCTTATTTTTATCGCACCGACGATTACGGCAAGACATGGCAGAACATCTCCGCGGGTTTTCCAGAATTTGGCATTGCCCGAGTGATCCGCGAGGACACGCAGCGAAAAGGATTGCTCTACGCAGGAACGGAGACGGGAGTTTTTGTCTCGTTCGACGACGGCGACCACTGGCAATCGCTCCAGCTCAATTTGCCCACTTGCTCGGTGCGCGACCTGGTTGTTCACGGCGACGATCTAGCCATTGCCACCTATGGCCGGTCGCTGTGGATTCTCGACGACGTGACTCCCCTGCGGCAGGCGAGCGCGAAAATCGCGAGCGCGGACGCTTATTTTTACCGGCCGCAGACCGCCATCCGGCTGCGCTGGAACAACGATCAGGACACGCCACTGCCGCCCGAAGTTCCCACGGGCCAGAACCCTCCTGATGGCGCGTTTATCGATTACTATTTGAAATCCGCGCCGCAGGGCGAGATTACTCTGGCAATCTCCGACTCTCAAGGAAACCTGATCCGTACATATACAAGCGCGGCGCCTCCGCCGGCAAAGCTCGAGCCGGTGGTCGTCCCGAAATACTGGTTTGCGCCTCCCGCGGTGTTACCGAAGCAGGCGGGGATGAACCGGTTCGTGTGGAATTTGCGCTATCCTCATCCGCCGGCGCTGAGCTACGGCATTTTTGGCGGGCTTCTGAAATACGTGCAATTCTACGGCACGGAAGACGTCGCGCCGGGCGTGACTCCGCGATTCCAGCCGCTCGGCCCGCAAGTCGTGCCGGGCGACTATAAATTGACCCTCACGGTGAATGGCCAGACCTATCGGCGGACGCTTCACATTGTGAAAGACCCGCGCGTACGCATCTCGCAATACGATTACGTGGCGCAGTTTGATTTGCTGCGGCAAATGAATACGGGAATGTCAGTCAGTTATGATGCGTTCACCGCGCTCGTTCCCGTGCGCGACGCACTCGATGCTCGTCTGAAGAGCCTCAAATCGAACGCCAAGGCCAAGGGCGATCTCAAAGCCGTGGAGGGCTACGCCAAGAAATTCGCCGCAATCGAGGGCGGGACGTTTATGGCGCCTGGTTTTGGCGGCGTAAACTCCGATTTGACTCAGCTTGTCTACACCGAGGATACGGGCGATGGACGGCCGGTTGAATCGGTGCAAGCCGCCACCGCGGAATCGTGCCAGGCGTTGGCGAAGGATTTTGGCGCGTGGCAGAAGTTCAGCGCAGATGATTTGCCGGCGCTGAATAGCCTGTTGGAGAAATATAATCTCGGCGCGCTTCCGGCGGCGACGGTGAATGCACCGGCGTCAGGTTGCGGTCAGTAGCCGAGGCAAATGCCTCGTTGAAAATTAGTTTTGCTGCGGCTGCGCGCCGATGACGGGCGCCTGCAGGGCCAGCACGCGCTGCACTTCTTCGTCCCACACGGGCCATTCGTGCTTGCCGGGAACTTCGGCGTAGCGGTATGGCATTTTGAGCCGGGCGAGCAGGCCGACAAATTTCCGGTTTTCGCCGAGCAGGCTGTCTCCCCAGCCGATCGCGAGAAAAAGTTGCGGGCAATTTTCCGGCGTCAGCTTGCGAATCAGCAGGAAAGGGTCTTCGCCGTTGCGTGCCGGGTTCTTCCGCGGACCGAAGTCCGCGGAGAGCGCCTTCTTTATGCCGGCGTAGTTTTTCTCCTTCTCAATTGCCTTCTGGGCTGTTTTATCCCAGCGTGAGAGATTCGCGCTGGCGACGACACCGCTCAGGCTCGCAGCGGCCGCAAACATTTCATGATGCTTGAGTCCGAGAAACATCGCGCCGTAGCCGCCCATCGACAAGCCGGCAATCGCGCGTCGTTGCCGTGAAGCAATGGTCCGATAATGGCCGTCAACGTAGGGAATCAGGTCGTCGATGATGTAGTTCTCCCACTGCATTTTTGGATTCGCATAGTTGTTCACGTACCAGCTATTTTCCCCTTCCGGCATGACGATGATTTCTTCGTAGGGCTTCGCGTAAGCAACGATGCGCGTCTTTTCGCACCAGTCGGAGTAATGTCCGCTGAAGCCGTGCAAGAGATACAGTACCGGGAACCGGCGACCGCTCGCGGCGTAATCGCGCGGCAAAATAAGATTGAATTTCACGGTGGTACCACCAAGATGCGCGGCCTGGAATTCAAAGGTCTGGCACCCTGCGGAATTCGCCGCCGGCGTTTGCGGTGTCCGCGCCTGTGCCGCCGTCCCGCACGCAAAAACTAAAATACACAGCCAGGTAACCCGAGATTTCCTCATGGTCAGGATTCTCCTGTGATCGGCGAACAGGGTAACAGAAAATCCAATGCGAATTGCCGAGAAGAACCCGAGCAACAGACGCGACCCGTTAACCGGCAAGCACAAAAAAAGCAGGGCGCATCTTGCTGCCCTGCTTTTTTGTTCACAGTCCGGCAATGTTAGCGCGCCGCGGCCGCGGATTCCTTTTCAATTGGCGCGCCGACCAAGTTGCCCCATTCGGTCCACGAACCGTCGTAGTTCCGCACGTTTTTATAGCCCAGAAGATATTTCAGCACGAACCATGTGTGCGAGCTCCGTTCGCCGATCCGGCAATAGGCAATCACTTCGCCATCTCCGGCGACGCCTTTTCCGCCGTAGAGCTGTTTCAGCGCATCGAGCGCCTTGAACGTTCCATCTTCATTCGCCGCCTGCGACCAGGGGACATTCACCGCGCCCGGAATGTGTCCCGCGCGCTGCGCCGTTTCACTCATGCCCGGCGGCGCGATGATTTTCCCAGTGAACTCATCGACGGACCGCACGTCCACCAATTTCGCCGCTTTCTTTTCCAGCGCGTCGTAGACCTGCTCGCGGCGCGCGCGGACCGCTTCATCTGGATTTTTCGCATGATACTTCGCGGCCGGATGCCGCGGAACCTCATTCACCAGCGGCCGCTTTTCTTCGATCCATTTCTTGCGTCCGCCGTTGAGCAGGCGCACGTCGCCATGGCCGTAATATTTCAATTGCCAGAATGCATAGGCCGCGAACCAATTATTGTTGTCACCGTAGAGGATAATCGTCGTGTCGTTGGAGATCCCCGATTTGGCAAGCAGCGCTTCCCAATCGGATTTGTCGAGGAGGTCGCGCCGGACGCCATCCTGCAATTGCGTTTGCCAGTTCCAGCCGACGGCTCCGGCAATGTGCCCCTGGTCGTACGCGGAAGTGTCCACGTCGACTTCGACCAGTCGAATCCGGGCGCCGTTCGTCGTTATTTCATCCAAATGCTCAGCGAGCCACTGCGTGGAAACCAGCACTTCCGGATGCGCGTACTCAGACATTGTTGCATCTCCTCAAAAAAATTTAAGATTCCAAGAAAATGCGGATTCGTGCAAAATACCCGCAGTCTTATCAAGATTCGATGCAAACTTACGGATCTCGGACCAAGAATTTATCGCCATTGGTTTCTATGGATTAGGAGTCAAACTGGCTTCAGTGATCCGTTCCCGGATTCCAATTCGACCCTCATAAGCCAATCGAAATGAATCCCCTGCTTCCGAAGCCACGTTTCGACTGCCTCGCGATTGCCGGCCTCGAATTCCGCGAGCATCTTGCCTTCATAGAGATTCACCAAGACGCGCCGGGCCTGGACATCAGTCCCGTTATGCAGCCGGGCCGTCAATTCTTCCGCACCCTGGCGCGTTAAACAGGCCAAGGTGTGCAACGAAATAAAGCGCGCCATCGATTGCTCCTGTTCCAGTAGAATATCCCGCGCCGAAGAAGCAGTGTAATCGCCGCCGCCCGAGCGGAAAAGAAGGCCATGAGCGAAGCGCGGACGCAGCATCCATTTTACCTCTACGACGCGATCCATCAGCAGCCTGCGCTGGTGCGGCGCATGCTGACCGATCGCCGCGATCTCGTTGAACACGCCGCGCAGGTGGCAGCAGAGAAAGATCGTCTGTGGATCGTTGGCATCGGCAGCTCGCTCCATACCGCCGAGATCGCGGGACACTTCGTGCGCCATCTCACGGCCGGTCGCGCCGATGCCCGCGCCGCGCAGTCTTTTGAATTTGTCTTCTATCCGCCCGCGCTCAGCGCGCGCGACGCCGTGATCATTCTTTCGCACACGGGAATCACGAAGTGCACCATCGACGCGCTGGAATTTGCCCGCCACGCGGGCGCGCTCACCATTGCTATTTCCGGAGAAAACGAAGGCGAAGCGATGCGCTCCGCTGATTTCCTGATACCCACGTGCGAACAGGAGATCTCTTTCGCGTACACAAAAAGTTTGACCTGCGCGCTGGCCCGTCTGGCGCTCTTTTCCATCGCATTCGCGGAAATCCGCGGCGAGAAAAACCTGTCCGCAAAAAGAACTCTCGATGGCATTCCCGATTTGATGCAGCAGGCGCTCGGTCTGGAAGCACGGATGAAGAAGCTGGCGGAAAAAATCTCGGACCGCAGCCGCATGGTGCTGACTGGCGCCGGACCGAATTGGCACACGGCGCGCGAGATCGCGCTGAAAATCAAAGAGACGAGCTTTGCGCCCACTGAAGGAGAGCAAATTGAACAACTCCGCCATGGACCATTCTCCGAAATCGACCAGCGCATGACACTGGTCGCGCTTCTCGCCGGAGGCGCCGCTGACGCACGCACGCGCATGATTGTCCGCGCCGCGGGCGAAACCGGAGCGCATCGCGTGGCGTTGCACGTTCCCGCAGCGCAACCGGAAAACCCCGGAGACCAGACTGCGGATGACTGGTTTGCCGTTCCCGCCGTCGAAGAGTGGCTCTCGCCCTTTGTCTTCCTTGTCCCTCTTCAGCTTCTGACATACTTCCTCGCGCTCGCGCGTGGCACGAATCCCGATCACGGCCGACTCGACCAGAGCGAGCATGCTCGCGCTCAAAACATTTATAGGTATTGAAGCAGAGAGACCCGGCGGACAGAACGGCCATTCGACCAGTTAGCAAACACGCGCCATCCCGCTCGCGCCGCAAACCGGCGCGCACTTCTTGGCTTAGAATCGCTGTATCGCGTGGCGGGGAGGTTTCCGATGCGACGAAGGATCGCTTGCATTGCGTCTGTTTTCGCAGTTTCGCTGCTGTGGTCGGCCGGCGCGCAGGCTCGCGCCTACTCGGGCAGAATCGGCGGCACAATCCTGGGAACAAATGGCCGGCCCGCGGCCGGAGTGAATGTAATGGTCGAAGGCTCGGATGGTTCTCTTCCGTTAGCGACACACACCGATTCGCATGGCCGATTCTTATTCAAGTTCGTTCCGCAGGGGCTCTACGACATTCGCGCGTCGAGCAGCACGGCGGCCTCCGCGTGGAAACACAATCTCCTCGTACATTCCGCAAGGACAACCGTGGTAAATCTCCGCTTGGTTCGCATCAAGCCGCGAAAAAAGAGCACTCACGCAGCCAAGAATTAGCTCCCCTTAAACTCGCGGGCCTGAGTACCACCACCAAGCTGCAGAAGACCCGTAAGTGCTTATTTTTCAATGGGGGTACTAAGGGTGAAGTACCACGGCTCTGGGCTTTTCGAGTCATTGTTGCATGCCGAACAGGTTCGTAATATGAGTCGTGCGGGTTGGGGACGTGCTGCGGGGACGACGGTTCCGATAGGAACCGGGGCCGCTTCCAACCCGATCCAAGCCCGCCTGCCGGCGTTCCCCCCATTCTGACCCCCGCCGGCAGCGGGACTCATTCCTTCGATTGTCAGGCATCCGCGGATTCGCTTTAGTAGTGTCCACCCGGCTCAATGAGGCCTGTGCCAACAAAACCGCTTGATGATGGGATGAGCGCGACGGCAGACAATACCGGAAACTTCACAACATGCAGTTGTCAGAAGGTTGTGACCCCGAGGAAAACATCCGGAAAGCCGTTGAGGTCGTTGTTGACCAGGTTGCTTGCTGCCGAGAAGAATGATACGACGTGGCCCGTTCCGCTGATCACCGGGTTCAGCGATGCCCCGTTTCCCGGTACCGCTGTTGCTGAAACGCTCACCAGGGCCGTGCCTGCCTTGCAACTGCTTCCCGAATTGATGCACGTGTTGCGAGCGTAGATATTCTCGAGGCCATTCACGTTTGCCGTAGATAAATTGCTCGCCTGCGAAGCAAACGCCACGATTTGACCCGCGTTCGATACGCTAGGATGTTCGCTCAAGGCGTTCGCGGGCGTCACGCCATCCGCCGCCACCGACGCCACCAAGGTCTTCGGCGTACACCCGCTCGTTGCGCCCTGGCATGTATCCCGCAAATAAATTTCCTGAATGCCGCCCGAGGTAGCGCCCAAATCGGATGCCGTCGACGCAAATGCCACGAACCGTCCATCCGGGGTCATGGTGGGCTCCACGCTCGCGCCATCCGCGAATGTGGTGCCATCCGGCGTCGAAATCAATTGCGCGGACGAAGCTGTGCAGCCCTTCGTAATGCCGATGCAATATCCTACGCGGTAAATTTCCGCGGAACTGCCCGAGCCACTCACGAGATTCGTCGCCGTGGATGTGAACGCGACAAATTGTCCCGTCTTGCCGGAAGCGACCACAGGTTGCGAGCTGGCGCCGTCCGCGGGCGTGACGCCATCGGGCGCGACGGAAACCAGCATCGTCACGGGCGTGCAGGGCGGGGCCGCGGACAAACAGGTGTCGCGGAGATAGACTTCGGGCGAACCCGTTGTCGCTCCCGCCACCAGGTTGGTAGCTGCCGAAACAAATGCGACGAAGCGGCCATCGCCGCTAACGGCAGGCTCGCTGGCATCGGCCAGCGCCGGCGTAACACCATCGGCGCCCGCGGAAACCAGAGTCACCGTCGGGGTGCATCCGGAGGCTACTCCGGCACAAGGATTTGCAGCAAATACCTGCGATGTTTTTCCGTCGAAACTGAAACCGGAAGCAAGGTCCGTGGCGAGCGAAGTGAACGCCACAATGTTCGCGTTCGAACTAACCGTCGGTTGCCAGCTCGCCCCGTTGGCCACAATTCCGGCCGGGTCTACGTCGACCAGAATCTCCTTGGGCGTGCATCCGAAGGTTGCCCCGAGGCATGAATCGCGAAGGAAGACATTCGGCGCCCCATTTGTAATCGGATTGGGAGGGGGATTGATAGTTGTCGTCTCCATAAGGTTCGTCGAGGGAGACGTAAATGCCACAAAGCGGCCCGTGACATCCATGGCCGGCCCGACCGTCGAAGGGTCACTCGCGCCATCGTTTGCCTGCGCGCCATCGGCCGCAACGTCCACCAACTCCGGCAAACCAGCACCCGCCGCTGACGGTGCGATAGAGAAAAACAGCGTCGACGAGATGCCGCCACCGGGAGCGGGATTCACAACTTGCACAGGGTATGTCCCCGCCGCCGCCAAGTCGCTGGTTGCAAGTTGTGCGCCGAGTATGGTTGGGCTCCCAAATGTCGTGGGCCTCCCGCTGCCGTTCACAAGCACTTCACTCGCGGAGTCAAAACCACTCCCAGAGACCGAAATCGACGCATTCGTTGTACTGCCGGCGACTACCACGCTAGGCGACACAGAAGTAATGACCGGATTCGGATTAACCACATTTAGCAAAAGTGTGTTCGACAACCCGCCTCCCGGCGGCGTCACAGTCGACGCTGGCGGATTCAGAACCGCGATCCGTACCGTGCCCGCCGTCGTTATGTCCGATGATTGAAGGGTCGCTATGAGCCGGGTAGCGCTTATGTAGCTTGTTTGCCGATTTCCCCCGTTCACGATGGCGACGGACGTGGGGATAAAATTCGAACCGGTTATGGTGATCTGCGCGGATTGCGGGCCTGCGGGAACGCTTGTCGGGGTGATGGACAAAATCGTCGGAACGGGAGCGGATGTGGCCGTAACGGTGAAGGGGATGCTGGCCGACGTGCCTCCACCAGGCGCTGGGGTGAACACTTGCACGCTGATCGTTTGCGGAAAAGCGATGTCGCTGGGATTAACTTGCGTGGTCAGCTCCGACGGCGAGAGGAAAATCGTCTGCCGCGGCGTGCCATTAAATAAAATTGTCGAGCTTGGCGCAAATCCGGAGCCGTTCACTTGGAGCGTGAACGTAACCGAGTTCTCCGGGATAGTCGATGGTGAAAGAGAAGTGACAACAGGCACTGGCAGATTGATGACGCCGCCGCAGGAGGCGAGCAAAATCAGCCCCGCCAGCAAAGCTACTGTGGAAATCGTTTTCCGTCGCGTCAACTTTTCAATCCTCTCGTGTCCCTAATTCCCGGCGTCCGTCTTCCAGGAGTGTCTGCGCCCGCTGCCGCAATCAGAAAGACTACTAGAGATGACGAAATCGAGCAATCGGGATGTCCTGCCATTTTATTAAGTGCAGCTGCGCTGCGAGGACGAAGCAGTCATCGCGTTGGCAGCGTACGCATACGTTTTGGTATCCGATAATACATAGTTGTCTTCCATACTTGGTATTTTCCGGTTTACTTCCTGCCGACCACGTTGTGAGAATTCGCTCTATCTTCTTCTTTTTCAAAGCCCCACAGAATGTTCATTATGATGAGCCTTATGGGTTTTGGGTTGCTGTGCATCCGGGTAATGCAACGTGCGTGCAGTTGAATGGCGCTGTCAGGTTTTTCGTTTCCGGGGTGTGTCCGGGAAGCAATTCGCGGGCTTTCGCGAGCAGAAGTTTGATATTTTTTGGAGATTTCAAGGAGGAATCATGCAGAAGCGGAAAACGGGCGAGCGGGAAATTTCTTTCCTCGCCTTGGCAGTTCGCTCGGCAGCGGTGGTCGTATTTCTCTTCGCGCTGAGCCACGTTGCGCTGGCGCAGTCGACCGCTACGGTGCAGGGAGCGGTGACGGACACATCCAACGCCGCCATACCGGGCGCCACGGTCGTCGTTCACAACCAGAACACCGGCGTGGAACGCACCACGAAAACCGATCAGAGCGGCGGTTATTTGGTCCCGGGACTTCTTCCTGGGCTGTACCAAATCACGATTAGCGCGAATGGCTTCCAGGCGTTCGTGATCAAGGACCTGAAGCTCGACGTCGCCACGACGGTGACCGAGAATGCCCAGTTGAAGGTTGGCCAGATTACCGAACAAGTGACCGTCACCGGCGGGACGCCGCTGGTCAACACCAGCAACGTCACGATTGGGCAGGTGATCAGTCAACGCACGGTGCAGGAGATTCCGCTGAACGGGCGCCACTTCGTGGACTTGGCCCTTCTTTCCCCTGGCACCGTCACCCCGCCGCAGAATGGCTTCCTTACCTTTCCGTTGCAGGGTTTGGGTTCCCTTGGAATCAACACGGCGGGCCAGCGGGAAAACACAACTAACTGGATTGTTAACGGCATTAACCTTAACGACGAAGTGCAGAACCAAATCACCTTCCAGCCTTCGATTGACACCGTTTCCGAATTCAAAGTTGATAATTCGAACTTCCCCGCGGAATATGGGCGAAATTCAGGATCCATTGTTACCATCGCGACTCGCTCCGGCACGAATGCATTCCATGGCCAGATGTTTGAGTACCTGCGGAACAACTTCTTTGACGCCCGCAATTTCTTTAACGTCAAACCGCGTCCCCAGTCGCCTCTGATCCGCAACCAGTTCGGCGCCGACTTTGGCGGACCCATCAAAAAGAATAAACTGCTCTTCTTCCTCAGCTATGAAGGCCAGCGCCAGCGCGTCGCGCTCAACCTGGTGACTCCTGTGCCTGCGGCAGGCACGACATCAAGCAGTACCGCCGTGAATAATCTCCTCAAGCTGCTCCCCGCGCCCAACGGCACGCTGGCTGGGCAACCGGCTTTCTTCGGAAACACGAGCGCCCCGGTGAACGTGGACCAAGGAACCGGCGACATCACCTACGTCGTGAACCAGAGCGACCAGATCAATGGTTACTACGCGATTGAGGTGGATCATCGGTTCGAACCCACGGCCGGCGCTTCGGTCCCCGGCTTTGGCGACACTCGCGATGCGCGCCGGCAGCTTTTGACCCTAAATGAGGACCATGTCTTCGGGCCGAACATGACGAACGAAGTTCGGCTCGGGTTCAACCGGATCCACATCACGTTCTTGCCGAACGATATTTCTCTCAATTCGGCGTCGCTGGGAATCAATTTGCCACCGGGCGTACCGACGGCGGGATTGCCCGACATCTTTATTTCCGGCGGACCGGCCTTCGGCAACCCAGGCGGCGAACCGCAGGGGCGCGGCGATACGACGGTGGTGCTGGGCGACACGCTGAACTGGCTCAAAGGGCGTAACAACTTCGCCTTTGGCGGAGAGATTCGGCGGTTCTATAACAACAACTTGTTCGAGAATACCGGCTTCTTCAGTTACTCGCCCACGGTTGTGAACGGAGTCGTGACGGCTACGGCCTTGCAGAACTTTATCAATGACGGTGCGTCGACTTTCTCAACGCTGTCTGGCAACGGCAACAACAAAATTCTGGAATCGGCCTGGGGATTGTTCGCTCAGGATAACTACAAACTGAAATCGAATATCACGCTCGAGCTCGGTCTGAGGTATGACTGGAACTCAACCCCCACGGAAGCCAATAACCGGTTTTCCGTCTTTGATCCCTCAACGGGCACCCTTGTGCAGGTTGGCTCGCCGGGATTTGGCCAGATATATCAGACGAACAACAAGAACTTTCAGCCGCGCATCGGCATTGCGTGGGATCCGTCGGGCGATGGCAAGACCTCAGTACGCGCGGGCTACGCAATCTTGACTCAGCAGCCCGTCACGAACATCGCTTCGAACCTGACAGGGAATCCGCCGTTTGCCACGCCGCTGGCAGCCTCCGGACCAAACAACATCACGCTGGAGAATCCTCCCGCGAACCCGAAGACTGTCTCGCCATCCAGTATCAGTCAGAATTACCACGATTCGTATGCGCAGGATTGGAACCTATCGATCCAGCGCGAGATCACGAACACCCTGGGGATCCAGGTCGCCTACATCGGGATCAAAGGAACCCACCTGCAGCAGCAAGTCAATCTGAATCAGCCCCCTGTCGTGAACGGCATCTATCAGAGCGCGGGGCCGTTTTCAAATTTCAGCGAGATTATCAATTACAATAGCGCCGGGACGTCGAACTACAACGCATTGTGGGTAACGGTCAACAAGCATATGTCCCACGGGCTCGACTTCCTCGGTTCCTATACGTTTTCGAGATCGCTGGACTACAGCTCGCTGGACGTACCGAACAATCTTCCACAAGATAGCAACAACCTTCAAAACGAATACGGCCCCTCGGACTTCAACGCCACGCACCGCTTCGTCTTGAGCGGCTTCTATCAACTGCCGTTCAAGGGCAATCGCGTGATTTCCGGTTGGGAGCTTGGACTGATCACGCAGGCCCAGAGCGGCAACCCGCTGACGGTTTTCTTCCCGGGTGCCAACGGTCTGTTTCCTGGCGCGACGCTCCGCCCGAATGTGACCGGGCCTGTCCAGGTCACTGGCAATATAAACCACTGGATTGCAAATCCGTCCGTGTTTACCAGTCCGTGTACGACGACCTCCGGGGTTACAACCTGCAGTCCGGGAAACCTGGGGCGGAACACCATCATCGGGCCGAAGTTCGTCAATACCGATTTCTCGGTGATCAAGAACACCAAGATCAACCAGCGGTTTAACCTGCAATTCCGCGCGGAAGCTTTCGACGTGTTCAATCATCCGAACTTCGGCGACCCGAACCTCAGCCTGGGCAGCAGCTCGTTCGGCGTAATCACGAGCACGCGCTTCGGAGCCGCCGACTTCGGCTCTTCGCGCCAGATTCAGCTCGCGTTAAAGTTGCAGTTCTAGCGCGACAGGCAACAAATAAACAATCCCGGGGCGGCTTCACTGCAAAGTGACCCGCCCCTCCTTTTTTTTGACAGGGAATTTTGCTGATTGCGGCCACGCGCTGCGCCCGCGTGACTTATTTCAGATAGGTGCGGACGATTTCAATGACGTCGTTCGCGGCTTCCTCGGAAGACTTTGTATTTCGGGGCATGTGGTTGCGGATGTGGTCCTCCAAAAGCTCTCCCATCAGGCTATTTATTGAACCGCGCGCGGCCGCGAGCCGCTGAAGCACGTCCGCGCACTGTTCATCTTCATTCAGGCCGCGCAAAACGCTCTCCAGCTGCCCGATGACCTTCTTGGTCCGGGTGACCAGATCCAATTTTTCCCGTGATAAATGTGACATTCGGATTGACTACCCTATCCGGGTATGGTATCACGCTTCGGGCCGTGTTACGCCCCGAAAAATGATCGCATCTTCAGCTGCAAAAACCAATTGAATAGGGTGCGCCGCGCTGGGCATGGCCGCGATGTCTATGCAGCTCAAATTCGGCTCAATTTTTCTCGCGCTGATGACATTCCCGGCGGCGGCACTCGCGCAAGCACTGGCACCCGCGGTCCAACCGGCGCAGGCGTCGGTTCCGACGCAAAACCCATCAACCTCGCTATCTCCGGCACCAGAAGATTCCAGCATGGTTACGATGTTTCCGCATTCAAATTCCAGCCGTTTCTGGATCTCCGCCCAGGCGAATATTATTTTCCAGTGGCATCCGGCGTTCCCGTCGAAATACAGCGGGCCGAACAGCCTCTCCGCCGCGGCGCAAAGCGCGACGTCGCATGTGGTCACGCTGTACACGGGCTACGAGCTAACGAAAACGACGGAAGTCTTCGTTGACATCGAAGATTCCACTGGCGGCGGAATCGGCGATGCGCTGGGCCTCGCGGGCTACACCAATCTCGACGTGGTGCGCACGGCGGCCGGCATTCCGCTTTCCCACGCTCCGTATCTGGCGCGCGCGTTGGTACGCCAGATCATTCCGCTCTCTTCGCAAGGTGTGCCCGCGGAGCGGAGCTGGCTCGGCCTGGCCACTTCGCTTCCCAAGCGCCGCCTCGAATTCTGGGCCGGGAAATTCACGCTTCCGGATTTCTTCGACACCAACGGCCCCGGCAGCGATCCGCATCTCCAGTTCATGAACTGGACCGTCGACAACTGTGGCGCATACGACTACGCCGCAAACACGCGCGGCTATACCGACGGCGCAATGGTCGAATTCGATGACGGCCGCTGGTCCGCGCGCTTCGCCGAAGCCCTGATGCCCAAGGTCGCCAATGGCGTTCAGCTCGACGCCGATCTTGCCCGCGCGCGCTCCGAGAATTTCGAAACGGACTATCGCGGCGGTTTTCTCCATCACCGAGACGGCATTATTCGCTTCCTTGCCTACCTGAATCATGCGGATATGGGCAATTATCGCGATGCGATTAACGCGTTCCTTGCCGGGAAAACGCCGCAGCCGGACCTCATCGCCACGCGCCGCCAAGGCCGTCATAAATACGGATTCGACCTCAATTTCGAGCAGAACCTGACGGATAAGATCCGGGCCCTCGGACGCTGGGGATGGAATGACGGCCACAACGAATCGTTTGTTTACACAGAGGCCGACCGCACGCTCGAGCTCGGCGGCGATTATAGCGGCGACGCCTGGCATCGCAAAAACGACCGTGCCGGCGCGGCATTCTCGCTCAATGCCATTTCCGGAGACCACGCGCGCTATTTGGCGCTCGGCGGCGTCGGTTTCTTATTGGGAGACGGTGCGCTCAATTACGGACACGAAAAAATCATCGAAGCCTATTACACGGCGCATCTCTGGCGCGGCACGTTTGCGTCTTTCGACCTGCAGCACATCAACAATCCCGGCTATAACAAGGATCGCGGCCCTGTTCTCGTCCCCGGTCTTCGTCTCCACGTCGATTTTTGATTATTTTTTACGTGCACAAATAGGTCCGCAGGGCACGCGACAGACGAGTCCACCGGTTCCTATAGACCCTTTTCGAGCGGAGCTCGTATTTAATTCCCCGCGCGTCCTGTGCGTGGCAGCGGCAGATCAGGAGCTAGGGTGTGTACACGCAAGTATCCGCGCCGGGCTTTACGTAATGATTCGGAATCGTGGTAGAAGGCCTTAGCGACATCACGCGGAGCAGCTTTTTGATGTGGTAGTAGGTCGCGACCCCGCCCGGTATTTCATCCGTAACCATCCGTCCATGCTCCCCTTTCAGCGTGCCCCAGTCGCCGATAAAGATTTCTTGGTGTCGGCCCTTCGTATCGAAATAGACCCGATAGAAAAGTGCAGAAGTGTCCCTAGTCTTATGTATCCTAAGTATCTTGACTAATAGAGGCCGGCGGTGCATACTGGCAATATGCCCCTTCCACCTGCGCCCGAACTGTCCCTTACGGACTCAGATCGCAAGCAGTTATTGGAGATTAGCCGTCATCGCAG
>DATLTU010000014.1:0-63812 GCA_035533415.1 Candidatus Limnocylindrales bacterium
ATCTTTAGGCTTGGCACAATGACAGTAGGACTTACCGCAGCGATGAACGACGGCAGAAATGGAACCGGGGCGCAAATCACCCAAACTTAGGAACTGCTGCAGAATCTTGGTTCGTTGGGCTTCCAGAGAATTCAAGAGATCCGACATGAGGTGCCTCCAATACTGAGTTACTACAGATACTCAGTATTGTGACAAAAACCACGCCCTCACGCAATCTTCCACCTCCAGGTCGCACACCCAGATGAAAACCGCCAAGAAAAACACGGGGCCGTTCGTGATAAAGTACCAGAACTAGCAACGTCACGAATGATAATACAATAATGACCAATGCCAAAACCTGGGCGGAGCAATGGGATCTTGCCTTCGACAGTGGGTCGGGGGGTTATATCTCACCGGGCAACCGAGGGAGCTGTAGTAAAAACGTAGTATGAATCCTAGGAAGCCATGCTAAATGGCCGATAAAAAGCAAAAAATACAGGAGAAAACGGTTTGCTCGATTTGTCACAACTTGCCATTTTTCAGCGGGTTGCGTAGGCTCCGGCAAGATTTAGTAAATTTGCTTCCCCGCTTCGAAGGCAGATGCTCTATCCAGCTGAGCTACGGGCGCGTTGCGAGCCTATTCTACCGCGCACGGGCGTGCCGCTCAATGCGAGGAAACCGTGCTCTTTGGATGGCATCGTCGCTGTCGCGTTAGACATTATTTTTCACTTGGTGCTGATTGGATTTTCGAGCAGCAGTGCCGAATCGGCAGCCGCTCAGCTTCCGATCATCCGAACCGAGTCTTCAAAAAAACTTCGGGGTCTTCCACAAGCAGCGGGCTGCGCGAACGGAATGCCTCGGCGTACTGCACCCCGACAAGGCTGCCCACGTAGCGATCCTCGGCATTGTACTTGTCGAGTAGCGTGGCTTGGGCCCCGCTAAATACCGATTCGTAAGCGCGGACCGCCGCCATTTTCACGTCGTATGCGTCGCTGACATCCACCGCGAAGTCGAATCGGTCCCACGCTGGTTCCATGCGGCAGTGCCCGAAGAAAAGCCGGTCGATCTCGTGCGGCTTGCTGTCCTTCAAATCCTCGCCGGTAAGGACTTCATTCCATTTCGGAAGGCGGGAATAAAACACGCCATGGATGACGATGTCAGTAACAGCTTTGTGGTCCGGATGGACGCCCGAGCCGGCGGTTGTGTAGACGATTCGTGGCCGATATTTCCGCAGCAGCCCAGCGACTTGGAGGCGAGCTTCAATTGTGTCGGCGATCAAGCGATCCTGCAGCGTCAATGTTGTGCGCTCAACTCCGAGAATCTTGGCGGCCTTCGCCGCCTGCGCGTGGCGCTCTCCGTGTGCGGCATGCCTCGCCGGTTCGCCCTCGCATAGATCGACGAAGAGAACCGAGAGACCCTTCCGCACAAGCTTGACGGCTGTGCCGCCCATAACGACCTCGAGATCGTCGGGATGCGCGCCAAACGCGATAACGTCGTACTGTCGATCCGATGGACCTTGCGTCATTCGATACTTGTGCCCTTAACGAGAGCCGCAAACACGCCTAACGAGCCGGCGGTGGAGCTACACGATCCAAAGCTCGGCGCAGTTTTTCGTTCACTTGGCGCGCCAGTTCTTCCAATTCAGGACGATCCGCTACTGCAAGCATTTTCATGGGATTCACTGCCCCGACACAAACCTTGCCGCCGTGTTCATATACTACGGCGTTGCACGGCAGCAGTAATCCGAGGTTGATGTCTTTTTGGAGAGCTTCGTACGCGAGGGGCGGATTGCACGCTCCGAGGATGACGTACCCGGGGAAATCAATCCCGAGTTTTTCCTTCAGTTTGGCCTGGATATCAATTCGGCAGAGGACGCCGAAGCCCTCATTTTTCAGCGCCTCGTCGACCTGCGCGACCGCTTCGTCGAAAGGCAAGTTCGTTGTGCGCACGTCACCGTATTCGTTTGCATCGGAAGATTGCATTGTCCTCTCCTACTTTCGCACAGCCGGTTTACTCAGCTGGTTTCCCTCCGGCTCACATTCCTGGTTTGTTGTAGGGCTCCGTCGCTCCGCGACGTTGCAGCGTCCGGACATTCAGGTTGGAACGCCCAGCCGCGGCAGCACCCACCTCATGAGGACAACATAGGCCAGGACGAAAATACCCAGTTCCACCAAGTTAATCATGCGGCGGTCTCGCCTCCTCCCGGAAATATCGGCACGCCATGACTTTCGATGCGAAGTGCGGCAGCCTGTCTGTGATCACGTTCGCCTCCCATATGAGGATATACCACGCCCGCCCTGAGTGCATGATCACACCCCCGAAATGAGCCAGTGAAAAAACATCCGCCATGTGCCAACATTGTTCCGGCGTCGCGCATGTTACTGTTGCCAGTTCGAGTCTGAATCTAGCCTCCTGTCCGAAGCCATTTGAATAAATGCAATCGCGACGGTCCTGTTACAGGAAAATTCGTGGTGGTAGCCTGCTTCAAACGCTCTACTGGGAGTCAGTTTTTCGATTCGGAACTCAGTTGCAGCTTGCGGCAAACCGCGTATAAGAGCATGCGCTTGGATGGCTTTGTCGACTTATAATCCCTTGGCTTCTGGTGAACATGAACGATTCGATTAGTACCCAAACGATTCCAGCCGGTCTCACGACAGACGAAGCACGCGAGCGGCTGCTGAAATTCGGTCCCAACCGCGTACCTGAAGAGCACCGCCGTCCCCTGCTTGCGCTTCTCAGCAAATTCTGGGCGCCCGTGCCCTGGATGCTCGAAGCCACAATCGTGCTGGAACTTCTGCTGCGTAAGTTGGATGAGGCCGTCATTATCGGGGCACTGCTGGTCTTCAACTCTATCCTTAGTTTTCTTCAGGAGAGCCAGGCCAATCGCGCCCTGGCTCTTTTGCGCAGCCGGCTCTCGGTTCAGGCCCGAGCGCTGCGCGACGGCCGCTGGCAGCTCATCCCATCCGAGGAACTGGTTCCTGGAGACGTTGTCTATCTTCGTTTGGGGGACCTCGCGCCTGCGGACGTTCGCCTCTTTGACGGTGCTGTGCTATCCGACGAATCGGAGCTGACTGGCGAATCATTGCCAGTAGAAAAGGGCACGGGATCGACCGTATACGCAGGCTCCCGGCTGAAGCGCGGCGAAGGGAGCGGTGAAGTCACGGCCACGGCGGAACACACGTACTTCGGCAAGACGGCCGAGCTTGTGAAAACGGCAAAAACAGTGAGCCATCTGCAGGAAATCATCTTTGCCATCGTCAAATACCTCGTTATTTTGGACAGCGTTCTTGTTGGAGCACTGCTGGTGTACGCAGCCATCGCGCACCTTGCCTGGTCGGAAATCCTTCCATTTGCGTTGATTCTTCTGGTCGCCTCGGTGCCCGTAGCTTTGCCAGCAACTTTCACCGTGGCAACGGCGGTGGGAGCGCTCGATATGTCGCGTCGAGGCGTGCTTGTGACGCGGCTTTCTGCCGTCGAGGAAGCAGCGGCAATGGATGTGCTGTGCACGGATAAGACCGGAACGATCACGCAGAACCGGCTCGCGCTATCGCAACTCTGCCCTCTTGGAGGACGATCCGCTGAGGAACTGCTGCGTTTGGCCGCTCTGGCATCGGACGCAGCGACACAGGATCCAATCGACATGGCGATCCTCGAAGCGGCACACGCGAAGAACGTATTGGAAGAGGTTCCGCGCCGGACGCAATTCATTCCATTCGATCCGGCAACCAAGCGATCCGAAGCAGTCTACGTGCGATCGGCTGGCGTTTTGCGCGTTGTCAAGGGAGCACCGGATGCGGTAAGCCGTCTCGTCACGAACGCCAGCAGCATTGACGGCGAGGTAGAACGCTTAGGCGCGTACGGCGCGCGGGTGCTGGCCGTGGCCGCCGGTACGGATAGCTCACTACAACTGGCGGGATTGATTGCCCTGGAAGACCAGCTCCGAGAAGACTCGAAGGCGCTCGTGCAGGACCTTCACAGCCTAGGCGTGCGCGTCATCATGGTGACGGGAGATGGTTTGACGACGGCTCGCGCCGTTTCAGAACAAGTGGGTATCGGCAGTCGGGTCGGCTCCGCGGAAGCGCTGCGCAATGGGACCGCCGAAGCGGTGGAGAATTGCGATGTGTTCGCAGGAGTTTTTCCGGAAGACAAGTTCCGACTGGTGGAAGCGCTCCAGCGCGATGGGCACGTCGTGGGAATGACAGGTGACGGCGTGAACGATGCCCCGGCACTGAAGCAGGCCGAAGCTGGCATCGCGGTTTCCACGGCAACGGATGTGGCCAAAGCCGCGGCAAGCGTCGTGCTGACCACCAGCGGCCTGGCGGGCGTGGTTGACGCCATCGAGACCGGCCGGAAAATTTATCAGCGAATGCTGACATACACACTCAACAAGATTATTAAGACGCTCGAAATCGGCGTTTTTCTGAGTCTCGGGGTGATGCTCACGGGCACGTTCGTCATCACGCCGCTGCTGGTCGTTCTCCTCCTGTTCACCAACGATTTCGTCACCATGTCGATCGCCACGGATCGCGTGTCATTTTCTCCGCAGCCTGACCGGTGGAACGTTCGTACTCTGATGATCACCGCGGGCGTGCTAGCCACGGTGATTTTGGTCCTTTCGTTTGCGGTCTTCTTTGCTGGACGGGACTTTCTTCATCTTCCGCTCGCCCAGCTTCAGACTCTGGTCTTCGTTATGCTCGTCTTCACCGGACAGGGAAATGTGTATCTGGTGCGTGAGAGGAATCGCCTATGGCATTCCCGGCCGAGCCGGTGGCTGATGCTAAGTTCCGTTGCGGATGTGATTGTCGTCAGCGTGATGGCAACGAAGGGAATCTTGATGATGGCCATCCCCTTCGATCTGATTGCTTATTTGCTTCTGGTCGTGCTCGTTTTCTTGCTTCTCGTTGATGGTCTGAAAGTCCGAATCTTCCGGCACTTCGGCGTTCGATAAAAAGAAACAGGGAGATTGGCGGTCAGCGCCGCGGGGAAGGGACGCTCCCGAGGCGAAAATCGGACGCCCGAGTCTTCGATCTTTGTTCCAGATCTACGGTGACGCTCATCACCCACGAGCGTGATTGTAATCACTCGGCGGCGGACGTCACGGGGAGCATAGTTTCCGCAGGTTCTAGTCGATAGAACTCATTGCGCGCCTATCTTTATGAGAAAATCGGTGAGGTACAGCCTTGGAAGGGTAGCTCCTCAGCGGTTGGTGGCCGATGAACTGCACTGATGCAATCTCGGATCTGAACGGAACTATATCGCCGTGCTTCCAATTCTAGTTCTCAACCTCATTGACCTGTCGACGAGGATTGATCGGTGCGTGCTCTTCTTGGCGAGGGAAGTAGGCAATTGCCGCGCAAGCCTGTCTTGTCGGGAGCCTCATGATGGCGGGCAATAAAATGCAGGGATTGTTCGCCCGAATTGCCGATTGGACAATGAGCTTCAAAGCGGTCAAGAAATTTTCTATTCTGGTGGCTCCGAACTCGATTGCCATCCTGGCGATGGCAGGCATTCTCCTGCATTTGGTTCTTCGATACATCGCGCATGTTCCAAGGATTGCCTGGCAGAGCCCCTTATTTGTGGTCCTCGTATTCGGAGGCGTACCGCTCATTGTGCCGCTGACGCGCAAGGCGCTGGCGGGCGAATTCGGCGCGGACCACCTTGCGGGAATCTCAATCGTCACATCTGTCCTTCTCGCGGAATACCTGGTAGGGACGATCGTGATTCTGATGCTTTCCGGCGGAACGGCTCTGGAGCAATTCGCAAGCCGTCGAGCGTCTTCGGTTCTGGATGCGTTGGCGAAGCGCATGCCTCAAACGGCGCACCGTAAGATCGGCGCCACCATATCCGACGTGAAGCTTGCAGAAATAGCCATCGGAGACACGCTCGCTGTTTTTCCCCATGAAGTATGCCCAGTCGATGGAACAGTCATCGAGGGCCACGGGAAAATGAATGAAGCCTATCTCACCGGTGAACCGTTCGAGATTGCCAAAACCCCCGGTTCGGAAGTTATTTCCGGCGCGATTAATGGCGATATGGCTTTGAACATTCGCGCCGAAAAGTTGCCGATCGATTCCCGCTACGCGAGGATCATGCGCGTGATGCAAGAAACGGAACGGCGGCGTCCGCACTTGCGCCGGCTCGGGGATAAGCTTGGCGCATGGTATACGCCTGTCGCGCTGGCGCTTGCCGCAGTCGCTTGGGCCGCAACGGGCGAATCGCATCGGTTTCTGGCCGTTCTGGTTGTTGCGACGCCGTGTCCTCTTCTTATCGGCATTCCCGTCGCTGTGATTGGCGCTATTTCCCTTTCCGCGCGACGCGGCATCATCATCAAGAACCCGGCTGTACTGGAACAGATCGGCCGGTGCCAAACGCTGATCTTCGATAAGACAGGAACGCTGACGTACGGAAAACCATCACTGTCCGAGATTGTTTGCGCACCGGGCTTCGAACGAAACGCGATCTTGCAGTTGGCCGCGAGTCTTGAGCGTTACTCGAAACACCCGCTCTCCAGCGCCATTTTGGAAGCAGCCGAAAACGCCAATCTCCCCACGCAGCCCGCCTCAGAGATCAGTGAACGCCCCGGCGAAGGACTGCGAGGAATTGTGGGAGATACGAGCGTGCGGATTACGGGTCGTGGAAAGGTTGCCGGCCTGAATGTTGTTCTGCCGCTCGCCGCGCCGGGGCTGGAATGCCTCGTGTTTCTAAACGACGCGTATGCCGCTCTGTTTCGATTTCACGATGCTCCGCGAAGCGACAGTCTGCAATTCATCCGGCATCTGAGACCGCATCATGACGTGAGTCGAATCTTGATTGTTTCTGGAGACCGCGACAGGGAAGTCCGTGATCTCGCAAAACAGGTCGGCATCAAGGAGATTTATGCGGCAAAGAGCCCCGAAGAAAAAGTCGAAATCGTGCGGGCCGAGACGAGCCAGCGTCCAACATTATTTCTGGGAGATGGCATCAACGACGCCCCGGCAATGCAGGCAGCCACAGTGGGTGTGGCATTCGGAGTAAAAAGTGACATCACATCCGAGGCTGCCGATGCGGTGATCCTCGAAACTTCCCTCAGCCGAGTAGACGAACTGATGCATATCAGCCGCCGCATGCGCCGGATTGCGCTTCAAACCGCCGTCGGTGGCATGGCTCTCAGCATTATCGGGATGTTCGCTGCGGCGTTCGGGTACTTGCCGCCGATCGACGGCGCCATTGCGCAGGAGATTATTGACCTTGCGGCGGTGCTGAACGCCGTGCGCGTTGCTTTACCCACCTCGGCCCTGACTGACTTCTGAGCGCCAGCGCTTTGAGCCGAGCATCCTTCCCCGAGAATTCGCGCGTGCGAACGCCCAAGGTCCGATTGCGGCCATCGCTTTTCCTGCCTCGATAGCAACCTACAAACGCGATGGTCCAGCGGTCTCGAATTTTCATCGTCCCTGGTTACGAAGATGTTGACAGAGGCATCTTATGTCTCCGCTCGATCATATAGTAGAGCAGCGGAACGGTCAGGAACGAGAGCATCGCGGACACAAGTCCGCCCGCCATTAGGGAGATGGCCAGGCCCTGGAAAATCGGATCAAACAGAATGGGGCTCGCGCCCACAACCACGGCCAGCGCGGTCAGCATCACGGGCCGGAACCGCACCGCACCCGCATCCACCACCGCTTCTTCCAGCGGTATTCCCTCTGCAAGGCGCAGCTGGATGAAGTCCACCAAAATAATCGAATTGCGCACGATGATGCCTGCGCCGGCAATAAAACCGATCATGGAAGTGGCCGTGAAGAACGCGCCGGCCAGAGCGTGCGCGGGCAGAATGCCGATCAGCGTAAGCGGAATCGGAGCCATGATCACAAGAGGTGTGGTGTAAGACTCAAACCAGCCCACCACGAGGACGTAAATCAGCAACAACACCGCGGCGAACGCCAATCCCAAATCGCGGAACACTTCATAGGTGATGTGCCATTCGCCGTCCCAGGTGACCGCCAGTTTGTTGGTTGAAGGAGGAGGTCCCGTGTAGTACTGCGTGACTCCGTAGCCTTCCGGAAGTTTCAGCGCCGCAATTTTTTGCTTCAGCTTCAGAATGGCATAGACCGGGCTTTCTTCGCCGCCGGCCACATCCCCGGTCACGTAGACCACGGAACGCAGATTCTTCCGGTAAATGTCTTTATCCACGAGCGAATGGTCCACGCGGACAACTGCTCCCAACGGGACCATCTGGCCATTGGGGGAGTTCAAGTAAACCCCGCGCAGGGCGTCCTCATTCGACCGGCTCGCTCGCGCCAGTTGGATGTGTATCGGCACATCCTCACGACTGTCGGGCAAGTGCATCAGGCCCACATTGTCTCCGCCGAGCGCAATCGCTAGGGACTCGGAGGCGTCTGCGGCGGAAATACCCAGCAGTGCTGCTTTATCCTGCTCGACTTTGAAATCGAGTTTTTTCTGATTGGCGTTGACGAGCCAGTCGACGTCGACGACGCCCGGAGTTTGCTGAAAGAGCTGGCGGATCTGGCGAGCCAGAGCAATTTGCTGCGGATATGAGGGGCCGTAGACTTCCGCGACAAGCGTCGCGAGAACGGGCGGGCCGGGAGGAACCTCGGCAATCTTCACGCGCGCGTTCCAGCGCTGCGCGATTTCGTCAATTGGGCCGCGCATCTCGAGGGCAATCGGGTGGCTTTGTTCGCTCCGCTTCGAAATGGGGAGAAGATTGACCTGAATATCCCCCTGGTAGGGCGCCCGGCGCAGATAGTAATGCCGCACCAGACCATTGAAATTGTACGGGCTAGAGGTACCGGCGTAAATTTGGTAATTCTCGACCAGCGGCTGCGTGTGGAGATAGCGGCCAATTTCTTGTTCGACGGCCAGTGTGCGTTCAAGGGGCGTGCCGGCCGGCATGTCCACCACCACTTGAAACTCGCTCTTGTTATCAAAGGGAAGCATCTTCACCAGCACGAGCTTGAGCGGCACCAGCAGGCACGCTGCCAGCAGCAGAGCGGCGACGCCGCCGAGAAAAATCCAACGGTGCCGCGTGCTAGCAACTAGCGGCGTGATGATTCGGCGGAAGAGCCGCCGGGTCCATCCCTGACTCTCATCCGCGGGTGCAGCGGCAGCCGCATGGCGTCCCAAGAGGTGCAGGGCCGCCCACGGCGAAACGATGAAAGCGATTGCCAGGGAAAACAGCATCGCTGCTGAAGCCCCCACCGGAATCGGCCGCATGTAGGGACCCATCAGGCCGCGGACGAAAGCCATCGGCAGAATCGCGGCGATCACCGCGAACGTCGCCAGAATGGTCGGGTTGCCCACCTCGTCCACGGCCTCGATCGCAACCTCGCTCAATGGCCGGCCTTGGTTCTCGGGCAGGCGGAAGTGGCGCACCACGTTCTCGACCACCACGATTGCGTCGTCCACCAAGATGCCGATGGAAAAGATCAGTGCGAACAACGTCACGCGGTTGAGCGTGTAACCGTGGAAGTAAAAGATGAACAGTGTCAGCGCCAGCGTCACGGGCACGGCCACCAGCACCACGCCGGATTCGCGCCAGCCCAGCACCAGCGCCACCAGCAGTGTTACCGAGAGCGTTGCAAGAAGCAGGTGCTTGAGCAAGTCATTCGATTTCTGCTCGGCCGTCTTACCGTAGTCCCGCGTAACCGTGATTCGCACATTATCCGGAATGACGATCCCGCGCAGCGAATCTACTTTGGCGATGACGTTCTGAGCGACGTCCGTGGCGTTCGTTCCCGGGCGCTTGGCCACGGCCAGCGTGACGGCGGGAGACTCATCGGAACTGGCATTCTTTGCGGCTGCGCCCAGACCAAAATAGACGTAATTCTGAGGCTCTTCCGCGCCGTCTTGCACATCTGCCACGTCTCCGAGATAAACGGGCTGTCCGCTGAACACTCCCACTACTAACTGCCGGACATCCTGGATGCTGCTGACGAAACTTCCAGCCTCAACAACAATCTCCTGGTTTTTCTCGGCAAACGAACCGGCGATTGTCCGCTGATTCGACACTTGAAACGCGCGGGCGATCGAGCCGGGGCTGAGGTGGTAGGCGGCCAGCCGTTGCGGGTTCAGCACCACACGCAGTTGGCGGCGATCACCGCCGATGATGGTCGTCTCGGAAACGTTGTTTACCTGCTTGACGGCGAGATTCACTTCTTCGACGATCTGGCGAAGCTGGTAAGCGTTGTCCCCGTGGCTCCAAAAGGTCAACGCAAGAATAGGCACGTGATAGATGGACCGCACTTTGATGAGCGGCCGCGACGCGCCGGGTGGGATATGGTCGAAATTCGAATAGAGCTTGTTGTAGGTTCGAACGACGGCGTCGTTTTCGTTGACTCCCACATCGTACCGGACAGTCACCAGGGCGGAACCCGGCATGCTGGTCGAATAGACATATTTCGCATCCGGAATCTCCGCCAGCAGCTTTTCCATGGGAATGGATACGCGCTGTTCGACTTCTTGTGCCGATGCTCCGGGCATTGAGACGAAAATGTCCAGCATCGGAACCACGATCTGGGGATCCTCTTCGCGGGGTGTTTTCAGAATCGCGAACGCACCGAGCATAAGGGACGCGACGATCAAAAGCGGTGTCAGTCGCGAATTGATGAATGCCTGCGCAATTCTTCCCGCCAGGCCGCGCTTCACTGTCCCGCCTCCACTCGTTTGCCGTCCAATTCGTGCCCGGCGGGATCCGTCACGATTCGTTCTCCCACGCCCAGTCCGGAGAGGACTTCGCGGAGCTGGCCGGCCTGCGCGCCGAGCGTCACCAAGCGCAAATGTGCGATGCCCTTGGCGTCCACGGCGTAAACCTCGCGCAGTTGTCCCCGCTCGAGGAGCGCACTGTTCGGGACAACAATGGCTTCCCGTTTACCGTTCTGGAACAATGCCCTCCCGAACAATCCCGACCGCAACGCGGGATCTCGCGGCAAATCAATCTTCACCTGGACCGTATGCGACATCGGATTCGCTCCCGGCTCCAGATCCGCCACTTTTCCTGGAAATGTTTTCCCCGGTAAGGCGTCGAGTTCGACGGGCACCAGAGTGCCGCGATGCACGTTGGACGCAGCTTCCGCGTCCACGTCGGCCTGCAAACGATATTGCGAGGGATCTTCCACTACCAGCAGAGGAGCGCCTGGCGCGGCCATGGAACCGGGATCGACATAGCGGTGCAGCACAACGCCGTCGAATGGTGCCAGAATACGCGCGTAGCCGGCCACAGTGTCAGATGCCCGCAATTCTTGCTGAGCCTGCGCGTAAGCCGCCGAGGCCTGCTGCTGATTCGCGCGAGCCTCGGCGAGCGCTGCTTGCGCTCCACTCTGTTTCGCTTGGACTTCATCAAATTCCTGGGGGCTGACGGATTTTTGTTTGCGCAAGAACACGAAGCGGCCATAGGTTTTCTGGGCCACTTCCGCCTGCGATTGAGCGGCGGCAACAGCCTGGGCAGCCGCCTCCTGGGCTGCGCGGGCTTGTTCGAGGCCAGCCCGAGCGGCGTTGCGACGCGCCAAACTTTCCTGATCGTCGAGCTGTACGAGCAACTGGCCCCGGCGGACGCGGTCTCCTTCGTGTACAGTCACCTCCAGCACCGTGCCCATTACACGCGCAGCCACTTGGGCGCTGCGAACCGCAATCACGGTACCGGGCGCTTCCACGTTGTTTGGGATGCTCTGCTGTTGCAGAGTTTCAACGTGCAGACCACTCACTGTTTCAGGCGGTGAGGGCCGTGCAGGCGCGGACCCGCCGCAACCCGCCAACGCCGCCACAACTATCCAGAGTAACCCCGCACGAACAACGGCGCTTCCCATCCGCACCGTATCTCTCATTGCGCTTCTCCTTCGCGGATGAGTTTCGATCGCGCCGTTAATTCCCCTGCGGCATGCTCCAGCTGCGCGCGCGCCACCTGCCAATCGTGCAAAGCAGCCAGATAGCTGGTCCGTGCTTCCAGTTGCGCGGTCTGCGCACGCAACAGCTCCGTGATCGTAACCAAACCGGCCTGGTAGCGATTCTGGATGATGCGCAAACTGTCTTGCGCTTCGCCAACCGCGTCCCGTGCTGCTGCGGCCCGCTGGGCTGCGGCCGCAGTTTCCAGATAGGATTGCCGTACTTGAAGCTCGACGCCGGAACGAAGCCAACTGAGTTCATCCTTCGCCTGGCGCTCGCGCGCCACGGTTTCGGCCAGCCTGTAACGGGCAGCGCCGCCAGCGAATAGATTGATGTTTACCTGCGCACCCGCTGTCCAGTTTGTTCCGGAGGGACCACCCAGCGTTTCGGCGTCGCGTTCGAGATTCGCGAACAAACCTACCTGCGGGCCAAACGCCGCTTTTGCCAGTTTTCGGTTCGTCGCCGCGGCTTCTCCCCCAAGTTCCGCCGCGCGCAAGAGGGGGCGCTGGGCAAGCCCGGTGCGCTGCCATTCTTCGAGACTTCTCGAACCTGCAACCGGCTCGCCGAGCGTTGCCGTCGGCTCCGGCATGGCTCCCGGAGGCAGCCCGAGTTCACGGCCAAGAGTGAGTTGCGCCACTTCCAGAGTGTCTTCCGCGCGAATTTCCCGGTCACTCATTTGTGCGCGGAAGACCTGGGCGCTCAATAAATCGGAGGAGACTACCTGGCCTGCTTGCTGGAGCGAATGGACGCTTTGCTCGTTCGCTTCGGCCGCATGCAGCGCTTCCTGCGCGGCTTGCAGATCTTCGCGCGCCACGATCACTCCGTAATAGGATTGCGCAACCCGCAGGATCAGATCCTGGCGCGCCTGCTCGGTCTGATAATCCGCGGCCGTAGCCAGCTTCCGTGCGCCTTTTTCCTGCAGATACGTCTTGCCGGAATCGAACAGCGTCATTTGCGCGTCGAGGCGGGTCTGAAAATTGTCGAGTGGCGCTGGCGTGTTAAGCCCGGCCAGAGCGAAGTTGGCGGCAGTGAAATTCCTCTGAGTCAGCAAAGTCCCAAACACGTATACGGGGTTGTTGCCGCGCGTAAATCCCTGGCTCGCATCTAGCCGCGGGAACCACGCTGCGCGAGCCTGACCGACGCGCGCCTTTGCGGCATCCGCCTCGTCCTGCGATGCATGAAGCGCGGGATTGCTCTGCAGCGCCATGGTCACTGCTTGTTCCAGAGTGAGCGATTTCGTCTGGGCGGCCGCGGATGGCTTTTGACCGCACATCCTGGCGGAAACGGCCAACAGAAAAAACCCAGCAGCAAATCCCCGAAAGGCCATTCTTCTCATGTGTGTGCTCGCTTTTCCTCGAAATATTCCCGGCGATAGATATGTGGCGTCGCCTCGGCGTGGCTACGATGCTTTCCAGGGCAGGACCAGCACGTTCGAGTCCGCATATCGGACGACTCGCTCGGTGGTAGTGCCCAAGGTCGTAAATTCGAAAAATGGCCGGTGCTCGGCACCCAAAACGATCAGATCGACGTCCCGCTCCCGAGCGAGTAAAACCACTTGCTCGGCCGCATTTCCCCGGCGGACAACTTCCACCAGATCGCAGTGAGCGCGCATCTCCTCAGGCACCCACTGGCAGAGTCGCTCATGAGTTCGTTGAAGATCATCGGTCTCCTGTTCCACAGCGTGCATGAGCAAGAGCTTCGCCTTGAAGGCGCTGGCTACGCTGGCCGACAATTCGAGGCCGCGAGAGGCCAATTTCGTGAAACTGACTGGGCAGAGCACGCTCGAGATTTTCGGCGTCTGCTGATTTGCGCCTGCCTTGACAACCAACGTCGGAATCGCCGTTTCCCTCACAACGTTCTCGGCGACGGAGCCCAGCCGCAGCCGCGCCATGCCGCTGCGGCCGTGGCTCCCCATGACAATTAGTTCTGGAGCGTGCTCGGAAGCATGCTCGAGGATCGCCGCCACGGGATAACCTTCCACCACGGTCGTTGCATACGAAGCCTTCGCGCCAAGCGCTTCGCGAGCTATTCGGCCCAGTTCGTCACGCAGGGCTGCCAAATGCTCCCGATTCTCTGCGACAAGGGTCTGTATCTGTGCGGCCGTGAAATAGGGCGGCCATTCCTGCCAATCAGCGTGAAGGATTTCCAGTTTCGCGCCGTAGGTTTCAGCGAACAGTCCAGCCCAGCGGATTACGGCGGGCGTTGCCGGGCTGAGGTCCACTGCACATAGAATACGGCGCGGTGCAAAAAGTGACATTCTGACCCTCCTCTCGGCCCGCCTCAGAACGCATGAGCACGGGCGTGACCGGCCTCGATACGATACATATACGCACCAATGATTTCCTGAACTTGGCCCACTCGCCCCCTAGCGGCGCAAATTATGCCTGTTGTGTTCCGGGCCGTGAATCGTCCGGTTTTCTGCGCATGCCTAATTTCAGGAGAATGTCCTCCATTAAGCACCACTTCGTAATCCCGGATTGAAACAGGTTGGCCCCGACGAACGCAGTGAGCCAGTACCAATTCCGATCCACCCACGTCCCCAGCGCCAGCGATGTCAAAATCAGTGTTCCGGCGATAATTCGTATAGCTCGTTCCACGGTCATGGCAGTTGCCCTCCTCTTGCACATCATTCGTTAACCAGCGCCCCTCTTCATTGCGCGTGAGCATTTCTGTTACATAATGAATGCGATTGGAGCGGATTCGTTACAGACCACTCCGCCGTGCGGCGTGGCTTACTCACCGCTTGGCTCGCAACTAGCGTGCGTTTCAAATGTACATCTGTCGTCCCCTGGGCAATTTTCGCGCGTAGAGCTGTATCTACGAGCTCCATTGCCGCATACGTCTTTGCCGCGAATTCGGCGAACGCCGCCTCGATATTTTGCCGCTGGGAATGCGTCTTCCACGCGGGGACTTGGAGCGCAGGATGCGCTTGTTTCGGTCGTAGGAAAGTCTCCGATTTCATCGGCCATCTCCGTGACTGAACAGCCAGTCAACGAGATCAGTATGCGTGCAGAATGTTTCATGCGTTGTGCGGAGGAACACATTTGTTGGTGACCACGGTCACTAAAGGCGCCGTAAACTGTTTTCAATCCCAGTGCCGTTATTATTCTCTTGAGTGAACAGGACGCATCGCTCTACGCTGTTCGCCGGTAGGGACCTCGGCAGCCAAGGCGGTCCTTAACCCGCGTGATTCTCGTCACAGATTTCGCCGGCCAAAGCAGATGTTAATCAGGGTGCGTTTTGCTGCAGATGCTAGCCGCCGAAAGAAACATGTAAATGCCCAACTCGGGCGGCACATAAGGCAAGCGACCCGTGCCAGGGTCGCATCTTCGATGGCGCCGACAAGACCGATTTCGCCAAACGAACCAAACCATGAACAAATTCGCCAACACGTCCTGGATCAGATGGAACGCCAAGGAGAATTAGCAAAAATAATATGGCCAAGGCGCAAAGCACTCCCCGGCTTTCTTTCTTGGACCGATTTCTGACGCTATGGATTTTCGCGGCGATGGTCGGGGGCGTCGCGGCGGGCTACCTGGCGCCGGGAATCGTCCCCTTTCTGAACCGCTTCAACGTCGGGACCACCTCTATCCCGATTGCGATCGGACTCATCCTGATGATGTATCCGCCGCTCGCCAAGGTGAAGTACGAAGAACTGGGACGCGTGTTCAGTCACCGTAAGGTGCTGGCCTTATCGCTGATTCAGAATTGGGTCATCGGCCCGGTGCTCATGTTCGCGCTGGCAATTCTTTTTCTCCGAGACAAGCCGGAGTACATGACGGGACTGATATTGATAGGCCTCGCGCGGTGCATTGCCATGGTGATCGTCTGGAATGACCTGGCCCGGGGCGATCGTGAGTACGCCGCGGGCCTCGTGGCGCTAAACTCGATTTTTCAAGTTCTGTTTTTCTCCGTCTATGCGTACTTCTTCCTCGCCGTGTTGCCGCGATGGTTAGGGATGACGGCAATCCGCGTGAACATCTCGATTCGCGACATCGCAGGGAGCGTTTTCATTTATCTTGGCATTCCGTTCCTCGCAGGTTTTCTAACCCGGTTCGTGCTCTTTCGCGTGAAGGGCAAGCAGTGGTATCAGACCCGCTTCATCCCAAAAATCAGCCCGATTACCCTGATCGCACTGCTTTTTACCATCGTGGTGATGTTCTCGCTCAAGGGACAAATGATCGTTCGCTTGCCGCTCGACGTCATTCGAATCGCCATCCCGCTGACCATTTACTTCGTCGTGATGTTTTTTGTTTCTTTCTGGATCAGCGCGCGCGTGGGTGCAACCTACGCGGAATCCGCGACGCTTTCTTTTACTGCCGCGTCGAACAACTTTGAACTGGCGATCGCCGTGGCCATCGCGACCTTCGGAATTAATAGCGGGGCGGCCTTCGCTGCCGTGATTGGACCGCTCGTGGAGGTGCCCGTCCTGATCTCTCTGGTTAACGTCGCCCTGTGGATCAATAAGCACTACTTCGGCGGCCGATTTGAGACGGTGACCGTTTGTCCTAAGCCCGATGCTTGATGGGGACGGCACTCTGCCCACCCGATTTTGGTGACACCGATGGAGCGATGAGCGAGGTCGCGGTACGAAATGTTTGGATTGTGCATGGAATGGCTCTGCCTCCCAAGATCGTCGCCGTTTCCGGTGCAACCGCAAATGGCCGGGGCCATTTGCGGTCAAAGACGCTTAGACCCCATGTAATTTGTGACCTGCGTCACATGGTTTAGTGATCCGTTACCTTGCTGGCCGTACCTCATTCATTCAAAATGTCTAGCAGTATGACAAACATGATAAATTGTTATCGATAAGGGAGGTTATCATCATGATGCAAAAGCGAAAGATACGAGGAGGACCAGCCGCCTTAGCTGCGGTGCTGGCCGCCTTTTCTGCGATTGTCTGGTTTGCGCCGCCCGTGGTGCATGCGGCGTCACCCCAAGCAGGATCCGTAGCGGGATATACGGTGCAGCAGGCTGCGGGCGGTACAATTTCCGGGAAAATTCTCTATAGCGGGAAGCCCGTGCGGCCGAAGAAAGTTACCGTGACGCAAGATAGAGGAACCTGCGGAAACATGAAGGAAATCTACCCTGTGCAAGTTGAGCAGGGCGGCGTAGCCAATGCAGTCGTCTGGCTTGACGACGCGACGCACGGGAAAGCCTTCGCGTTCCCCGCGCCGGTCATTGATCAGAAGGGCTGCATGTTCATGCCGGACATCCTGCTGATGAAGCCCGGTGAGTTGAAGGTCTTGAACAGCGACAAGGTCGCGCACAACATCCATGTCTATGCGAAGTCCAACCGCGGCTTCAATCAGGTCATGCCTCCGGGATCTGCTCCGCTGGAAATCCCGCTGTACCGCCCAGACACCGTGATCGTTCGCTGCGACGTTCATACCTGGATGCAGGGTAACGTCATCGTGGCGAAGAACCCGTACTACGTGCTGAGCGGGAGCGGCGGCAGCTTCACTCTCACCGACGTGCCTCCCGGCACGTACCATCTGAAGGTGTGGCAGAGCGCTATCGGCACACAGGAAAAGACCGTCACGGTACAAGCCGGTAAGACAGCAAGTGTAAATTTCACGCTCAAGTAACCCTTCCGGTGCAAGAACGGAAGAACCAATCGTTCGGATCGAGGCCGTCACAATGAATCGGTGGAATAAAAAGGTTGACTGGGTCTACCTCGTGCTGTTCACGGGCACGGCTGCGTTTTTTGTGCTGATTTTTCCTGCTCACAAAGCGCAAGCCGTGCCCAGTTTTGCCCGCCAGACGGGCCTGGCTTGCAGCTCTTGCCACACGAATCCTCCGGAGCTCACGCCGCTCGGCCGGACGTTCAAACTGAATGGCTACTCGATGACCGGAATTAAAGTCATCACCTCGCCACCGGAAAAAGAAAAAGCCGGCCTGACCCTTCTCTCGAATCTTCCGCTTGCGGTTTTGTTCGAGGTTTCGAACACGGGAACGAATCGTCCGCAGCCGGGCACGCAAAACTGGAATTTTTCTCTTCCTCAGGATGTTTCCCTGTTTCTCGCGGGTGCCTATGCGACCCACTTGGGTGGCTTCGTGCAGGCCACCTATCATTCGCAAAACGATCATTTCAGCTGGGACAATACCGACATTCGCTACGCCAGGAACCGCTTGGTCAAAGGCAAAACTCTCGTCTACGGAATTGACTTGAATAACAATCCTACCGTCGAGGACCTGTGGAACGACACGCCCGCCTGGGGTTTCCCGTGGATCGCATCCGCATCCACGACGACGCCCGCGGCTGTGCCCATCATCGACGGCCCACTCGGCCAGGATGTCGCTGGCATCGGCGGCTACGCCATGTGGAATGACCACCTCTACGGCGCGGCTACGATTTATCGCTCGTCCCATTTGGGACAGCCGCTGCCGAATCCCGGCACGAATTTCGATTTCAACATTCAGGGCGCGGCGCCGTACTGGCGCGCCGCCTGGCAGCAAACCATGGGCAACAGTTATTTGGAGTTCGGAACCTACGGCATGCACATGCGATCCACGCCGGGGGTCGTCATCGGGCCGGAAAATACGTATACCGATTTTGCCCTGGATTCGCAATTCGAGCGTGTTCTTCCGAAAATCCACGACAACCTAATCAGTTTGCACGGGACCTACATCCGCGAAAACTCGAATTTGAATGCAGCCTTCGATTCGAACGGCGCGAGTTTCATTCCGCACCATTTGAATGCGTTTCAGGTGAACGCCGTGTACCATTTCGGGTATCGCTACGCTCCCGCGTTCGGATATTTCGTCACTACGGGAAACGCCGATCCGCTGTTATACGCGCCCGCGCCGCTGACGGGCAGCGCGAACGGCAGCCCGAATAGCAAGGGTTACATCTTGAATTTCACCTACTGGCCGGTGCAGAACGTGCGTCTGGCGATGCAGTACACCGGCTATACGCAGTTCAATGGCGCGGGCACAAACTATGACGGCTCAGGGCGCAACGCCGGCGATAATAGCTCGCTGTATCTTTATTTGGGTTTGATCTTTTAGATTCCCGTTTGAATTCATCGGGTGCCGTGATCTTCAAAATCCAAACCCACGGCGAGCCCTCGGATCGAACGCTCGGGCCTGGGATTTGAGAAAGGCGGCTTGCGGAAATGATGCCAAAACACGGAGAAATCAAAATGCGGGCGCGCGCGGTGGCTTTTGATCTGGCAATCTTGGGAGTTGCGGCGGCCCTGTCCGTAGGTACCGCAATGGCAGCTCATCGTCGAGCCTCGGCTGCCGATTCACCTGCCACGGGCCAGATCACGGGCAAAATCTACTTCAAGGGAGTCAAGCCGAAGCTGGCGCGGATCAATATGGGCAAGGATCCCGTATGCGTGTCGGAGCATTCGGGAACCGTGTACGCGCAGGACGGCGCGGTGAACAGCGACGGAACCCTCCCCAACGCGTTCGTCTACATCAAGCAGGGCAGCGTAAATCTGGCGCGGCCCGCACCGCGCAACTCGGTGGATCTAACGCAAAAAGGTTGCATGTACGAGCCCCACGTTCTCGGCATCATGGTGGGCCAGCCGCTTCAGGTTCTTACCCTGGATCCCACGACTCATAACATCCATGTAGTCGCAAAAATCAATCGTGAATGGAATGTCACGCAGCAGCCGGGTTCACCCTCCGCCATTCGCCGGTTCACGCATCCGGAGGTCATGATTCCGGTGCATTGCAACGAACATCCGTGGATGAAGGCGTACATCGGAGTGGTCGATAATCCCTTCTACGCAGTCACCGGCGGCGGCGGAAGTTTTGCCCTCAAGGATGTGCCGCCGGGCGACTACACCTTGGCGGTGTGGACCGCAACCTTCGGAACGCAGGAACAGAAGGTCGTCGTGCGGCCCGGCGAAATAGCAACCGTCAGCTTCACGTTTGTGAGCCGCTAACACGCATGAGTGCCAGCTTAATCGCGGGCACATCGCTTGCCCCGCCCATCTGGTCAATGCCGCGAAGGCGCTAGCCCGATGCTTGGCTCCGCCGTTTCCGGGGCAACCAGCGGCGGCGAGTCAAATATGAGCATTCGTCAGTACACGAATCGGCCTTCCGAAGCTGCGATTTCTGACGCGCTTGCTGAGTTGGCGTTAGACCTGCGCTGGTCATTCAATCATTCGGCGGATAAGTTCTGGGAGCAACTCGACCCTGAACTCTGGGATCTCAGCCATAACCCTTGGATCGTCTTGCAGACCGTGTCGCAGGAAAAGCTTCAAAGTGCTGCCGCTGTCCCGGGTTTCCAAAAACTATTGGAAGATCTTCGTCGGGAAAGACGGGCGGCGAAGGAGTCTCCTGCCTGGTTTCAAAAGATGCATCCTGATTCACCTCTCAAAACAGTTGCGTACTTCTCAATGGAGTTTATGTTGAGTGAGGCGCTGCCGATTTATTCCGGCGGCTTGGGGAACGTCGCTGGCGACCAGCTTAAGACCGCAAGCAATCTGGGCGTTCCGGTCATCGGTCTGGGTCTGCTCTACCAACAAGGCTACTTTCGGCAGGAAATCGACGCTCAAGGGCAGCAGCAGGCTCTTTATCCGTTCAACGATCCCGGACAACTGCCGATCACACCGCTGCGTGAACCGAATGGCGAATGGCTGCGTTTCCCGATCTCCTTTCTCGGTTCCCGGCTGTGGATTCGTGTCTGGCAGGTGCAAATTGGCCGTGCAACGCTATATCTTCTGGACACGAACGATCCCGCAAATACACCCGCGCACCGCGGCATTACCAGCGAACTTTATGGAGGCGGCCCGGAGTTGCGCCTCAAGCAGGAGCAAGTCCTCGGCATCGGAGGCTGGCGCTTGCTTCGGACCATCGGATTGCAACCTGAGGTCTGCCACCTGAATGAGGGCCATGCTGCTTTCGCAGTGCTGGAGCGCGCACGTAGTTTCATGGCCGATAACAAGCAGCCGTTCGATCCAGCCCTCGCGATCACGCGCGCCGGGAACCTCTTTACCACACACACTCCTGTCGAGGCGGGATTTGATCGTTTTGCTCCTGAACTAATGGAAAAGTACTTTAAGAAGTATGCAGAAGAAGAATTGTTGATTCCGTTCCCGGACCTGCTTGCGCTCGGGCGGCGGGACCGTAATGATCCGTCGGAGCCGTTTAATATGGCGTATCTGGCGGTTCGTGGTAGCGGCGCCATCAACGGTGTCAGCCGGCTGCACGGTGAGGTCAGCCGCCGAATCTTTCAGGTGCTGTTTCCGCGATGGCCGGAATTTGAAGTCCCAGTGACGCATGTCACAAACGGCGTACACACGCCCACGTGGGATTCCGCCGCCGCCGATCGCCTCTGGGAGGCTGCCTGCGGAAAAGAGCGCTGGCGCGGAATTACTGCGGGACTGGAGCAGAGCCTTCGATGTGTCAGTGATTCCAACTTATGGCAACTGCGCACGAATGCCCGCAAGTCTCTCGTTGGATACGTTCGAAAACGTCACATCCGCCAGTTAGCAGACCGGGGCGCTTCCCCTGAGGATCTCGCGCTCGCCGCGCAGATACTCGATGCGAATGTCTTGACGCTTGGCTTTGCGCGCCGGTTCGCATCTTACAAGCGTCCCAATCTGCTTCTCCATGATTCGCAACGCCTCATTCAGATTTTAACGAATCGAGAACGTCCCGTCCAACTTGTTCTGGCTGGGAAGGCGCATCCGCAAGACGCGAACGGCCAAGACCTGATTCGCGAGTGGATCAATTTCGTCCGTCGCCAGGACGTGCGCCCGCGCGCGGTCTTCCTGAGTGACTATGATGTATTGATGGCGGAACATCTCGTTCAAGGCATCGACCTCTGGATTAACACCCCGCGACGCCCTTGGGAAGCAAGTGGTACCAGCGGCATGAAAGTGCTCGTCAACGGCGGGCTGAATCTTTCGGAGCTCGATGGCTGGTGGGCGGAAGCATATTCTCCCGACGTGGGTTGGGCCATTGGCGACGGACAGGAGCATGGTGATGATCCGTCCTGGGATGCGGCCGAAGCGGATGCCCTCTATCAACTGCTCGAACAAGAGATCATTCCCGAATTTTATAATCGCAACGAAATGGGAATTCCATCCGGTTGGGTTGCGCGAATGCGGGAAAGCATGGCTCGGTTGACTCCTGCCTTCTCTTCAAATCGCGTCGTACGTCAATATACGGAAGAGCATTACTTGCCAGCCGCAAAAATTTATTGCGACCGGGCCGCAAACGGCGGCCGGCTCGGCGCCAGTCTGTTCGATTGGCACGCGGAACTCGCAAAGCACTGGCCAAGTTTACGTTTCGGTTCTGCTATTGCGGAGCAGCGCGGAGGGCGGCATACCTTTCACGTGCAGGTTTATTTTGATGAACTCGATCCAGAGGCTGTCCAAGTTGAACTCTATGCGGAAGGCGAGAGCCACGGGCCGCCGGTTCGGGTGCCAATGAGTAAGGACGGGCGCCTCACCGGCTCCGCAAAGGGCTTCGTTTACACTGTGCAAATTCCGGCGACTCGCCCCGTGGCGGACTACACTCCGCGAGCGATTCCCCGCCAAACTGGAGCGTCCGTGCCATTGGAGGCGTCGTTCATTCTCTGGCACGATTCACCATCGTGGCGAGAATTCCCACGATAGCCGCCCATGTGAGAGCGAGCCGGTGCGATTTTTGAAAAAGGGGGAAATTACAATGCCTTCTCATGATGCAGGGCAGGTTCACGCGTCCGTCGGCCCGATCCCCGAGGAAGAGCTCCGCAAAATGGACGCCTACTGGCGCGCCGCGAATTATCTTTCCGTCGGACAGATTTATCTCCTCGATAACCCCCTGCTCCACGAGCGGCTGAAGATTGAGCACATTAAGCCGCGCCTGCTGGGTCACTGGGGCACGACGCCGGGACTGAACTTCATTTATGTGCATTTCAATCGCCTCATCAAAAAACTTGATCTGAACGTCATTTACATCACTGGCCCGGGACACGGCGGTCCTGGTCTCGTCGCGAATGCGTACCTCGAAGGCACCTACAGTGAGTTCTATCCGAACATTCCGCAGACTGCGGATGGCATGAAGCATCTATTCAAACAGTTTTCGTTCCCCGGAGGCATTCCGAGCCACGTCGCACCCGAAACGCCGGGTTCAATTCACGAAGGCGGCGAACTGGGCTATTCCATCGCGCATGCTTACGGCGCCGCATTCGATAATCCCGACCTGCTGGTTTGCTGCGTGGTCGGCGACGGTGAAGCGGAGACCGGGCCGCTGGCCGCCAGCTGGCACTCCAATAAATTCTTGAACCCGGCTCGCGACGGAGCTGTTCTTCCCGTTCTCCATTTGAATGGTTACAAAATCGCGAATCCAACCGTGCTCGGGCGCATGAACGATGATGAGTTGTCTCATCTCTTCCGGGGATACGGTTACAACCCCTACTTCGTCGAAGGGCATGTGCCTGAAGCCATGCATCAACTCATGGCGCGCACGCTCGATACCATTGTCGATGAAATCGGGGCCATTCAGCGCGGCGCCCGCGATGGGCGTGCGGCCGGCCTCCCTGTCTGGCCCATGATCATTTTGCGAACGCCAAAGGGGTGGACCGGACCGAAAATAGTCGACGGAAAACCCGTGGAAAACACTTGGCGCGCCCATCAGGTTCCCGTTACGGATCTCGCGTCGCGGCCGGACCATTTGAAAATCTTGGAAGATTGGATGAAGAGCTACCGGGCAGAAGAGCTCTTTGACCGGCGGGGCAAATTAGTTCAGGAGCTGGCCGAGCTCGCCCCGAAGGGCGACCGCCGCATGGGGGCAAATCCGCATGCGAATGGCGGGTTGCTGCTCAAGGACCTCGTGATGCCCGACTTTCGCGAATATGCAGTGACCGTGCCGAAGCCCGGCGGCCAAGTTGCGGAAGCCACACGAATTCTCGGCACCTTCCTCCGCGACCTCATGAAACTGAACTCGGATGAGAAGAATTTCCGGGTTTTTGGACCGGACGAAACGGCCTCAAACCGGCTCGAGGCTCTCTACGAGGCCACTTCCAAAGTCTTTATGGAGCGGATTCTGCCCACCGACGAGAACCTCTCTCTTGAGGGCCGCGTGATGGAAGTGCTCAGCGAGCACATGTGCCAGGGATGGCTCGAAGGCTATCTGTTGACCGGCCGTCACGGTTTCTTCTCCTGCTACGAAGCCTTCATTCACATCGTGGACTCGATGTTCAACCAGCACGCAAAATGGCTGAAGGTCACGCGCCGGATACCCTGGCGTCGCCCGATTGCCTCGCTAAACTATCTGCTGACCTCGCATGTTTGGCGCCAGGATCACAATGGTTTTAGCCACCAGGACCCCGGCTTCATCGACCACGTCATGAACAAGAAAGCGGATGTCGTGCGCGTCTATCTGCCTCCTGATGCGAACACACTGCTCTCCGTGGCGGATCACTGCCTTCGTAGCCGTAACTACGTCAACGTTATTGTTGCTGGGAAGCAGCCGGCTCTGCAATGGCTCGACATGGAATCTGCGATCGAACATTGCACGAACGGACTCGGGATTTGGGAGTGGGCCAGCACGGATGACGGAAGTGAGCCGGATGTCGTGATGGCCTGCGCTGGGGATATTCCCACACTGGAAACCTTAGCAGCCGTGGATCTCTTGCGGACCCATTTCCCAGATATCAAGATCCGTCTCGTAAACGTAGTGGATCTGATGACCTTGCAACCTCAGAGCGAACATCCTCACGGGATTTCCGATCCAGAGTTCGATTCCATGTTCACAGCCGATAAGCCCATCATCTTCGCTTACCATGGCTATCCGTGGCTGATTCATCGCCTGACGTATCGACGGACGAATCACGATAATCTGCACGTGCGCGGCTATAAGGAAGAAGGCACGACGACAACTCCATTTGACATGGCTGTATTAAATGATCTGGACCGCTTCCATCTGGCCGGAGATGTCGTCGACCGCGTGCCGCGTCTGCGGGAAGTCGGGGCGCATTTCAAACAGTTTCTGCGCAACAAGCTGGTCGAGCATCGGCAATACATTGTCCGATACGGCGACGACATGCCGGAGATCCGCGACTGGAAATGGCCCTACTGAACGATGAAAATACTCATTCTCAATTCCGGTTCCAGCAGCCAGAAGAGCAGTTTATACGACATCGAGGGCCCTCTTCCGGCGCGTCCGCCAAGTCCGGTATGGGAAGCCAGGATCGAATGGGATGGTCGCACGGCGGAGATTCAGGTGAAGGCCCAAAAAGGCGCCACGTTTCATAGCCGCGTAAAAATTGATTCCCGGCACCAGGCGCTAGAGCAGATGTTTCGCTCGCTCTGGGAAAGCGACGTTCGCGCGGTCGAGAAGCCCTCGGAAATCCACGTCGTAGGTCATCGGATTGTTCACGGCGGTCGCCGATTCGAAGAGCCGGTCATCATTACCGCCGAAGTGAAACGCGCCATAGCAAGCGCTTCTGCATTTGCGCCTCTTCACAATCGAGTTGAACTCGAAGGTATCGCGATCATCGAAGAACTTCTGGGGACGGTTCCTCAGGTCGCGGTCTTCGATACCGCCTTTCATCATAGTCTTCCCTTCGCGGCGGCTGTGTATCCCGGACCCTATGAATGGTTGGCGCAGGGGATTCGGCGGTACGGCTTTCATGGCATCAACCATCAATACTGTGCCGAGCGCGCGGCGCAACTGCTAGGAAAGCCCCTTACTTCTCTCAGGCTTGTTTCGTGTCATCTTGGAAATGGTTGTTCGCTTGCAGCCATTGACGGTGGCCGCAGTGTCGACACGACTATGGGGTTCACTCCTCTGGATGGATTGATGATGGGCACGCGCTCGGGATCGGTCGATCCGAGCATTCTGACTTACCTGATGCGAGAAAAACGAATCGACGCAGGCCGAGTCGATGAGATTCTCAATAACGAGTCCGGCCTCCTCGGCATTTCGGGAGTTTCGAGCGACATGCGCAAGATCTTGGAGGCCATGAACTCGGGGAATGACAGGGCAGAACTGGCCTTTGCTATCTTCGTCCATCGTCTCCGGTCCGGCATCGGGTCCATGGTTGCCGCACTCGGCGGTCTGGATGCTCTGATTTTCACGGCGGGAATTGGCGAGAATGCAGCCGCTGTTCGAGAAGCCGCCTGCGCGCGCTTCAGCCATCTTGGCCTAACGCTGGATGCGGTCAAAAACAGTCAGTCGCCGGTTGATCAAGACATCGCCGAGCGCGATTCATCCGTGCGCGTGCTGGTCATCCATGCCGAGGAGGATTGGGCTATCGCTCGGGAATGTTGGACGATGACTCAGTAAGGTTGTCCCTTGGGTGAGCGGCGAAAAATTCCATTGTTCTTCATCTACCGAAATCGAATCACCGCTCCAGCAAAAGCGTCGAAAATCTCGCTCTTGCGATAAATATTCTGAGCGCGGATTCCGCCCATAAAATCGCCGTTATGCGTACCGCCTACGCGATACAATCGACTGGCTAGAGGAGGCGAGATGCGCGCGGAAGTCGAGCAGGCGATTCAAGCGCTCCAGGACAACCAGCCGGGCGCCACCGAGCAAGCTCTCGCTCTCCTGCAGCAGACTGTATTTTCTTTCAGCATGAAAGTCTGTGGCCAGCGCGAGGATGCGGAAGACACCGCGCAAGAGACATTGCTAAGAGCCATCTCGCAGCTAGCGAGTTTTAGCAGCTCGAAAGCACTGGCCGTCTGGCTCTACAAGGTGGCGAAGACTCAGTGCCTGATGAGCCGCCGCAAAAGCAAATTCGCTCCTCCGCAGCATCTCTCGCTCGAACTCTTGATGCCAAATCCCCAGGAATTGGAACGCCTGACGGCCCCCAGTTTTGCAATCCCCGATAAGACCTTGCTGCGTAAGGAACAGACGGAGCAACTGCACAAGGCTATCTTGAAACTTCCGCCCGACTTCCGGCTCATTCTTGTTTTGCACGATATGGAGGAGCTCTCGACCAAGGAGGTCGCCAGCGTCACAGGATTGCGTGAAGGTACCGTGCGCGTGCGCCTGCACCGCGCACGAGTGTTTCTACGGAACGTTCTGGCCGGAGCAGGACACTCGACCCACCGAACCACGAAATCGCGTTCCCACCAGCGCAGTCATTGCAAGCAGTTGTTTCGCGAGCTCTCGGATTATCTCGACGGCGCCCTCGATCCCTCGCGATGCGACGCGCTGGAGCGGCACCTCCCCGATTGCCAGCCCTGCAAGATATTCCTCAGCAGCCTTGAGCACACGGTCAAGGAATTGCGACGCCGGCAACTCCCTGGACTCAAGGACCGGCCATCTCGCAAGATGCGAACGGCCCTCTTTGCGGAGTACCGGCGCGCGATTCAAGCATCAGCCCACGCCCCACGGCCTGGAACACCTCGCTAGCCCGAGATTCCGGCTCGATTCTCTCGTCCGCACCTGCAAACTCAGCCGCATCGATTGCGGGGAATCGCTGGGAACAGGAAGATACCTACGTCCCCCGGGGAATGCGAACCGTCGCACGGGCCATGGCAGGGTGCCTGCTCCCACGCGTCGCTGGGGCTTTTCGCGCACCTTAGATATCTCCACGCGTCCGAAGAGACATAAACGTCGCAGTATCAATTAAATAGAAGTTAGCCTTTTGGAACGGCAGATGCTTTATCTATTATGTTCGGGAGCAAACAACATGCCAACCGAAACAGTTGAAGCACCTCCCAGCAAAATCGTAGACCACAAACCCGCAGTTGCCGACACCACAACCCTGCTGCTTCGCCAGCCCGTAACAACGACCGTGCCCGCAAGGCCAGTCTTAGCAACGTCGCTGCTAGAAATGAATCGTATGGGGCGTCCGCGGCGCGGTGTGGATTACATAGTTTCTCTGATTTTCCATTCGGCCTTGCTCGCACTATTGCTCGTGGTCCCGCTCTACTTTGCGCAGGGACTCCACATGAATCAGTTTGCGACCACGTTCCTTGTTGCACCACCACCCCCACCACCACCTCCTCCGCCTGCCACAGCTGCGCAAGTCGCGGCACAACGGCCTCGGACGTCAATCACCAAAGGCGCGATCATCAGCCCAACCGTGATTCCCAAGCAGATCTTGATGGTCAAAGAGGTGCCGTTGCCGGCCGACGTGAGCGCCGGGGTTGTCGGCGGAGTTCCCGGAGGAGTCCCCGGCGGACAAATTGGCGGAGTCCTCGGCGGAATTCTTGGTGGGCTTCCCAGAGCTGTTCGTCCGCCTGCTCCCAAGCCGTTGCGGCCAATCCGCATCGGCGGAGATGTAAAACCACCCCGCCTTATCTACGGCCCCAGTCCCGTCTATCCGGCCATTGCCAAGGTCGCGCACATCCAGGGCGACGTAATCATCGATGCCATTATTGACACGCGCGGAAACGTTGTTCAGATGCACTTCCTATCCGGGCCACCTCTACTGATGAATGCGGCGATGGATGCGGTGAGCCGCTGGAAATATCAGCCGACTCTGCTCAACGGTGAGCCCGTCGCCGTGGAATTTCAGGTGACAGTTCAATTTCAGCTGTCGCAGTAGCGCCTCGCTCCTCGAACGCTCGAACCACTGGCAACGGCCCGATGGAAAGCCCTGAAATGCCTCTCAAACTAATCCTAGCGGCTATTCTCCCGCGCCGACACCACCAGGGAAACTCGTCCGCCGCACCGGGGCGCGAATGTTGGCGCACGCCACTGCGGCATCTCGCGCACGTGCGACATGGCATCAGCCTCGGTCGCTGTATAAATGCTCTCATATCAGACGCCTAGGAACGCCCGACTTGGCACGCAGGGTGCTTTCAGTGCTTCTAGCACATTGGCGCACAGCCAATGCTTTGAGAGGAGCCCATGAGTACAGCGACCAACGCAGCAGCAGTCAAGGTCACGCCGGCCAGTCGCATAGATGCCGACCATCAAGTTTCGCTCTCCAACATTCTTGTCGCCACGGACTTCTCTCCCTCATCGGAAACAGCCCTCGGTTACGCGCTCGCGATTGCGCGGCGTTACGAATCGCACGTCTATGTCGCGCACGTCATCCTCCCTAGCGCCTATCAGTTCGGTGCTCCCGAAGCGATTGAGCCAACATACGATTTGGTGCGCCGGCACGCCGAAGAAGAGATGGCCACGCTGCTCGTCTCAGGCCGGCTGCGGAGCGTCGTCCATGAAGTTTTGCTGGAAGAGGGCCTGCTCTGGCCCACGCTCGCCAGTATGATTCAGGACCACTCGATTCAGCTCGTGGTCATCGGCACCCATGGCCGCACTGGGGCTAGGAAGTTGCTCCTTGGCTCAGCCGCGGAAGAAATTTTCCGCCTGGCCGATGTCCCGGTGATGACCGTTGGCCCGCAAGTGAAAACCGAGCCGCCGCAAGAAGTCAAACTCAAACGCATCCTCTACGCGACCGACTTCACCGCGAAAGGCGAACGCGCCGCCGCCTATGCTCTCTCCCTCGCGCAGGAACACCAAGCGGAGTTGACGCTCCTGCACGTCATCGAAAACGGGGACGGCGTATCGTCCAAGAACATCTCGGCGCTGCGCGCGGTGTTCCTGAAGCGTCTCGATGCGATTGTGCCCCCGGAAGCAAGGTCGTGGTGCGATCCCGCGTGCGTCGTGACCGTGGGGAATTCTGCCGATGAGATTCTTGCCGTGGCCCGCGCACGCGCGTCGGACTTGATCGTTCTCGGCGTGCGCCATGCTACGGGGTTCGCGGGTCACATTCTCGCGAGCCGCGCCTACAAGGTTGTTTGCCAGTCGGAGTGCCCCGTGCTCACGGTCCGTGGCTAGCGAAGCCAGCGGCGAAGGTTCGTTCCTGGGGCGCGGCAGGCAATACGCAACACGATTCTTCGGAGACGCTTTCTCTGTTGTTCGGGAGGAAAGCAAGTGAAAGAACAACACATAGTCCGCCAATCCGTCATGGGTCCCACGCCCGTGAAGCTGCTGAAATTTGAAGAACTCTCCGCCCAAATCGGGGAAATCCGCTGCGCGACAGAACGCCATGCCGTTGCATCCAGTGACCGCGCACGCCGATGGAATCTCGAGGATTGGATTCAGGCCGAATTCAAATTCCTGCATCCCGCGCCTTGTGAAGTGACAGCATCGAACGGCGCGATCACCGTTCGCGCCGAGGTTTCCGACTTCAGCGCGGAAGACCTCAAGGTTAGTGTCGAGCCTTCGCGCGTGGCCATCGTCGGAAAGAAACAACCTGCGAAGGAGCGCGGAGACGAAGCAAAACGCTCAGCCGAATTCCGCCCCCGCCGCCTGCTCCGCGTTCTTGTCCTCCCGGCGGAAGTAGATCCGGCGAAAGCACAGGCAGTGGTCAAGAACGGCATTCTTGAGGTCATCATGCCAAAGGTTGCCGCGACCCCGAAAGTGGAGCGTAAATCCAGGGCTGCATAAGACTGCCGCATGAAACACCGAGCGAAAGCCCCGCAGCCACACGGGCAAACTACCGAACTCTGAATAAGTTTCGGGTGCTATTGATCAAGCAAGCAAGAAGGACAGAGAGACAGTCGGCAGAATCAAGTTGGGTATTTCCGCGCGATCTGCCGGCATTCCTTCGCGGAGGGTGCCTATGAAATCAAAAAAAGTAATCCCTATCACCAGACGCTGGTGGCCGAGGATGCTCGTGTTTGGATTTGGCATGTTCCTGGTTGCTGGTTTTCTCTTTTTCGGCGCTCATGCAGCCAGAGAGCAATCGGCGCGGGTATCTGCCGCCACCGGTTCCATCGTCGGAACAGTAAAGCTCCTCGGCCTACCTCCAGCGCCTCAAGTGATCAACATGAGCTTCGACCCCGTTTGCGCGTCGGCCCATAAGAAGCCCGTGTATACGCAGGAAGTGAAACTGGGGCCGAATGACGCGCTCGAAAATGTCGTTGTGTTCTTGAGTTCAGGACTTCGCAATACTGCATTCGTGCCGCCCTCGCGTCCTGCCGTGCTCGACCAAAGGGGATGCATGTTCGAACCGCACGTCTTGGCGGTCATGGTCGGCCAAAAACTGGAAATTCTCAATAGCGACAAAACGCCTCACGGCATCCACGTCCTGGCGCGCAATAACGAGCAATGGAATCAATTTCAACCCGTTGGCGGCCCGCCCATCGTGACAGCTTTTTCCCACCCCGAGGTGGCCGTTCCCGTGATCTGTTCGTGGCACCCGCTTCACTTTTGGATGAAAGCCTACGTCGCTGTTCTTAGCGACCCGCATTTTCAGGTCACGGGGCGCGACGGCAGTTTTGCCTTGGAGGGCTTGCGACGGGGGACGTACACGATCGAGGCGTGGCAGGAGAAGTACGGCATCCTAAAGAGGCAAGTTACGGTTCGCCCGGGACAAACTACCACCCTGGATTTTGTCTTTAAGGCCGACTAGCTCCTTTGATTCGCCATTACAATGCCCTGCGTGAAATGGCGCGGCTTCCTGTCGCAACGGCTTGAGAGCGAAACGGCAAGCGAAACTCCCATCCTTCACCCGAACGGAATTGGCGTCCCTGCCGACGCCTTTTCAGAATATGATAGACATTTGAAGAGAGCATCTATCTTTCTGGTGAGTCTTGTGCTGGCGGCCTTGCTGTCCGCTTGCGGCCGGGATCTCTCCAAGGAATCCGACGCTGAATTGGGTCTAAGTGCCCAGCAAAGCAACGGCCGGCGCATTTTTCAGCTCTATTGTGCTTCCTGCCACAACGCATATTCTTCCAGTGGTTCGAATGGGCCGGCCATGAAGGGAGTGTTCAAAAGTAAATATCTGCCGAGCGGCCTGCCCGCCAACGATCGGTTTGTGAAGCAGGCGATCGTGAATGGCCGCGGGATGATGCCCGCGTTTGGCGAGTCCCTCGGCCCGCAACAGGTTGATGATCTGATCGCCTATCTGCACAGCCTGTAGAACCGCCGGAAACTTCTCGCCGAAGAGAGAGAATGTCCGCATCGTGATGGAACCGGTTCGTACCAAGGCTTCGGTCCTGGAGCTACTCCGGCGCGTAGGGATTCATTCGACGGCTCGCCGAGCCTCTGAAAATTTTTTTCGCCGATGAAATGCCCTCATGAATTTCCACAATTTCTCAGAAATTCCCAATGCATCGCCTTGCAGTTGCGAAATATCCGCCTCGGCCCTTCCGTACTGGTGTGATAAGAGTCACGCCCCTTCGTGACTGCAGTCATTGCGGCCGCTGCGCCGATCGTGGAAATTTGTACTGCTTGGCCGAGGAGGGTGGCATTTGGAGGACATTCCGCAGGCGGCGAATTCTGTAAAGGGAATGCAGAAGAGTGACCACGGTCACAGTCAAAACATCAGATTTATGTATAAATTTTCGGTCGAAGGAAGTTTGATGTCGCCGACGTCGGGCCCTGATTGATGTTGAGTCCTTGAAGGCGCTGGAAGTTGCCTAGGAGGATAGATGGCACGCGCTAAGACATTGGTGATTGCCGCTCTCGCCGTTTTTGCCTTCCTGCTCGTACATCAAGCGTCCACGCGGGCGCAGGAAAAGCAACCTCCGGAGACCCGCGCATCGGTGGCGAATTCTTCTTCTCCACCAGCCTCGGCTTCGTCCCGGTATGCCGGTTCGGATGCCTGCAAGGTTTGCCACGCGGACGAATACGCGAGCTGGGAAAAATCGCCTCACTGGAACACCACGCTGAATACGCGGGGCGGCCCATCCAAGCAGGGCTGCGAAGCGTGTCATGGCGCGGCGGCCAGCCACGTCGCGGATCCCAGCGACACCTCCAAGCTTTTCCTTTTCGAGAAGGCTTCGGCCAAGCAAATCAACGCACGCTGCTTGGCGTGCCATGCGTCAGGCACGGAGCACATGCACGCGATCAATTCCTTGCATGCTCGGAATGGCGTGTCCTGCACATCGTGTCACTCGCCGCACCACGCCAAGGAAGCGCGGTTCCTGCTCGTTCAGCGCCAGCCAGAGCTTTGCTATTCCTGCCACTTGCAACAGAGGGCGCAGTTCGCGATGCCGTTTCATCACCGCGTGAATGAGGGACTTATACAGTGCACCGATTGCCACAATCCGCACGGCACCGAGCGGCCTCACCAATTGCGCTCGTCGGCCGCTCAGGATGCGGTCTGTTTTACGTGCCACGCGGACAAACAGGGGCCGTTCGTCTTTGAGCATGAAGTTGTGAAAGTGGAAGGCTGCGAGGCATGTCACGATCCGCACGGATCTCCCAACCCGCACCTGCTGAAAGTGAGCAACGTCAACCTCCTCTGCCTGCAGTGCCACACGACGTCGTTCGCGAACGCGCCCGGCGCGCCTTCTTTCCACAACCAGTCCACTCAATTTCAGGCGTGTACGCTTTGCCATACGCAAATTCACGGCTCGAACTTTGACAAGGATTTTTTCAAATAGGTGCTCGACATGAGAATTTCTTGCACTTTCTTGTTGCTGATCGCGTTGGCTCTGATCTCGGCGCCTCTGCTGGCGCAGCAGGACAATTCGGGAGAGACGAAGGGGGTCCAGTCCGGCGAGTACAATGTTCAACAAACCATCGAGTTCGGCTATCGCGACAGCATGGTCAACGGAAATATCGACAATTACGATACGTTCGAGAATCTCGGCTCGGGCATGCGCTTGTTTAATTACACCCTGGATATGCGCTCGCGCGACCACAAAGGTTTTCTCTTTGACAACCTAACCCTCAGCAACTTCGGGTACGGCGGCGATCCGAACGATGTCACGCGCTTGCATATTTCGAAGAACAAATGGTACGAATTCAACGCCATGTTCCGGCGCGATAAGGATTTCTGGGATTATAATCTGCTGGCGAACCCGTTGAATCCGGCGAGCTCGGTTCCGGCCCTTGCGATTGTCAATTCACCGCACGCGATGGATCTCGTCCGCAGAATGCAGGATTACAGCCTGACGTTGTTCCCTGAATCACGCTTGCGCTTCCGCCTGGGATATTCGCACAACGTCAATGAAGGTCCGGGATTCACCACGCTCGACGGAGGAACAGAACCGCTTCTGGCAGAGACCTATCACTATACGACGAATGCCTACCGCGCGGGTGTGGACTACAGATTCTTTCCCAAGACCACGCTATCCTTCGACGAATTACTCACCTATTTCAAGCAGGACAACTCGGTGACCGACCAGAATTTCCCCTTTGTGCTGTCTAACGGTACTCCCGCGGACCTCGGCATCGTGTTCAATACCGCAGGTGGCACGCCCTGTGCCGCGCCGATTGCCAATTCGCTCACCACGCCGCCCACCGCAAACGCGGCTTGCAACGGCTACCTTGCGTACAACCGCGTAGGCCGTCCGCGGGGATCGTTCCCAACCGAGCGGCTCGGTTTTGAGTCGAGCTATTTCAAGAATCTCGAAATGTCCGGCTCGCTGGGCTATAGCAGTGATAAGAATTCGACTCTCGATTTCAGCGAAGTCGTGAACGCCTGGACCAGCCGGACCGTCAGCCGGGGAAGCACGCTTGGCGGGCCAGCTGACGCCAAGCGCGTGTCCGTCACTGCGGACTGGGAGGGTGATTATCGCGTCACTAGCAAGCTTCACATTGTCGATGAATTTCGATACGACAACTGGCGCATTCCCAGCACGTGGGCCACGGCCGGCACAAACCTGTTTGGGACGCCCCCGCCAGCACCCGGGGATGCCGGATTGTTGCTTCCCATTGCGCAGGTGAATCCGGCGACTTTCGCCACGGTTTGCCCCGCGGCTCCGTACAATGGGCCGAACTGTCCGCAGCACTCTTCGGGTTCCGGCGCCGACATAGTGAATCAACTGGTTTCGCAGTTCCTGGGGCAGAATCTCAAGACGAATACGCTTGAGTTCGAGTACGAAGTCACGCGCCGCATCGACGCGCGCATCGGGTACCTGTACACGGCCCGCACGATTGCCGATTTCAGCGCCACCTTTAATACCGGGGTGATCTATTTTCCAGGAGGATCTACTGGAGACGCGGCCAATGATTATCTGGCGGCGCGCGGCGATTGCGCCTTAGTTTCCGGCGCGCTTCCCTCCGTTTGCACCCTCAACTCAGACGGCTCGATCACGGAAGTCGGCCCCGTGGCGGGCAACGATACATCCCGAAACATCACCAATATCCACGAAAATGCCCTCCTCTTGGGCATTTCCGCGCGCCCGGCCGATAAACTGAGGTTGAGCGCCGATTTTATGTTCGGCTACAACGACAATTCATTCACGCGCATCAGCCCGCGCCAACTGCAAAGTTATAGAATCCACGCGACGTACACTCCAACGCAATGGGCGAGCATTGGCGGCGCGATCGACATCCACGAGAACCGCGACAATGTGTTTACGGTCGATAATCTCGAACATGACCGGACGTTCAGCCTGGTGACCACGCTGGCTCCCAATCCCCGCTTCTGGGCGGATTTTGGCTACGATTACACAAACATCTCCACCCAGGCGGAAATTTGCTTTGCTGATCCCGGTTCGACTGTGTTCACCGCGCCGTGCCCCGTTGCCGGCGCCACGGGTCCGCTCGGCGCGCTTTCGTTTTACAAGAACACGGATCACTTTGTATACGGCGACATGATGTGGAAGCCGGTTAAGCGCGTTACGGCCGCGGTCGGATACGCCGGAAGCATCGTGCGCGGCAGCACTCTTTTCATAAATCCGCGGCAGCCCACGGGGCCGCTCGATTTCAATTACCTCAAGCCCAACGTCAGCCTGGCATTGGAGATTTACAAGAACACGATATACAAGACGGCATGGGGCTACTACGGGTACAATGATCGCGGCATCGCCAATCCCGTAGGGTTGGCGGCCCTTCCGTTGCAGGATTTTAACGGAAGCAATGTCACGTTTTCGCTACAGTATTCGTTTTGAAGCGAGGCCGAAATTCGATGGCGCGGTGTGGGATCATTCATAATCGGAAGCTCAGCAGAGAAAGGCGGATGCAGATGAACTGTCAAATGGCTAAAATTATCCAGAAGGTACTTTTCGCGTGCGCGCTCGTTTTTTTCCTGAACGTATCCGCGCGAGCCGATGACTCGGCGAGTCTTTATAAAACAAAATGCGCCGTGTGTCATGCCGCCGACGGCAGCGGCAACTGCCTAATGGGGAAGAAATTGGGCGCGAAGGACCTGCGCTCCGACGAGGTGCAGAAGAAAACTGACGCGGAGTTGACCGCCGTCATAACCGACGGCATGGGCAAGACCATGCCGGCATACAAAGGTAAGCTGACGGACGCTCAGATCAAGGAGCTCGTCTCCTACATCCGCGAGATTGCCAAAAAGAAGTAAATCTCCAACGATTCCTTCGCGCCAGATCATTGCCGCATTCATTCCTGGCGGCGGCATGAGGAGGGTTCGTGACCGGATTAACGGGCGTACTGATCGCTCAGATTGTTGTTGCGATCGCATTGGCTTCCATTTTTTTCATTCGCCCATCCGTCACGGTGAGCCCCACCGGCAAGGTTCTGGCTTTCCTCGGGCTGTGCGTTCTTCCTGCTCTTTCTCTCATCGGCGGAATGAACACTCACATCCAGCGCTCGGAGCAAACTCGCTTCTGCATCTCCTGCCACGCCATGGCTCCCTATGGGCGAAGTCTGTATGTCGACGATCCCAGTTACATTCCCGCCGCGCATTTTCAGAATCACCGAGTCCCGGCGAACAGTGCTTGTTACACCTGCCATGCCGATTACTCGATTTACGGACCCCTGAAGGATAAGCTGCAAGGTCTCAAACGAATCTACATGCAGTATGTGACGACTCCGCCCAATCCAATTCGGATCCCCGGCGGCTATAACAACAACCAATGCCTGCATTGCCACGAAGGCGCGCGTGATTTTGAAGAGAATCCCATCCACTCGGCGATCATGAGCACGCTGACATCGAATCAGATGTCCTGCATATCGAGCGGCTGCCACGACACCATCCACAACGTCGCGGCGCTGAATCACGTGAAATTCTGGAGTCCTGGCCAATGACTTTCCGAAATCTTGGAATCAGGTGGTTTCTTCGAATCTCGAGTGCTCTGATCATTCTGGGCCTGCTCGTGGAAATCGTGAGTCTTTTGTGGTTCCATCCGCTGTCCTTTGTTCTCTTTGCCTTCGTTGGCGCTACCTTAATCGGCTCGGGGATTCTGGTCTATCTGGTTTCGCTGGTCCTTGTCGCGACGTCCCCAACCGGCAATGGCGGTCGAATCGGCCCTGTACGCTGAATGGTAAGAGGTCATCGCGCTCGAACACCATGGGAAAGCTTGGCGAGTTCATTGCTGCCCTCCCAAACCCAGCGCCAGCTGCGCCGGATCGGCTCGCGATAAGGGTGGCCGCTTTACGCCGGGTTTTCGCGCGGTGATGTGGTGAAGTCAGGCCAGGCGGTCTAATCATTCTTAGGAGGTTTCTATGGGCGCTCCCTTGATCGGTATGCCTTTTCATGCTTTCGTCGTTCTGCTGATCGTCAGCGCGATTGCCGCTGCGATAGTCCATTGGGGTCTCCGTTATCGGCTGTTTCACGGAATGGATGGGTACTTCGGCCAGTGGATGGTCGCGTGGGTCGGCGCGTGGCTCGGGCCTGCGGTGCTGGGTCATTGGTTTGCGTCCGCCATGGTGGCTCACATCTACATCATTCCCGCGTTCATTGGCGCTCTTGCCGGCGCGTTTGGCGGAACATTAAACGCTAAGGTGCTGGCGGGCGTGACCTCGCAAAGGGGAATGTCTTTGTAAGCATGAGCCACCTGGTTTTTGGACGTTCACGCTGTGAGCAATTGGCCACGCTCCAGGAGCCGGCCTCGGTGCTCGAACACTCCGCAGTGAAGAAGTGGGCGCTGGATCGAGCGGGCTACGTGTGGCGATTCTGATTGGCCGGGGCTGACTGGCGCAGTCTGCGCTGACGTTTCGACAAAGGAGGAGTCGCATGATCACTGGCCGGAACGCCGAGGCGCAGGTGGTGGAACCGCGGCCCACGGCAGCGCGGCTCGGAACGCATCGGGCAGCGTGGTATCGGCCGGTGAGTTGGCTGTTCGCGCGCCAAGCGGTACCTGAAGCGGTCGCGACGCGGATCCGCTTCGATGCCAGCCCGGAAGCGGTTTGGACTCGCATCATGTTCTACGAGGAAGTTCCCGGGAATCCGCCGTTCCTTCTTCGGACGGTGCTGCCCCGCCCCATCCGAACGGAAGGTGACAAGACTCGCATCGGAGCAACGGTGCGCTGCGTATACAAGAGCGGGGATTTAGTAAAGCGCATCACGGCAGTCGATCCGCCGCATTTCCTGCAATTCGAGGTCGTTGAGCAACGCCTGGGGGTCGAGGCTTGCGTCCTCACGCTTGGGGGTTCGTACCAAATCCGTAGCTGTGCCAATACAACCGACGTGCTGCTCATCACGAACTATAACGCCTACTTGCGTCCCCGTTTCCTCTGGCGTCCTTTCGAGGCGTTCCTCGTAAGCCAGCTCCACCGGCACATCCTCCGCGGCGTCAGCGCCGCAATGTCCCCTGGAAATCCAGCCACGCGTCCGGCTGTCGCGGAATCCCTTAAACCGCGGTGCGCCCCTCCGGGAGGCTTTACATGCACGGTTACGACGCAGTCGTCTTCCCGCCGTTAATCATCATACGCGCCAGTGTCGCGGCTGTTTGGCTATATGAGGGGCTATGGTGCAAGATCCTTGGCCGCGTGCAATCGCAAGTGGCCGTGGTAACGGCCGTCCCGCGGCTCGGCCTGCGGTTCGGATGGCCTTTCCTCAAGGCTCTCGGCATCATGGAAGTCGCCCTCGCCGTGTGGGTGATGGCTGGAATTGCTCCGGGCATTTGCGCGATTGTGCAGACAGCCTTGCTCGTCGCGCTGAATGCCAATGGACTCCTGTGGGCCCGGCGCATCATCCATGAGCCCGCCGGTATGGTCGTGAAGAACATCGCCTTCCTCGTGCTGGTCTGGGTGTGCGGCGCGATTCCGGGTGGCCGTCTGTGATGTCGGAAACAGTCTGGCACGAGGGGCGCTTTGGTTCGTCAAACGGCCCGCACCGCCTGCTCTTTGGGTGCATGTACGAAGATGCGGAGATTGAGCACGCGGCCTTCCACGGCAAAACCCGCGTGTTTTGCATCGCGTCTGCTGGCGCCACGGCGCTGCGCCTCGCCGATGAGCACGAAGTGGTCGCTTGTGACATCAATCCAGCCCAGCTTGCCTACGCCGAGCGCCGCGCCGCCGGCGCCCCGCTCGAGACGGGTGATGCGGAGCGGGCGATGAATTTCGCGCGGGCTTTCATGCCGCTTATCGGCTGGCGGGCAGAAGTTGTACGCATCTTCCTTGCCCTCTCTGACGTCTCCGAACAGATGGTTTTCTGGACGAAGCATCTCAACACACTCCGCTTCCGCATGGGCTTCGACGCTCTGATGTCTCCTATGATCCTGCGCGCGGCGTATGCGCCGCGGTTCCTTTCCTTCCTGCCGCCAAAATTCGGAATGGTGCTCCGCAAGCGCCTGGAACGCGGCTTTGCCACGCATCCAAACGCCGCGAACCCTTACGCGCGGGCGCTCCTTCTGGGTGAAACAAACCGCGAGCCTCAGCCGAAAATACCTCGCATTCGCTTTGTCCTTGCCGACGCGGCTTCCTACTTGGAGTCGTGTGCTGCCGGCTCCTTCGATGCGTTCTCTCTCTCCAACATACTTGACGGCGCCGCACCCTCGTATCGCAATCGACTCTCGTGGGCCGTCCGTCGCGCCGCAACGGATGATGCTGTCGTCGTGCTGCGAAGTTTTGGAGAGCCACCGGCCGAACTGGCCACGAACTGTGCCGGATCGGAGCGCGCCATGCTTTGGGGAACCGTCGATGTGCGTAGCGCGCAGTCGTTCTGAGGGGGAAAAATTGCCCTGATTCTCCCACGGATTAGCATCTTGAACGTTCCTGTGGTTTCCGTCAGCCGTTAGGCCGCGCTTTTTGCGCCACGAACCTTCCGCATCGGTTGAGCTTTGGGCAAATCAATTTCCACGAAGCGCCCCTTGAATTTGGCTGTAACCCGCGCTGGTAGAATCTCGACAGGGAAGTCGAGAAAGCGAAAGATCATACCCTTGCGCGAACCTGAACCACCGCTTTCCGGCGACTGGAATGGCTTACCGACACGGGGTGTTCCGCAAATCGTGAGGCGCCGCGGCTCCACGCAGATTTCGATCTCTCCTTTTTCAAAGGACGCGACATCGGTGCTCAACCAGATCCTGTCGTCCAACACGAGATGCCCGCAGTTGAGTGGCCCTACGATTTCCGACTCGGCGCGCCGCCAGTCTTCCGCATCATGCCCGGCCCCGCAACCACGGCTTTCGCAAATCTGGAATGCTCGCACCGCGACGGCATCGCGAATCCTTTTGCTTTGCTCCGCCGGACTGACCGGCGCAATCTTCAGGTTTCGCCCGTTCCACGATCGCTCCGTTGAAGTTTCTTGTCGCATGTGGTGCCTCCCACGGAATCAGAAGCCTTGCAATAAACTATATCGCTGATTCGTTCCTTTCCGATGTGACGCCCATCACATCCCTTTGAGGCTGCCTTGTAAAAACGACCTGCAATGTCTGTTAACTATTAATATACGTATAGCTTAGGCATGATACACAAACCACTGATCCTCGGTGCCTCGGCGAAAAAAGTCCAGGTAGAGCCACGGTGGAGTCCGCGCTCCGCGTAGCCCGCCTCCCACGCCGTTTCCCGGCATCTCACTCACAAATCCCTAATCAACAATATGGAAAATTAAAATCTCTGCCAAATCACACAAAATAAAGTGTCCAACGTTCTTCTAATCGCCAATTTTTTGCTGTTTTTTTGTTTCTCACCGTTATGGTTTCCCCACCCGTAGCCCCGTCCATTCGCCCTTGACACACGCCCCTGCCAGAACTATAAGCAGCTCGGAGGTTTGCCACGCACGGAAGGGGATTTCCGGGCGCAAATCGAAAAGAGGAATCATGGATGACGCAACCGAAGTTGTTGGAATCGGCAGTTGCACGGTGGATTTCTTCGCCATTGTGCCGCGGCTGCTTGGTCCGGAGGAAAAAATCAACGCCGACCGCCTCGAAATTCACGCGGGCGGCGTCACGGCCAATAACCTGACGCAGGTCGCGCGGCTCGGCGCAAAATCCGGATGGCTTGGCTTGATCGGCGACGACGGCAACGGCCAAATCATTCAGCAGGCCTTCGCGGAAGATGGCATGGATTTGTCGGGGATCGAAGTCGTCAAAGGCGAGCTTTCGTCGATGACCTGGATTCCCGTCGACGCCCACGGCGAACGCTGTATCTACATGTTCCCGAACGTAACCGGGAAAATTTCCGTGCATCAGGTGATGACGCGTTTTGCTCCGCATATCAAGAAAGCGAAGCATTTCCACACCGAAGCCTCGCAGCTTCCGCTGACGCCGCTGCGCGAGGCGATGCAAGTGGCGCATGAGGCAAATGTCCGTGTAGTTTTTGATTTGGATGTCGCACCGACTTTTTTCTGCCAGGCTAACTTGGGCACGCAAGAAGAATTGACCCTGGCGCTGAAATTGGTGGACGTCTTGAAGCCTTGTAAAGCGGCCGCGCTCGAATTTACCGGCGAAGACGATCACGAGCGCGCGGCGCGCAAGCTCCTCGAGATGGGACCCAAACTCGTGGCGATCACCATGGGAGCGGACGGCTGCATGATCGCCAGCCGGGACAAAGTTGTCCACGTGCCGGGGTTCAGCGTCAAGGTTGTGGACACCACCGGCGCCGGCGATGCGTTCATGGGCGGACTGTCCTACGGGCTGCTGCGCGGGTGGGACCTCGAGCGCGTGGGGGCATTCGCCAATGCGTGCGCTGCGCTGTGCTGCACGAAAGTAGGGGCGCGCGCCATGTCCAAGCGCGACGACGTGATCGCCCTTCTCCGCGCGCAGCGTCCTGCCGCCGCTGCCGGACTCTGATATCCCGTGTGACGTTCTTCGGCCCGCATGGCTGGGATTCAAAAACGATTCGAGAAAGGCAACGCGCGCGATGTTTACGCCTCATAGTTTTCCGGCCGCGCTTTTCATGATGTTCACCAGCGCGATCTGCTGGGGCTCGTGGGCCAACACGTACAAAGGCGTGAAGAATTACCGCTTCGAACTCTTCTACTGGGACTATGCCATTGGCATTTTCCTGCTCTCGCTGATTCTCGCGTTCACCATGGGCAGCCTGCATGGCGGCCCGTCGAGCTTTCTGGTGAATTTGGAAACGGCCAGCCGCGGCAATATCATTTACGCGCTCATTGGCGGCGCGATCTTCAACCTCGCCAACCTGCTGCTCGTCGCGGGAATTGATATGGCCGGACTGGCCGTCGCGTTTCCCGTGTCCATTGGAATTGCGCTCGTCGTTGGCGTGGTGCTCAGTTACGTGTTGCAGCCGAGGGGAAACGCGGAATTGCTGGCGCTCGGTGTGGTCTTCGCGGTCGTCGCGGTAATTCTCGATGGCAAATCGTATGCGGCGCTCGGCAGCGGCGGGCGAGTTGTTTCGCGCAAGAGCATCGTCGTGTGCGTCGTCTCCGGGATTTTGATGGGGCTGTGGGCGCCGTTTATGGCGCACGCGCTGACGGCGGGTGCCCCGCTGGGGCCGTACACGGCATCGGTATTTTTGACGCTGGGCGCGCTGCTTTCCTGCTTCGTTTTCAATGTGTATCTGATGCGCAGGCCGCTCGTTGGCGAGCCGGTGAAGATCGGCGGATTTTTTCGAGCGCCCGTGAGCGCGCATCTTCTCGGGCTTGCAGGAGGGTGCATCTGGGGGGTCGGGATGGTTTTCAATTTGGTAGCCGCGAATTTCACCGGCGTCGCGATTTCTTACGCCATCGGCCAATCCGCCCCGATGGTCGCGGCGCTTTGGGGAGTGTTAGCGTGGCACGAATTTCGCGGCGCAGGCAGCAAAGCGAAAACGTATCTGTCGCTGATGTTCCTGTTTTACATCTTTGCAATCGTAAGCATTGCCCTGGCCAATACGGCAGGCTGAGAAATCGCCGAGGCTGCGCGTATCCGATGGCAAATGCAGGTCTTAGCGGACAACTCCTTGATTCCTGACCGCGACAATGGTACTTTCAATCTTCCCTGAAGTATCGTATCTCTCTGCAAAATGGATTCCCTGAGAACATTTCAACCTGAACCGGACCGCCGCGATGACGGCGGGTTGGCGCAGCGCGCCGCGCGCCCGAAGGTGCGCCAGGATGTCACGTACTGGCGCGTCGAAGGGAGTCTGCTGAACCTCACCGCCGTGCGTCCCGTCGCGTTTTTCGCGTGGAACGCGCAAAGCTTCCTCGAACGCTGGACGCGCCGCGGCGCGATGTTCACGCTGGCGCTGGCACGGCCAGCGCTCTACCTGAGCAACCGCGCTTTCGCAACGCGCGTGCTGCACACCGTATTGCGCGGAGTGAGCTGCGACCGCCTGGACCTGCTGGGCGAGGAATATTTTCAGTATCTGCTAAAGCCCGCGCTCAAGCCGCGCGGCGTGGACGAATTGCAGAAAGCGCAGGCGCGAGGCGAGCACATTGCCCTGGTGAGCCAGGGACTCGACCACGTGATGCGCCCGCTGGCGCAGCATTTGGGCGTCGAATTCCTAATTTCCAATCGGCTGGAATTTCGCGACGGTCTGGCCACGGGCCGATTGCTCGATCCCGTGATTCGCCCGCGCGGCCCGCTGGCGCGGCTCATCGGCGGCAATCCGGACGGTAGCGTTCCGCGCGAACGGCTGGCGAAAAATCTGGGCGTCGCGGCGCATCCGGAAATTCTGCGCGACGCAATTCTCCCGGCCGCGCGGCCTTCGCCGCAGAATTATCTCCGCGTGGTGCATTTCCGCGCAGATGGCCGGCCGGGCGCAAAAATCGCCAGGCTTTCTGTTCGAGACTCCCTGCGCGGGAAGCAGATTCTGCTTGTGGGCGCGACGGGATTCATCGGCAAAGTCTGGCTGGCGAATCTGCTTTCCGATGTGCCTGCGATCGGCAAAGTCTATGTTGTAGTGCGGAGCAGGCGCTCGATCAGCGCGGCGGAGCGTTTTCGCAAAGCCGTCGAATCACCCGTCTTCGATCCACTGGCGCAGCGACACGGCTCTCAATTCGGCAAATTTCTCGCCGAGCGAATCGAAGTCCTCGATGGCGATTTGAGCAAACCGGGGCTCGGGTTGGACGAAGCAACCCAGGCGCGACTCGCCCGAACGGTGGATCTGGTGATCAACAGCTCCGGCTTGACAGATTTCAACCCCGACCTGCGAGACGCGCTTGCCGCCAACGTGGATTCCGCCGCTTATTTGCTCGATTTCATCCGGCAGTCGGATCATGCTGCGCTTTTACATCTCTCTACCTGCTACGTGGCCGGCGCGCGCGATGGGCGCATGACGGAAACGCTTACGCCGGATTACACGCCGGCTGGTATTTCCGATTTTGACGCGCAAAAAGAATGGGAGTCGCTGCGAACTTTAATTCGCGATACCGAAGCGCAAGCGGAAAGCGCCAAAGTGACGGACGAATTTCGCCGCGTCGCAATCGCAAAGCCTACCGCGGCGAAAACTTTAACTGGCACCGCGCTCGACAATCAGATCCGCAAAAACCGCACGCGGTGGCTCCGGCAGGCGCTCACGGATGCGGGTACGCGCCGGGCGCGCGAGCTTGGCTGGCCGAACACGTACACGCTAACGAAAAGCATCGCGGAGTCGCTGATCGTGAAGCATGGCGCCGGATTGCCGATCGCGATCGTGCGACCGTCGATCGTCGAATCGTCGCTCGAGAAACCGTTTCGCGGCTGGAACGAAGGCATCAACACATCCGCTTCGCTTTCGTACTTGCTGGGAACATATTTTCGCCAGCTTCCCACGAACGAGCGCAAATGCCTGGACATCATTCCCGTGGACGTGGTGACACGAGGCATGACGCTGATCGCCGCGGCGCTCATCGAACGCAAACACGAATCGCTCTACCAGCTCGCCACATCGGTGACGAATCCGTGCAACATGCGGCGTTCGATCGAACTGACCAGCCTGGCGCACCGCAAGTTCTACCGCACGCAAAATGGCTTCGGGCACTGGCTGCGCTCGAGATTCGATGCGATTCCCGTTTCCAAGGCGCGTTACGACACGCTCTCGGCGCCGGCGCAGAAGGCCGTGGTGCAGGCGATCAATCGCGGCGTTTCCAGCGTGGGCTTCAATCGCTCGCTATTTGCCCGGCGCGAGCGGGAGCTCGAGCGCGTCATCAAACTCGTCCATCTTTTCGAACCGTTCATTTTGCATCACGAGCATACATTCGAAGCCATGAACATTGAACGGCTCATGGAAGCGCTTCCGCCCGAGGAGAAATCGGATTTCGGCTTTGATTGCCGGTCCATCGATTGGTGGGATTACTGGATCAATGTCCACATCCCGGCGCTGCGGAAGTGGTGCTATCCTCTCATCGAAGGCCGCCCGGTGGTGACGCGGAATCGCGAAGAAACGCCGCACGCGGACGAGCCTGCCGTGGATGCCGCGGCCGGAAGAACGGCTACCGCGGCAACACCCTGAGACCGCGAACCCGTGGCCATTTTCGTTACCGGAGCAACCGGCTATATCGGCGCGCACGTCGCCGCAAACCTGCTCGATGGGAGCGGCGAGCCGCTGAATTTGCTGGTGCGCGCAAAGAATGAGCAAGAGGCGCGCGAGCGGCTATGGCGCGCGCTGCAACTGCACATGGATTTCCCCCGTTTCCAGTCTTTCCTCGCATCGCACATTCAGATTTTCCGCGGCGACTTGACGGGCGCGAAATTCGGACTGGCCGAGGACGAGTACAGAAGCCTCGCGCGCACCACGGACTCTGTGATTCATTGCGCCGCGTCGCTCAATCGAAAGTCCGAAAAAGTCTGCATGAACGTGAACCTGCGCGGCACGTTGCAGGTGATCGAGCTGGCGATGCGCGCGCGCGACGATCATGGTTTGCGGCGATTCAGCCATGTCAGCACGGTCGCCGTCGCCGGGCATCGGCAAAACGAAATTGTTCAGGAGGATTCGGCGATTGAATGGGAACGCTCCGACTACGATCCATACGCGCGCACGAAGAAATTCAGCGAGCACATGGTCCACGAGCTTCTTCCCGACGTGTCGCGGACGATTTTCCGGCCCAGCATCGTGCTGGGCGATAGCCGCCGGCCGGAGACGAATCAGTTCGAGATGGTGAAGGCATTCGCGTTTTTGGCTGGACTGCCGGCACTGCCTTTTCGTCCCGCGGACCGCGTGGACATAGTGCCCGCCGACTATGTGGCCAGCGCGATTGCGACATTGCACCTGAAAGAGAATCCCGCGCATGAAATTTATCATTTATCTTCCGGAGGCGATTCCGAAACGTATTTGCAATTGACGCGTCCGCTAGCGGAAGCGCAGGGCAAGAGCGCGCCTGTTTTTCTGCCGTCGCTCGAGCGCTCCACGCAGGGGATGGTAAATGTTTTCTCGGGACGTTTCGGGAACGCGGGAAAACTGGCCACCCTGCTCAAAGTGTTTCTTCCTTATTTGACATGGAACACGGTATTCGACAATTCGCGCATCGTCGCGGAAATGGGACGCAAGCCAGCGCCATTCTCGCAGTATTGCTTTCCACTGCTGAAGTTCAGCCGTGACAATCACTTCGCCTATCCGTACGCAGACTGGCCGCGCGAAACCGCGCCGCCCGCTCCGCAGGAAATTCCGCGATGATGGATCTATTTCTCGAAGCGTGGGTGGCGGGTTCCATCGAGCTTGCGAAACTTTCCTGGATGCTTGGCCGCGGCAAGAGCTGGCGGCCGGGAGAGAAACTGGGGTTGCTGTTCGCGTGCTATTGCGGCGCGCGCAACACCGGCTCGGATTTGCGCGTCGAGGAAATTGTGCGCCAGGTGCGGCGCGTGCTGGGCGATGAAAATATCGACCTCGCCGTGATGACGCAGAATTTCGATCTGACTCGCGGCTATTTCGCTGGAGCGCGCCAAGTGCGGCTGCCCGACGTGTTTCCTCCGTTTCTGAATCGTGAAGTGCCGCGGTATCACGGCGTAGTAGCGTGCGAAGGATCGATGTTCAAGAGCAAATTCGCGAATGCGCTCGCAACGATGATGATCGGATCGCTTGGATTGGCCTCGGCGCAGAACCGGCTTTCGATCGGGTATGGCGCGGAAGCGGGTTACATGGACCCGATCGTCGAAAAAATGTGCCGGCGCTACTGCAAGGATTCGGTCGTCATCACGCGAAGCGAAGAATCGCAAGCGCTGCTGGGCAAGCTGGGTATTTCGACGGAACTGGGCACGGACACGGCGTGGACGTTTGAGCCGCGCGGTCCGGAATACGGCGAAAAAGTATTGCGCGACGCGGGATGGGACGGCCGAACGCCTGTGCTGGTGGCGTGCCCGATCAATCCGTTCTGGTGGCCGGTGAAGGCGTCGATTGCAAAAGCCACCGTGCGAACGCTGACCGGCGCATACAAAGAAAGCCATTACCGCTCGATTTATTTTCACAAGTCCGGGCGCCAAGTCGAGGCAGCGTATTCGCGATATATTTCCGCGTTTGCCGGGGCAATTGGCCGGTTTCGCAAGGAGCATCCCGTATTTCTGGTCTGCGTGGGCATGGAGATGCTCGATCGAAATGCGTGCGAGCGGTTCGCGGCGCAACTCGGCGGCCGCGTGCCGGTGTTTTGCTCCGACGAATATGACATGTACCAGATCGTGAGTATTTTGCGCGTGTGCCATTTGATGGCGTCGTCGCGCTATCACGCGATCGTCACGTCAATGCCCGCTGGCGTGCCGTCGCTGGGCGTCACAATGGACGAGCGCATCCGCAATTTGATGCGCCAGCGCGGACATAATCATTTGCTGCTGACTGTCGACGATCCGGAATTGGAAGCGAAGCTCTTCGATGCACTGGAGATGCTTTGCCGCGAGAAAGAAACCGTGCGCGAAGGAATCGGTCGCACGGTGGCGCAGAATCTACGGCTGATGTCGCGGATGGGCATGTACTTCGAGAAGTTTGTGGCGCAGCGCTATCCGGAGTTTCCGCTGCGGAGTGGCTGGCTCACCTGGGAGGAGTATTTGCCGCCGCTGAGACCGAATCTCCAAAAGCTGATCGAGACCTACGGCGCATGAACTTCCTCGAGCGGATTTTCGTGCGCCTTGAGAAAGCGGGCGACGCGGCGGTACTGCAAGAAATCCGAGTGCCAGAAATCACCGGCGTCACGGCGAGCGAATTACTGGCGCTGATCGCGAAAGCGCGCGGGTTCGTTGCGGCGGCGGAGCTCAAGAAGGGAGCGCGGTGCGCGCTGCTCGCTCCGAACAGCATTCGCTGGGCCGCGCTCGATCTAGCGCTGATGGCTGAGGGCGTCATCGTTGTGCCGTTATACGCGCGCCAGGCCGCCGCGGAACTTGCCGTGATGGTGCGCGACAGCGGCGCGGCGCGAGTCTGCTGCGAAAGCGGGGAGCTGCGGGATGCGCTGCTTCATGCGCTCTCCGAAGCACCCGCGACTTCGCTCTTCGATGACGTGTTCGCCGCGCCGGCCGTGCCGGCTTCGCCGCCAAAAACGCTGCTCGATTCCGATCCCGTGACGATCATTTACACTTCGGGAACTTCCGGCGAGCCGAAAGGCGTTGTGCTGACCGCCGCCAACATCAATCACATGCTCTTGTGTACCACGGCGCGCCTCGACGAATTAATGGGGACGCGAAACACGCCGGAACAGGTATTCCACTGGACGCCGTTCAATTTTGCCGCATCGTGGATTTCGCTCTTGAGCTCTCTTTCACGAAATAGCGTGCTTTCGCTCTCGACGGACCTGACGAAACTTGCCGATGAAATGCGTACAGCGGCGCCGAATTATTTCTTGAATGTGCCGGCGCTGCTCGAACGCGTCCGAACGAAGATCGAAGAGCAAATTCGCGGCCGCGGCGGATGGATCGCGGCGATGTTCCAGCGGGCGAGATCCGCTCACCTGCGGCGCGGAACCAACGAAGCAAATCTCAGCGACGACATCTGGTTGGCGTTCGCGAATGCGCTGATCTTTCCGGCGATGCGCAAGGGAATCGGGCCGCGGTTGAATGCGCTGATTTGCGGGTCAGCACCGCTTTCCGTTGAGACACAGAAATTTTTCATGATGCTGGGCATTCCCGTTCTGCAAGCCTACGGCTTGACTGAAACGACGGCAATTTGCACGATGGACGATCCGGCGTTCGTTGAGCCGGGTTACGTCGGTCCGGCAATCCCGGGAATCGAAATGAAGATTGGCGAAAACGAGGAAATCCTTGTGCGCGGGCCGAATATCTTTTCGGGTTACTGGAACCGGCCGCAAGAAACAGCGGCGGCGCTTCGCGATGGCTGGTTTCATACCGGCGACCGTGGCGAAGTGAACGCGCGCGGCCACTGGAAAATCACGGGCCGAATTAAGAATTTGATTATTCTGAACTCCGGGCACAATATCGCGCCTGAGCCCATGGAAGATGAGCTGGCCAGCCTGCTGCCGCAAGCGCAGCAAGTGGCGCTGGTGGGCAACACGCGCAGCTATTTGGCGGCGATCGTGACCACCACGGCAAATTCCGGCCTAAGTGAGGCAGATGTTTCAGCGGCCATCGACAAAATGAATTCACATTTGCCGCATTACAAGCAAATTCGCGTCTTCCATCTTGAACGCCAGCCCTTCACAATCGAGAACGGATTGCTGACGGCGATGGGCAAATTGAAGCGCGAAGCAATCACTGCGCACATGAAGAGCCAGATCGAAGAGCTCTATCGGAAACGGAACGCATGAAGAGTGTCAAGGGCCAAACACTTTCCTGGGAATGCACGAACGCGGTGATTGAGCTGAAGCTGCATCGCGAGCCGTGCAACGAAATTGGGCTGGCGACGCTCGAGGAGCTCGAGAGCTTTGCGAGAGCTTTCGAATCCGAAGGCAAAGCCGCGGCCGCGTTGATTATTTACAGCAGCCTGCCCGCCGGATTCAGCGCGGGCGCTGATCTTCGCGAACTCCATCGCCGTTCGCAGCCGCTGCCCGCCGACGAAAGAATCGCCGGCGTCCGCGATTTTTTGCAGCGCATTCACGGGGTGCTCAATACAATTGACGCCGCGCCAGTGACGACGGTTGCGGCAGTGCATGGCGTCACGTTTGGCGGGGGCTTCGAGCTGGCGCTGGCGTGCGATTTGATCATCGCCGACAAAATGGCGCGCTTCTGCTTCCCGGAGCTGCGCCTCGGATTGATTCCCGGATTCGGCGGAATTCCGCGGCTGAAGCGCGACCTCGGCAATGGAGTGGTGCGCGACCTGTTGCTGACTGGCCGGAGCTTCGGCGCGGCGAAGGCGCAAACGATTGGACTTGTCAGCCAGGTGACTGCTGAAGGCGAGGCGTTGCGCGCGGCTCGGGCGACCGCCGCGCAAATTCACAAATTCGACCGCGACACGGCGGTTGCCGCGAAACGTTTCATCAAGCCGGTTCCGTATGAAGACCTCCGACGTGAAATTGAGCTTTTCTGCGAGCTTTTCAACCGTCCCGCCGTGGAAGAGAGCTTGCGGAAATTCGTGGAAAGCAAGGATACAATGCCGTACTTGCCGTGATCGTTGGTTTCGGATTCCCAACTTAGCGGCGGCGCGCGCAAATCGACGCGCTCACGCGCTGGGACGGCTGGCTTCATCAATGCCTGAAGTAAAAAGAAGCCGCGCGATATAATGCGGAGGAGCGGCGCCCATTGCGCCGCACTGCATTGCGTTACAAAAGGGGCCTATGCCATCGCTTGACGAAGTCACGGAGGAAGTTCTGCGGCTGGCGGCGAGCCATTCGAAGGTTCCGCGCGCGCAGCTTTCTCCCGACGATGATTTTTTTAAAATGCTGGGCATCGACAGCTTGCAGGCGCTCGATTTGCTGACACGAATCGAGAATCATTTCAAGATTGAGCTGCCGGACTATGAACTCCAGGGCGTGAGCGATTTCCGCACGCTGGCCGCGCGCATCCAAGCGCGTTTGTGATGCTGGATCTCCGCAAATATCCCTCGCTGGGCGCAGCCTTGCGCGCCGCGCTCGACCGCTGGCCCGATGACGTGTGCCTGATTGAGGCGGACCGCGAACGCGAGAATTGCCGCCTTACCTACCGGCAGTTCAAGGAGGCGGCGCTGCCGCTGGCGCGCGCACTGCAAGATTCGGGCTTCACCGCCGGGTCTCGCGCCGCGATCATCATGACGAATCAGTGGAAGTGGTTGATTTCCGCCTACGCAATTCTTTATTGCGGCGGCGTGCTTGTGCCGCTCGATTACAAGCTGACCGCGCCTGAGCATTTGCAGCTCCTCGCGCATTCCAAGGCCGATATTCTCATTGCCGAATATCATTTGTGGCGGCCCATCACACAAAGTGAAGGTTTTGCGAAGTCAGGGTTGAAAACAGCCATTGTCACCGAAGTGCCCGCCAACGCGGAGTTGCACGGCGCGAAGCGCTGGGAAGAGTTCCGCAAGACCGGCGATCCGGTATTTGTCGAGCGCGCACGAAACGACTGGGCGTCCATCGTTTATTCCTCGGGTACCGGCGGACGGCCCAAAGGTTGCGTGATGACGCACGGGAATTATCTGGAGCAGTGCGGTGCGCTCACATCGCTTTTCCCCTTCTGGCCCGGCGTGCGTTACCTGAGCATTCTTCCGACAAATCACGCGATCGATTTCATGATCGGCTTCATTGGGCCATTTGTTTGCGGCGCCACCGTTGTGCATTTGCGGACGCTGCGTCCCGAATTCATCCGCGACGCGTTCACGCGCTACCACATCACGTATGTAACGCTTGTGCCCATGATTTTGAAAAGCCTCGAACGAGCCATGCGCCTGCGATTCGACGCACTGCCGGCGCCGCGCCGCCGCATGCTTGGCCGGCTCATCGCTTTGAATCGTGCATGCACCCGCCGCAGGCCGCATCTTCGGCTGAGTCGGTTGCTATTGGCGAATGTCCATCAAGCGTTCGGCGGACAATTAAGAGCTATTTTTGTTGGCGGCGCGTTTACCGAGCCCGCGACGCTCCAGTTTTTTTACGACCTCGGCATTCCAGTGGGGAACGGCTACGGACTGACGGAAGCCGGCACGGTGATCACGCTAAATGATTTCAAGCCGTTTCGCTCGGACACGGTCGGGAAGCCGCTGCCGGGGACGGAAGTGCGCATTATGAATCCTGATGCGGAAGGCGTGGGAGAAGTGGCCGCACGCAGCAAGACCATAATGTCGCACTACCTCGACGATTCGGAGATGACCGCCGCGACGATTGTGGATGGCTGGCTGATGACCGGTGATCTGGGCCGGATCGACGCGATGGGACATCTGCAGCTTTTCGGTCGCAGAAAAAACATGATCGTCACCGCGGGCGGAAAAAATATTTATCCCGAAGATATCGAGCGTGCGTTCGAGGGAATTTCCGTGAAGGAATTCTGCATCTTCGCGGCAAATTACGTCTGGCCGCAGCGCACGATGACTGGCGAGCAACTGGTTCTGGTGATGCGTTTCGACGACGCCGCGCAATTCGCCGATGTGCTGCGCTCACAAGTCGCCGAGCGGAATCGCCTCTTGCCGGATTTCAAGCGCGTCAGCGGTATGTTGGTTTGGAGGCGCGATTTTCCGCGCACGGCTTCGCTGAAAATCAAGCGCGACGTTTTGGCGGAAGAGATTCGTGGCTCCATGGATCGTTCCGCGATGGTTTCCGTGTAAGGGAGTTTGCGTGAAGACCGGTTTTCTCGCGATTGTGAATCCTGCGGCGGGCGGCGGGCGCTGCGAAAAGCTCGCACCCGCGGCGCTCGATCGCGTACGGTCCGCGGGCGTTGCAATCGATGTTGCGGAGACTCACGCCGCAGGCCATGCGGTGGAGCTGGTGCGCGAGGCGCAAAAGCTGGGCTATCGAAATTTTCTCGCCGTTGGCGGCGACGGCACATCGTACGAAATCGTGAACGGCATTTTCCCTTTGCCCAGCGACGGCGCGGGCGACCGCCGCACGCTTGCCTTTTTACCTTTGGGAACCGGGAATTCCTTTCTGCGCGATTTTCGCGATCATCGCCAGGCGGAGGATGTCGGCACTGTGGCAAACGCTATCGTGAACGGCAAGCGCAGCCCGTGCGATGTCATTCGCCTGAAACATGCCGAGGGCGAACTGCATTACATCAATTTACTGACGCTGGGTTTTGCCGCGGATGTAGCGGACATCACGAATCGCCACTTCAAGCGCTGGGGCGAGCTCGGCTACATTCTAGGCGTACTGACGTGCCTCGCGCGCCTGGACCGCCGCGCGTTTCCATTGCGCGCTGATGGCGCCGCGGAATTCGACCGGCGTCGCTGCTTGTTTCTTGCCTTCAACAACAGCAAATTCACGGGCGGCAAAATGATGATCGCTCCCAACGCCGATTCGAGCGACGGTTTGATTGAATATGTTCGCTGGGGGCCGATTGGACGCATCGGATTGCTTTGCAATCTTCACACGCTTTTTGACGGAACGCACATCGAGCATCCGCTTGCTTCGCGGGCGGCGGTACGCGAAATTGAATTTTCACTTGATGCGCCAGTGACGGTGATGATCGACGGCGAAAGTCTGCACCTGCAATGCGAGCATCTGGACGTGCTTCCGGGCGCACTGGACATTCTGGCATGAAATCCGTTTACCTGAAAGTGCGCGCTGCCTTACTGTGGGCCGTGAGCGGCCTGCATTTTTTCGTGCTGTGCTCGCTGCTCGTCGCGCTGGGAATGGTGATCGATCCGCGGAAGAACGACCGCCCGCAGCGCATTTTCTTTCGCAACATTCTGCGGCTTGCCGGAGTGAAATTCGAAGTGCGCCGCTCGCCGGGTTTTGATCCCGCGCGCACCAGCCTGTTTGTGTGCAACCACGTAAACCTTTTTGACCCGTTCGTCATCTACTCCGCGATTCCGCAATTCGTGCGCGGCTTTGAGCTGGCGTCGCATTTCAAAATTCCTGCCTACGGATGGATGATGGGGCGCTTTGGAAACGTGCCTGTGCCCGGCGAAGACGATCGCAGCCGCGCCAGCCTGGAGGAAATGGTGCGCCGGGCGAAGCAGTCGTTCGATTCAGGAACGAGTCTGATCGCGTTCGCGGAAGGCTCGCGGACGCGCGACGGGCGCATGAAACCTTTTCAGAAAGGGGTCTTCCGGCTGGCGATCAAGTTCGGCGTGCCGATCGTGCCGATGAGCATCGTCGGCTCTTATGATTTTCATCGCACGGGCGACTGGATGCTCTATCCCGGGAAAATTACCGTCTATTTACACGACACGATTGAGACGATGGGGATGCCGAAGGAACAGGTGGAAGAGTTGAGGGATCGCGTCCACGCCATTGTTTCGGCGCCACTCGACGAGCACGTCGCGCGTCCGGCCGGAACAAAAAACGGCTAGAACGATTCGCGGCTGCCGGGGATCAATCGCCCGGCGCGAATTTCCTGCCAAGTGTAAACCACGCGATGGATTACCGTCAGCGTCGACAGCGTGGCAATCACCCACAGCACGGGTGCCATGCGCCGAAACGCGCCGCCCAGAATCAGCAAGACCAGCCGCTCGGGCCGTTCCAAAAAACCGACTTTGCACAAAGGGATCAGCGACTCGGCGCGCGCGCGCGCGTAGCTGACCATAAACGAACTGGCCATGGCGACCGCCGCAAGCCCCATGTAAAAAGGCCGGCCGATCAGCGTGTAATAAACAACCAGCCCCATATACAGGCCAAGATCGGAATAGCGGTCAAGCGTGGAATCGAGGAACGCGCCAAACGCGGTCACGCGGCCTGCGCGCCGCGCCACCTGGCCATCGGCCATATCGAGAAAACCGGCCAGGAAAAGCACCGCAGCCGCGCCGCGAAATTCGCCATACGCAAATAGCACCGCAGCCCAGACGTTCACCACCATGCCAATCACGGTCAGCACGTTGGGCGTGATGCGTGTTGCGGCCAGGGCGCTGACGACATGGCGAAGCAGCCAGCCACCCCCGGAGCCAATCCAATGCGTGGCCGGCTTCCAAATAGGTTCTTTAGCGTTTGCCATCTGGTTCGAAATGATACGACAGGCGCGGCGCTGCCTCAAGGAGTGGAGGAAAATTGTCCGAAGAAAAAGAGCCGCGCAACGAAGAAGAGATTTGCGCGGCCCTTGGCTGCCGAATCAAATGCTGCGTGAACTATTTTGAAGCACTTTCGCCAGCGTCTCCGCTTGGTGAAGATACGGAGATCGCCGGAACATCCTCGCTGCGAACCTTTTTATTGAAATCGGCGAGGTCTTTGTCTTTGAGCTGCCGATACGTTGCCAGTTGCGTGTCGAGCTGCTTGCTTAACAGATCAAATACGACACGTGACGACTGCGTTGGCGCCGTGTCTGCGCTTTCCACCGTTCCATCGAGAGCCATCAACTGATCCGCGATCATGATCGGGAAATTGAGCGGGTCCTCGCCGCTCTTCGACTTGACCTGAATCAGCGCGTCCTCGACGGCCGTAAATTTCTTGTCAAGATCCTTCGCCTCATCGGCCGTGGCCTTCGATTTCGGATTTCCGGCAAGCCGCTTTTCGAGCGCGGTGAGTTGTCCATGAATCTCGCGAATCTGATTCACCGTGTCATGGGCCTGCGTGATGCGGTCGCGAATTTGCAGGCTGAAATCAAGCTGCTTCTGTAAATCCGCAGCGGAGACTTGAATGCGCGGATCTTCGTCGAGTTTCAACGGCTCCGTGTAGCTTGTTCCCGCCACGGTCAACTTCACCTGATAGTTTCCCGGGACAGCGAGCGGGCCAACGGGCCTTCCTCCCCAAGAAACAGCTCCCGGCACGATGCTGGGCGGCGCATACCGCAAATCCCATGCGAACCGGTTCAGTCCCGCCTTCGCGGGCAGCTTTGCCGGTTCGCCGCCGAAGAATGAAAACCCGCCCGGCCGTGCAGCGGCCTTCTTCTTGCTGGAATATTTCCGGATTACTTTCCCCTTGGCATCCAAAATCTCGAGGGTGATGGGATCTTTCGGCGCAGTGCTCAGCGAATAATCGATCACGGCTCCCGAAGGCGGATTTTCACCGGCCGCGAAGCCGGGAGGAATCCGGAAATGTCCGCCGCCGAAACGATATGCTGTTTCGGGCTTGAACAAATACGCGGCGGCGCTGGTATCGGTTGAATTCATCTGACGCAGCGGCGTGATGTCGTCGAGGCTCCAGAACGCGCGGCCATGCGTGGCGACGATCAAATCGTTTCCGTGAATGGTCATGTCGTGAACGGGCACGGTCGGCAAATTCAACTGGAGCGATTGCCATTGCGCGCCGTCGTCGAATGAAACATAAATTCCGGTTTCCGTGCCGGCGAAGAGCAAGCCTTTGCGCTTAATATCCTCGCGAATCACATGGGTGAAGACGTTATCCGGAAGCCCGTTGGTGATTTTCGTCCACGTCTTGCCATAGTCGTTTGTCTTGTAAAGATAAGGATGGTAATCATCCCAGCGGCTGCGATCGGCCGCGAGATATGCCGTGCCCGCAGCGTGCGGTGAAGGCTCGATGGTGTCGATGCGGCTCCAGCCGGGCAGATTCTTTGGAGTCACGTCGGACCACGACTTCCCGCCGTTGCGTGTCAGGTGAACCAGCCCATCGTCGCTTCCGACCCAGATCAATCCGCGCGCGAGCGGAGATTCCGCGACGGCGAAAATCGTGTCGTAATATTCGACGCTGGTGTTGTCCTGCGTGATCGGGCCGCCCGAGGAAACTTGTTTGCTTTTGTCGTTGCGCGTCAGGTCCGGACTGATGACCGTCCAATTCTGGCCCTGGTCGGTACTTTTGAAGAGCACCTGCGCGCCATGATAAATCGTGTTCGAATCGAATGGCGACATCATGATCGGAGCGGTCCACTGGAAGCGGTATTTCAGGGTCGCCGGGGCCCATCCCATGGGATTAAGCGGCCACGCGCTGATGTCCTGCTCCTGGCCGTCGGCCTTGTCGTAACGCGTGATCAGGCCATCGTACGAACCGGCGTAAACGATATTTGGATTTTTGGGATTGGGCACCACGAAGCCGCTTTCGCCGCCGCCCACGTCATACCAATCCTTGTCGATGATGGCGCCAGAGTCGCTGCGGCTGGCAATGGCGACGGTGGAATTGTCCTGTTGTGCGCCATAGATGTAGTAATTGAATCGGTCATCCGTCGCGACATGATAAAACTCGGCAGTCGGCTGATTATTCTCCGTACTCCAGGTTCGTCCGTTATCTTCCGAAATCGTCGCGCCGCCGTCATCGGCTTCGATCATACGAGACGTATCCGTGGGATCGATCCACAGGTCGTGACGATCGCCATGCGGCGCGGGGATGGTTTGGAATGTCTTGCCGCCATCGGTCGAGCGGTACATTCCCGTATTCAAAATATAGAGCGTGTCGGTGTTCTTGGGATCCGTGTAAATGTTCGTGAAGTACCAGGCGCGCTGGCGGAAGCGATGATCGCCCGTGACGAAATGCCACGAGGCGCCCGCATCGTCTGAGCGGTAGAGCCCGCCCTTTTTGGCTTCGATCAACGCGTACACGCGCTCCTGGTCCGCGCCCACGGCGATTCCGATGCGTCCAAGCACTCCGTCCGGCAGCCCGTGGCCTTTGAGTTGTTTCCACGTCGTGCCGCCGTCCACGGATTTATAAATGCCGCTGCCGGGTCCGCCGCTCGTGAAACCCCACGGCGTGCGCAGCTCCTGATACATGGCGGCGTAGAGCACATGCGAATTTTGCACTGCGAATGTCAGGTCGACCGCGCCTGTCTTGTCGTCCTTGTAAAGAACTTTCTGCCACGTCTTACCGGCATCCGTCGAACGGAACACGCCACGCTCGGCATTGGGTCCGCAAGCGTGGCCGATCGCCGCCACGAAAATAATATTGGGATCGTGCGGGTCGATCAGAATTTTGGCGATGTGGCGCGTATCATCCAGGCCGATATGCGTCCACGTCGCTCCGCCATCGACGGACTTGTACATGCCGTCGCCGTAGGAGATATCGCCTCGGAGCGCTTCTTCGCCGGTGCCGACGTAAATTACGTTCGGGTCTTGCGGGTCCACGGCAATCGCGCCGATGGAGGAAACCGCCTGGTGCTGGAAGAGCGGCTTCCACGTCAAGCCGGCGTCAGTTGTCTTCCACACTCCGCCAGCTACGGCTCCGAAGTAAAAGACACTGGGATTGCCGGCAACGCCCGCGACCGCTTCCGCGCGGCCCCCGCGGAACGGACCCACCAGCCGCCACTTCATTCCCGCCAGCGAATCCTTGCCAAGCGTTTGCGCCGCGGCCGGCACGTCCGCCGCGAGTGCGCAAATCAGAAGAGCCGCCAATGAAATGAACAGACGAACACGAGACGCTACACGCATTTGATTCCTCCTGTGCGAAAGAAGCGGAGCCGCACGAAAAAGCTCCGGCGAAAAAATAAATTCATGGCTGGCTCGCACGTAAGCGCGACAATCTCATTTCTCGGGCCAGTTGGGAATTGTTCCCGGCGTCCACGGCGCGCCGGCGTCTTGCATCGCCTTTTGCAGCTTCACGAGATCAACCTGAACCAGATTGCGCAGTTTTGCGAGCACCGGGGCAAATTCCTGCGACGCGATCTGGTAATCCTGGCGGTCGGTGCCGCTTGGAGGCGATGTGGACATGCGCTCGCTATCCATGATGGTCCCCACGCGTTCCTCGATGGACTCCGGAACCGCTTCGCCCCGCGCGCGCATGACGTTGTCGCCGCGCAGCGTGCGAAGAATGCCGTTATTCATCTGCCGCAGACTGTCGGCTTGCGCGATCAGTTTGGGATACGCGGCGGGAGCTTGTTCGAGTGCGCGCGTGATTACGTCGAGGCGGGAGTTAACGCTATTCGCCGTCTCGAGCGCCCCATAGAGCGCGCTGTAGAGATGCGCGACCTGCTGCTGGAACTCCGCAAGCGACGCTTGATCCCCGGGCTTCATGGCTCCCGCGCCCAGCGCGTATACGTCAAACGATTGCGGCCCGGCAAGCTGCGTCACCACGCCATCCACCTGCTTCGATAATGTCACCGTGTACGTGCCGGGCATCACGAGCGGCCCGCGATATGCGCCCGGCGAAAAAATCCTTTGCTCTGGAGTGGGCGGCTTTGAAGGAACAGCCGTCGCCGGATAGCGCAAATCCCACGTGGCGCGATGAAAGCCAGGCGCATTGGTCGCCGGGATCTGGCGCACGGGGTTGCCGGACGAGTCGGAAACGGTGAAGAACAAAGAAGGCGGCGGTTCTTCAGCCTCGGCGCGAAATTCGGCAGCCGTCGGATAGGGCCAGGTCTTCCCTTCTTTTGCCGCGTTTTTTTCGGCCTTCTCGCGCTGCTCTTTTTTGGTCAGCAGCTTGCTTTTGCGATAGTACGTGAGCGTCGCGCCATACGGCGGATTCGGAGCGGTAAAAAATGCGGAGCCTTGAAAGCCCTTTCCACGGAGTCCCACGCGTTCGGATTGGATATACATCGGCGCCTTGCGCACGGGAAACAGAATGCTCTTCTGCTCGAGCTCGTCCGGTTTCAAATTGCGGAGCGCGCTCATGTCGTCGAGGATGTAAAAGCCGCGGCCAAACGTCGCGACCACCAAGTCGTTTTCACGTTTCTGAATTTCCAAGTCGTGGACGGAAATCACAGGGAAGTTGCCGGTGAGCTGAATCCACCTCTCGCCGCCATTCACGCTGAAATAGAGGCCGAACTCCGTGCCGGCAAACAGAAGATTCCCGTCCACGGGATCTTCCGCGAAAGCCAGCACCGCGCCATTCTTGGGAAGATTCGAGGAAATCGATGTCCACGTATCACCGTTGTTCGTGCTCTTTAGCAGATACGGATGAAAATCGCCGTTCTTGTGATTGTCGAACGCGACATACACCGTGTTCACGTTGTGGCTCGAAGCAACCACGCGCGTGACAAATGCGCGGTCGGGCACACCGGGAAACGTTCCATGTTTCTGCCATGTCTTGCCTCCATCCGGCGTGAACTGAATCAGGCCGTCGTTGGTTCCCACGAAGATTGCGCCTTCCTTCAGCGGCGATTCCGAGATCGTGACGATTTCGCCGTAGGCCGACGTGGACGCATTTTTCTCCACTGCATCCGGACCCCACACTTTGCCCATTATAGGCAGGGTGTTGCGATCGATTTGGCGGCTCAAATCCGGGCTGATCGCCGTCCAGTTGTCACCGCGATCGTCGCTACGAAACAAAATGTTGCTGCCGAAATAAAGCCGGGTGTGCGAGAAAGGGCTGATGATGAGCGGTGAATCCCACCACCAGCGCAGCGGCGGCGCGCCCGCGGCCTCTTGCGGCTGGATTCCTTTTTGCTGGCCTGTGGCGCGGTCATAACGCACCAAGCCGCCATATTGCGATTCGGCGTAAACCGTATTGGGATCTTGCGGGTCGGCTTGCGAATGAAACCCGTCGCCGCCCGACGTCACGAACCAATCTCCGTTGGTGATTCCGGCGGCGCTTGTGGTGCGCGAAGGTCCGCCGACGGAGAAATTATCCTGCGTGCCGCCGTAGACGAAGTAAAACGGCTTCGCGTTGTCCACGGAGACATCGTAAAACTGCGCGAGCGGCAAATTCGCCTTCCATGTCCAATTTTTCGCGCGGTCGTAGCTCTCGTAGAGGCCGCCGTCGCAACCCACGAGCATGTAATTCGGATCGTTCGGATCGATCCACATCACGTGATTATCGACGTGCTTCCATTTTTCGCCGAGCGGATGGACGGTCTTCGCGCCGTCGTCGGAGACCATCAAAATCACGTTCATGATGTACAGCCGGTCCACATTCTTCGGGTCCGCCGTGAGCTGCCCGTAGTACATGCCCTGCGCGCTGAACGGCGTCCGGCGCTGCCACGTCGCTCCTCGATCGGTCGAACGGAAAATGCCGCCCTTGTGATCCGCGGCTTCGATCTCCGCGTAGACCACATTGTGATCCGCGGGAGAAATCGCGAATCCGATGCGGCCCATGTCAACCTTAGGCAGGCCTCGCGTTAGTTTTGTCCAGGTCTTGCCCGCGTCGGTCGACTTGTAGATCGCGCTTTCCGGTCCGCCGTCGATCATTGCGTATGCTTTTCGCTCGCGCTGCCACGTAGCTGCATAGAGAACATCGGGATCGGTCGGATCCATCGCGACGTCTCCCACTCCGGTGTACTTACCGGCGGAAAGAATCTTCGCCCACGTTTTCCCGCCGTCCGTGGTTTTGTAAAGTCCGCGGTCACCGCCGCCGTTCCACAGCGGCCCCGCGGCCGCGACATAAACCGTGTTCGTATCCTTCGGGTCGATGACAATCCGGCCGATGTGCTGCGAATCCTTGAGCCCCATGTTTTTCCAACTCGCTCCGCCGTCATCCGAACGGTAAATTCCATCGCCATAGGCAACACTGCGCTGGCTGTTGGCTTCTCCCGTGCCGGCCCACACAACGGAGGGATTTCGCGGATCGATCGCCAGCGCCCCAATTGAATATGCGCCTTCGTGATCGAACACTGGCTTCCATGTCCCGCCATCGTTCTTCGTTTCCCACACACCGCCGGACGCCGCGCCGACGTAATAGTGCGCGCGGTTCGTCGGATCCACGGCGAGCGCCACGATGCGCCCGGAAATCATCGCGGGTCCAATGGAACGCAGCGCGAGTCCGGAGAACGTGGCCGCGGCCATCCGATCCGTCGGCTTCCGTTCTTCGTGTTTCGCGGATTGCCGCGCCGGTTCTTTCTGCGCCTTCTTTTTTGATTTTTGAGATGGAGACGCGCCCAACGGGCAACAGAGACACAGGAAAACTGAAAAAACGAAAACTCGCCGTGCGTTCACAATGTCACCTCTTGCTCAAATGATTGTAGAAGACGCGTATGTATACTCCATTCGCGCCGAAAAATGAATACCGCAGTGATTTTGGTTCGCATCAACCGGTGTACACAAACACCCGCATCGGGCGCAGCAGGCCCTAGTATTTAAGGACGCAATGCAACAGACGATCCGCGGCCCTTTCGCGTTACAACGAACGAATCCACCCATGGAAATGCGTGCAGCGCCTAACGAATACCCAAGCGCCGGAGGCTGCGCTCACCACATACCACCGCTCGGGCGCGCGCGTGCCAAAACGGCGTACTGACTTTCCTCAGCCAATATGGGGACTTATCCCTATATCTTTTCGCCGTTCGCTGGGCGACGATGGGACGATAAATGGGCTGGCAGGAAATGGGCTGCCAGGCCACGGAAAGCTCACCCGTTCGAATTGACGTTCCGGCGAGATAGTTCATCGCCGCACGCCCTCGAAGTTTCCAAGCCGTACTCGTCACCAGCCGCCGAGAACTTAACTTATAGGAGAGATCGATGAGCGTTACCCGAGATTACGTTTCCACAAAAATCAAGAGGGCGGCTCTCGCAATTTCAACGCTGGGCTTGCTTGTGCTGTTTACCGGCGTTGCGATTCCTCAAATTGCGCATGGGCAGGACGATCAGAACCGCCAAGGCCAGGAACGAGACCGCAAAGGCATGGAAAAGTGCCAGCAACGCACGCAAAAAGCCGAAGGCAGGCTCACGGAAGAAATGCGCGAGCATGGCAACCACAGCCGCCAGGCGAATCACGCGTGGATGGAACTTCGCGCGCAGCGCGAGCGCTGCTACACCGCGTACCACCAGTGGTGGAATGGGCGCGATCAGCAATGGCGTCAGGACAATGGCTGGGATCGCGACCCTCGCGGCGACGACCGTGACAATCGTGACGGAGGCCATAACCACGGCGGTCATTTGCAGTAAAACTCAACCTCTATCGCTCTCCCGCGCCTGAGTTTCGCCTAATTCGAAACTCAGGCCGGCCTGAGCATCTGCAGCTGGCCTCTATCCGCGCAATCATTAACGGAAACAATTCCATTGGAAGGATTTTTGGTACCCGGGGTGGGAGTCGAACCCCTCGGGAGGATTGATGCTGCGTAACTTACTGATCCTACGAAACGACAAAATGGAGAAAACCTGCAAAAACCCCGAACTGAGGTACACGGTGGGTACACGGATCAAATCGGAAAAATGTGTTCGCCCTCTGAAGTGAAAACTTGCCGTCTTTCGACATCCCGAGAGCTGATATACGAGCGCAGAGGGTCTCAGCTTTCGGCACGGTACTTGTGGGGGCGTCCCGCTTGGTCCTCATGAAAAGAAGCGCTGGGTCCGCGCGATTTGCACGGACAGTTCATAATTACGATTCGCAGGTCAAGTTCTTACGGGAGATGCATATCACTTGCTGGGCGGGATTTCATCGCCCCAGCGGAGTGAGTCCCAGACGGGTTGCTCGTTATACGCGATGGTTTTTATCCAGAGCGTTCGGGTTCGCCGGAATCCGGTTGGCGTTAGAGGTTCGTCCGTGAATGTGACTACCCATATCTTGCGGTCAGAAGCGAGCGCGATCTTATCCAACGCCTCTTGTACCGTTACATTCTGCAGCCGAAGGCTAATGTTTTGCTCTCCTACGTCGGCTCCTTGGCTGTAGCCTGTCCCTCCGGCTACGCCTGGTTTGGGAAGAGGAGAGGGCGAAACATTCAGTTTGACAAGGTCGCGAAGCTGGTGAGTTGCCGTCTCCGGCATCTGGTTGCGAACGACAAAATTCGGGAGGTTCAAGTTCACGAAATCCTGCCGGTTCGATTTTGTCCATTCAGGAAAGACGTGAAGCACGCCATCCGTCACATCAAATTCATAGCCAGGATGGGCACCGATCAGTTGTTGGATTACCTGCTGGACATCGACGTTCGCCCAAGACGCAGACACTTTTCGCTTGGTGTCGCTGTTTTCTGACCATTGGACTCCGATGGGAACATGAAATTTCGTTGCCACCTTTGTGAGGGCATCGAGAAAATTGTCTGCGTTCAACGTGTAGTTCTTCACCCGCATGTGGAGATTCGCCTGAGGGCCGACAGGATTTCGCACAGCCGTCGGTCGCGGCGTGGGCGACAGAAGTTGTACCAGGACCAGGAAAAAAACAAAACTTGTCGGCATAGGTGTCCTCACTGGCCGTTGGCTAGGAGAAAGCGGAGGCGCTCACTCGGCAAAAGTGATGCTATAGCCGTTATTCGCCGAGCAGTGCCATTCGCGGTACATCCAGACGCCGCGACCCTTGCAGGAGATGCTTATCACTTGCTGGGCGGGATTGCGTCTCCCCAACGAAGGGAGTCCCAGACCGGCTGCTCGTTGGCCGCGATGATTTTTATCCACAACGAAGGAAGGAAATCAAAACACGGGCGGCGGTGTCGTTT